>CALFBB010000017.1 GCA_937944885.1 uncultured cyanobacterium
GGTGGAAAGCTGTTCCAAAGCAGGCATTGCCGATGAAGAACCAGAGGGATCCCAGAGGGCAAGGCTGTAGATAACATAGGCTCGTAGATCAGGGGAGAGGGTTTGGGGTTGACCCAGTTGCTCCCTTAGGTAGTTTAAGGCTCGTTCCACCTGCCACCCTTTGGGGGAATAACCAGCGGCTTGGGCTAGAGAAAGTCCCTGCAGGATGTAGCCGGTTAGATAAGGGTTACTGCTGTCGTAGGCCCACCAGCCCCAGCCACCGTCAAAGTTTTGGGATCCCTCAAGGCGTTGTAATCCCGCCTGCAACACTCTGGGTAACCGTTCTAAGGTTGCAGATCCTAGGCTCAGTCCCAAGCGTTGGCCGGCCAGCTCCAGGGCCAGGGCGGGCAAAAAGCGGCTTAAGGTCTGTTCGGTACAGCCATAGGGAAACTCCACCAGGTAATCCAGCGGCCCCAGCAGAGCTGCCAGGGGGCTAGCAGTCAATTCCAGACGAGCGTGTCGGGATCCCGCTACCCAGGTCTGCGGCCATGGCAAGGGCAAGGTCAGAGGGGTGGATCCCGGCAGTTGTCCAGATTCCGAGAAGCGTTGCACTGCCCCAAAAGGCCGGCTGGGGAGGGTGAGTTGCAGAGCATCCTGGAGCCTGCTTCCTTCCGCCCAGGCGCGCACCGTCGTCTCTCCGGCCCCCAGCACCTGCAGCGGCCATTCCACCCGTTCGGCTCCCTGGGCTGCCACACTGATGCGTTGGCGAGGATTGCCTTGCAGCTGTAGGTTCCCCGGCACCTCTAGGCGCACCTCCACCTGCTGGGGCTGATCGGTGCGGTTTTGCACAATGGCCGCCAAGGTCAGGGTATCCCCCACCTGCCAAAAGCGGGGGGCAGCCAGACGAAGCAGCAGATCTTTGCTCACCAAGAGGTTGCTCAGGGCGGATCCCACTTGGGTGTCGGCGGTGGCAGCCCGAGCGGTTAGTCTCCAGGTGGTGAGATTATCCGGCCAGCGCACCTGCACCTGAGCTAAGCCATTGGCATCCGTCACCAGATCGGGGAACCAAGCGGCGGTATCCTGAAAATCCTGGCGGATTTGGTTGGCCAGCTTATCGGCCCCACCGGGGTACTGCCGGGGAAAAGAAGTGCTCGTGGTAACCTGGTTGTAGAGACGCCTATAGAAGAAGCGGCGGATATCCGGGGTGGGATCCGGGCGGAGCAGGTAAATGGCGCTGTCTACAATGCCCAAGCCCACTTCAGCACTGACGGGCCGGCCCTGGGCATCACGGGTGCGGATCTGGATTTGAGCGGTTTCCCCCGGTTGATAACTGGGTTTGTCGGTTTCAATCTCAACTTGCAAGAAACGATCCACAGGAGAAACCCGCAGCAGAGTTTCATTTTGGTACAGCCGTCGCTCCGGGCCGATGACGGTGGCCGTGGCGTAGATGTTGGGGCGGTACTCGGCGGTGATGGGGAGGGTCAAGGTGGCGGTATGGCCTTGTAAACGGAGCACCTGCACCTGATGCAATCGGGATCCCTCAATGCCCACCAGTACAGTCACATCCGGCACCGGTGAGACAATCAACAGTTGCGCTTGTTCCCCCACCTCATAGATCTGCCGATCCGGGATAATCTCTAAGCTTGGGGTTGCTCCCCAGCTGTGCAGGGGGCTACCGGGCTCTACCACCCACAGGTAGCTGATGTCCTGGGCTCGCCTCCCTTGGGCATCCCGTGCTGTCAATTGAACTCGATAGTCTCCAGGCTCCAGGTCAACGGGCAAATTCAGCGTTACGGTCCCTGTGCCGTTGTCAACTGGAAAGGTCTGTTGCCGGAGAGTTGCCTGACGTTGGTAGCTGCTGCTGCGGGGATCCCAGCGCCAGCGCTCCAGACGCATTTCCCCCGAGACATTGACTGGTCTGCCGTCGTAATCCCGGGCTTGCAACCGATAGGTCACTGCCTCCCCTGGGGCAGGTAGATGGCGATCCGCTTCTGCAAAGAGAGCAAAGGGGGCAGCGGTGACCCAGGCCCGAGCGGTTCCAGTAACCACCCGGCGACTGAGGTCAGTCACCTCCACCTCGATACGCAGCTGCTGCACCTCTTGGCCACCCCAGTAGCTGTCTTCTTCCCAGTCCAAATCCTGCAAAAGCCGGTTGAGGCGAAACTCGGCTCGGCCATGAGCATCGGTAAAGCCCTTTCCTTCGGCCACCAGCCGACCATAACCGCCGTAATAACCTGTATCTGCTTCAAGGTCCTCAGCAAAAAAGTTCTCCGCCTCGGAGCGGGGTAAGAGGCTGTAGCGCAGGCTCCAATCGGGATGGCTAAAGACGCGATAGTGCAGCTGCGCATCGGCCACAGGCCCGCCAAAAAGATACTGGGCCTCCGTCTGTACCGTCAGGGATCCCCCGCGTAGCAACCAAGCTCGGCCAGGGGTGACCGTTACCTCAAACTCAGGTTTGCGATAGGCTTCCACCTGAAAGGAGGTGTGTTCGCGGCTGGTACTCTGTGGACCCAGCACCTGCCAATCCAGACCATAACTGCCTAAGGAGGCTTCTTCCGGCAGTTGGAACGACCCATGCACGCTTCCAAAGGCGGTGGTGGTCAGGGTTTGCTGGGCAAGGGGATCCCCATTGGGGGCAACTATAGAAAGAGTCACCTGGGTGCCGGCAGGGGGAGGAGTAAGGGTGGTTTGATCCCGAATCAGGGCGCGGAAATAGACCGTTTGCCCGGGCCGGTACAAGGGGCGGTCGGTGTAGGCGTAGATTCGCTCACCCTGATTCCAACCATAGGCATAGCTAGTAGACAAAGATTGCAGGCTAGGGTCGGATCCCTGGGCATAAATCATGACCGAAGGGTTATCTTCTGAGGGCAGGGTGAACCTAGCCAGGCCATCGGCATCGGTGGTGCCCGTCAAGGGATCCCCCTCCCAGGGAATGACCCGCACTTGGATCCCGGCCAGAGGCCGTAACTCCCGCAAATGCACCGCTTGCACCACCAGCTCGGTGGAGGTTTGCTTCTGGATTAGCCCTAAATCACTGACTAAAAACCAATGGTCAGAACGCAGCAATGGACTTGAGGTATCAGGGCTCTCCAGTCCCTCGGCTTCCACCCAATAGGCGCCAGGGGGGAGCATCCCCAAATCCAAGGTTTGGGCCACCCATCCTTGCGGTTCCTGTCGCAGAGGTTGCTGCCAAGTGCGTAGGTGTTCCTGCCGCAGCAGAGGTTGGAGCGCAGAGTTGAGGGATCCATACCCCGAGTTAGCCAAATCCCACAAAAGCGGGGATCCCTGTATCTCCCGCAGAGAGAAGCGGTAGAGCTGTATCTGGACCGAGTCCAGATTGGTGGCCCGCATCTGCAGTTGGGCTTTTTCTCCAGAGGTAAAAACCTGGCTGGTGCTGTAGAGAGTAAGACTGGGGGGTAAAAGTCGAGGCCTTAAGGTCGGCAGTGGCGCTATCACCCCTTCTCGTACCGTAGCTACTCCTTCACTGCGCAAAGTTTCCAGCCCACCCCCTTGCACCGTCACCTGGTATTGGCCAAGGGGCAAGCGATCAAAGCGATATTGCCCCTCCTCCGTCAGGCTAACGCTGCGGCTGACCGGACCGGAGGCAATCACCTGCACCGCTGCCGGCGTGGATCCCGGCGGCAGCTCCACCTTTCCCACCAGGGAGCCGGTCGGTTGCTCCGACAGCAAAACTGCCAGCCCCACCCCCAAAAACACCACTAGAGCCATCAACCATCGCCGCAGCATTGCATCCCTCCCCTTGGTTGATTCCATGTTGCCCCGGCAGGGGGTTCTCCCCAAAACAAGCTGCGGATCTGAATCTGGATAGGACTCTATTTCACCAGGTCAAAGACACCAAACATCGGCAGGTACATGGCCACAATGATGGATCCCACCATGCCCCCCAGAATCACAATCATCAACGGCTCAATCAAACTGGTCAGGGCCCGCACCGCTTCTTCTACTTCCAACTCGTAGAAATCTGCCGTCTTCATCAACATAGCATCCAGCTCACCGGTTTCTTCCCCGACACTGATCATCTGCACCGCCATAATCGGGAAAACTTTTGCCTTATCTAGAGCCGGGGCAATCTGACCCCCTTCAGAAATGGCCTGCCGAGATGCGTCAATGGCATTGGCCACCACCTGGTTACCCGACGTATCGCGGACAATCTCCAAAGAGGTAAGCACCGGTACCCCTGAGCGAGTTAAGGCCCCAAAGGTACGACAAAAACGGGCAACTGCCGACTTCTGGATTAGATCCCCAAAAATGGGTAGCTTCAAGGCCAAAGCATCAATGGTTTCCCGACCTGCCGGGGTCCTGTAAAAACGTTGGTAGGCAAAAAACAGAACCACCAAAAAGACCACCAAAACCAAACTGTATTGGGGGGTGCGCAGGAACTTACTGATGTTGATAAAAAACTGGGTAAAAGCAGGCAATTCTCCACCCAAATCATTGTAGATACTCTCAAAAGTAGGCAGAATAAACAGCACCATACCCAGGAAGATCAAGATGGCCAAAATCGTAACCACAACCGGATAGGTCATGGCCGACTTGATTTGCTTCTGCAGCCGATCCATGTCTTCTAGCAGCTTAGCCAAACGATTCAGCACCTCATCCAGTACACCCCCCACCTCTCCCGCCTGCACCATGCTGCAGTAAAGACCATCAAAAGCATCTGGGAAAGGACGAATGGAATCAGAGAGGTTCTTGCCTGCTTCTACCTCAGAACGAATGATTTTCAGGTATTTCTTCAATTTAGGGTTGCCGGTCTGCTCCTCCATAATGGTTAGGGAGCGCACCATCGACACACCCGAGTTGATCAAGGCAGCAAACTGTCGCGAGAAAACCGCCTTGTCACGGGTATCGATGGATCCCAGCATCGACAGATCAAAAGCAGACTTGTCGAAGGAGAACAGAGGCTTTTCCTCCTGAATGTCTTCAGGCTTAGCGAAAATACCCTCCTGACGTAGCCGCGCGCGGGCCTCGGCTAGGCTGTTGGCCACCACGGTTCGGCGTACAGGTTGACCGGCTTGTAACCCGCGAACCTTAAAGCGAGGCATGACTTGACCCCTGATAGATCCTTCAACTGCAGTTGAGCTGGAATGGAGTGGACCCCTTGGCTTGAGCTGCAAACTTAAGTCCTTAGCCTTTTGTCCCCTCTTAGCTAGAGCTTAGCCACAAAAGAGTTCTCTTGCTAGAGATTTGTGATCAACCTTTGCCCAGGGATCCCTTGCTTTGTAATCTAGCGGCGGGCAGCTACGGAGGCCGGTCGCTGTTGGGCAGCAGCTCCAGCAGCAGAGGGAGCCCCGGCTGTGTTGCCCAAAAGCCGCTGCAGTTCTTCAGGTCGGGAAGTTTTGGACATTGCAGTATCGAAATCGATCTTGCCTTCTAAGTAAAGATCGGCCAGATCCCGCTCTAGAGTTTTCATGCCCTGCTTACCACCGGTTTGAATGGCAGAGTAAATCTGGGCTGTTTTCCCTTCCCGAATCAGGTTGGCAATCGCGGGAGTGACAACCATGATCTCCTGCACCAGTACCCGTCCTGGTTCGCCTGGTTTGGGGTTGAGACGACGGGCCAGAGTCTGGCTAAAGACAGCTCGCAAGGAGTTAGACAACTGCACCCGAATTTGCTGCTGTTGCTCAGGAGGGAACACATCTACCAAGCGGTCAACCGTTTGGGCAGCAGAACTGGTGTGAACGGTACCAAAGCAAAGGTGACCGGTTTCAGCAGCGGTGATGGCCAACTGAATGGTTTCTAAGTCCCGCATCTCCCCGATCAGAATTACATCGGGATCCTCCCGCATGGCTGCTTTCAGAGCGTTGGCAAAACTCTTGGTGTCTTCCCCCAGCTGCCGCTGGTGGATGATGCTGCGAATCGGGGTGTAGATGTACTCAATCGGGTCTTCAATGGTGAGGATATGCTCGGCCCGCTCGCGGTTGATCATGTCGATCATCGAGGCTAGGGTGGTAGATTTACCCGATCCGGTGGGACCTGTGACCAACACCAACCCCCGTGGCAAACGAGCCATCTCTTTGCACACATCGGGCAAACCCAGTTTGTCGATGTGGGGAATCTCAGCAGCTAGGGCGCGCATGGCACAGGCATAGGTGCCGCGATCCCGGTAAACGTTCACCCGGAAACGGCCAATCCCCCGCACCCCATAAGAACAGTCCAGCTCCCAGTTCTGCTCCAGATGCTTACGCTGGGTGTTGTTGAGCATGCTAAAGATCAACCGCTGCACTTCCTCTGCTGAGAGGGGCTCGTGTTCTGTGGGCTCTAGGCGACCATTGATACGGAAGTAGGGGGGCAAGCCTGCGGAAATATGAATATCGGAGCCGCCCTTTTGGACGATTGCTTCCATCAGGTCTTCGATCATCAGTTGCATAGGGTTGGGGTCTCCAGAAATGTGATGTGGTCTTGGCAATGGGCAGTGGCAGCAGGACAAGGTAGCAACTGTATAGGACTGTTATAGTCGACACCTCAGCATCGTCAAGCCTCCGGCTGTTTTTCTAGAACTTCGGCGTTAGGCAGTAGGGACAATCCATCCAATCAACCTGCAAGGCGGCCCCACAGTTGCGACAGGTGCTAAGGGCTTTGGCACGGGCTTTTAACTCGCTTTCTAGACCCTTGTCGGTGAGGGTAACCCGGTCAACCTCTTCGAGGGTAGTCAGTCCCTGCTTCACCAGCATCAAGCTGTAGGCCAGCAAGGTTTTCATCCCAGATTCTACAGCCGCTTCTTTAATCACCTCGGTGGGTGCCTCTTTGTTAATCAGGTCGGCAATACGGTCGTTCATACGCATGAACTCATAAACACCAACCCGACCTTTGTAGCCGACTCCTCCGCAGTTTTCGCAAATGGGTTTGCCGGAGGCTTTGTGTTGCTCTACTTCTTTGGGTGACAACTTCTTGGCCTTGTAAAAAGTAAGTTGCTCGCCATCTCCACTGAGAGTAAGACCATAGCGGGCCAATTCTTCAGGGGTAGGATGGTACGGGATCCGACAGGCGCTACAGACACGACGCATCAAACGCTGTGCCAGCACCCCCAGTAAGGAACTGGAGATCATAAAGGGCTCGATGCCCATCTCCGTCAGGCGGGCAATGGCTCCAGGGGCATCGTTGGTGTGGAGGGTGGTCAACACCAAGTGGCCGGTCAAAGAAGCTTCAATGGCGGTTTTGGCGGTTTCGTAGTCACGGGTTTCTCCCACCAGAATCACATCGGGATCCTGCCGTAGAAAGGCTCTCAGGATCATGGCAAAGTCCATACCCTTTTCACGGATCACCTGCACTTGGGTAATCCCCGGCAGCGAGTATTCAATCGGGTCTTCGGCGGTGCTGATGTTGATGCCCGGATCATTCACCTCAGCAAGGGCGGAATAGAGGGTGGTGGTTTTCCCAGATCCGGTTGGCCCAGTCACCAGGATTAAGCCGAAGGGCCGCTTGACAATTTCTTTGAAGCTGGCCAAAGTTTCCGGGTCGGTGATCAGCTTGTCAAGGCCCAGTTGGGTGGCGGAATTATCCAGGATCCGCATTACGATCTTCTCGCCATAGCGAGAGGGTAAGGTGCTGACCCGAAAGTCCACCTTGCGGCCCTTGAAGACGCGGCGAATCCGGCCATCCTGGGGCATACGCCGCTCAGCAATGTTCAGGTTGGAGATGATTTTGAAGCGGGCAGTGAGAGCGGGAACAATTTTTTTGGGGAAATTCTCAAAGGCCTGGCGCAACACCCCATCTTTACGGAATCGGACCCGCAGATACTCCTCTTGGGGCTCGATGTGAATGTCGGAAACCCCCTCCTGCAGGGCTTTAACGAGAATCTGGTTAGCTAGCTTAACAATGGGGGCATCGTCAGCGGATTTGACCTGCTGCTCCAGGGATCCCTCGCCGGTCTCATCGACAGTAACATCCTCGATGCTATCGAGGTCGATTTCGGCGGTATTGACCACCACTTCTTCTTCTTGTTGCGGCTGAGCAGCCGCCTCATGGATCCCCTTAATGGCCAGCAGATCCGCCTGTACATCCATGTAGCGGTTGATCAACGTCTCAAAGTCTCGCTGGGCAAAAACCCGCCGCTGCAATTTCAAGCCTTGAATGCGGAAACGCCGTTGGATATCATCCAAAGCCTGCAGGTTATCCGGCTTGACCATTGCCACCAGCACCTGCTTGTCTTGCTGGCGAATGGGCAGGAACTTATAGCGGTTACAAATATCCAATGGCAGAACAGAGTCAATCAGGGCTGCAATCTCGGATATTTCCACCGGTTCCAAGTCGAGATCCAGCGAAGGGATCCCGTAAATAATCTTCAGCTCAAACAGTTGCTGCCGCTTATAAGCCCGCTCCAGATCGGGAGTAATTTCCTTGCCAATAATCTCCTTAACAATCAGAGCAAGAGCTTTGCCATCGCCATCTCGCTCCCCCTTAAAAGCATTTTGAATTTCCTGAATCTGGGCATCATTAGCTAGGCCCAGCTCCTTTAATTTCCGACCAAAGGGGGTGATGGCAGCATTGGCAATGGCTAGGGCTCTGCTGCTGGCAGGGGTGCGGCGGGAAGTCAGGGGAAGATCGTTCATGCTACCAGGCCAACAAGAATGTTTCTATATTCACTGCACTGAGCTAAAGGGGTCAACGGTAAGGACACGCAAGCTCGCCCTCCCTGGCTGGGAGTGACACTGAGCTTACTATGCCCCCCTGCAGCTTCAAATCTCGCAAACCAAGGTTTGGGAGCGCTGGCTAAAACAGAGATTCTCGCTGTAGTCAACAGGGCAGTCGATGATGCTGGGAACGGGCTGAGCTAGAGCCTGCTTGAGGATGGGAATCAGATCGGCGGTGGATTCAACTCCGTAGCCTTTCAACCCCATACTTTCCGCTAGCTTGACGAAGTCGGGATTGCCAAACTTGACAAAGGTTGCCTCACCGTACTGGTTGTGCTGCTTCCACTCGATCAAGCCGTAGCCACCATCGTTGAAAATTAAAGTGACAAAGGGGGCACCGACCCTAAGGGCGGTTTCTAGCTCTTGGCAGTTCATCATAAAGCCGCCATCTCCGGTAACGGCAACCACGTGGCGGTCGGGATGTATCAACTTGGCGGCCAAGGCCCCTGGGATAGCAATACCCATGGCGGCAAAGCCGTTGGAAATGATGCAGGTATTGGGTTTGTCACAATGGTAGAGGCGGGCCATCCACATTTTGTGGGCTCCGACATCGCTGATGACGATATCGTCTGGTCCCAAGACTTGGCGTAGATCGTAGATCAGTTTCTGGGGTTTGACCGGGTAGCTCTGATCCTGGGCATAGCAGGTGTATTCACGGTAGATATTCCTCCGCAGGCTGATGCCATAGGGATCCGGTTTGCCGGAGCGATCGGAGCGGCGCAGCAGTTCGAGAAGGGAGTCGGAAATATCGCCGACCACTTCCACTTGCGGGATGTAGCTGCTGTCGATTTCTGCCGGCAGAGCGGCGATGTGGACAATGGGGATGTGGCCATCAGGGTTCCATTTCTTGGGGGAATACTCGATCAGGTCATAGCCAATGGCAATCACCAGATCCGTTTTGTCGAAGCCACAACTGATCACATCCCGCTGCTGCAACCCGACCGCCCACAGGGAAAGGGGATGGGTATAGGGGATCACCCCTTTGCCCATGAAGGTATTGGCGACGGGGATATTGAGGCGGGTGGCAAACTCGGTCAGGGCATTGCTGGCTTGGGCACGGATGGCTCCATTGCCCGCCAAGATCAGGGGGTTATGGGCACGGGAGATCAAGGAGGCAGCTTCGTTTAAGCTTTGGTAGGAGGCATAGGTTTTTTCTAGGCGATCCCGACGCAAGGGGCTGCCGCTGGCTTCCATGGCGGCAATGTTTTCCGGTAGGTCGATGTGAACGGCACCGGGTTTTTCGCTTTGGGCCAATTTGAAGGCTTTGCGGACAATTTCCGGGGTGATGCTGGGGCGAACAATCTGAGCATTCCACTTGGTGACCGGCTGAAACATGGCCACCAGATCCAGATATTGATGGGACTCGATGTGCATGCGGTCGGTGCCCACTTGTCCGGTGATGGCTACGAGGGGTGCTCCATCCAGGTTGGCGTCTGCAACGCCGGTCATCAGGTTGGTGGCGCCCGGCCCCAGGGTGGATAGACATACCCCGGCTTTGCCGGTGAGGCGCCCATAGACATCGGCCATGAAGGCGGCTCCTTGCTCGTGGCGGGTGGTGATGAAGCGAATGGAGGAGTGACGCAGGGCTTGCAAGACCTCTAGGTTCTCTTCCCCGGGTAGGCCAAAAATGTACTCTACCCCCTCGTTTTCAAGGCAGCGGATCAACAGTTCGGCGGTATTCATGGGTATAGGGAAGGTGGGAAGGATGGCTCCATATCCCACCCTAGACGGCAAAGTGGGAGGGTGGGGAAACCGGTCACTTTTTTTCTGGGTTGTGAGGATCAGGATTGAGGAGAAAAGCTAAGCTCAGGGGAAACCGCTGGACAGGCTGCAGATGACTTTTTGAGGACTTTTGCCTATGCAGGTTGATGTGGAAACCTTCACCGTCCACAAGCGCTACCCTCTCACTCTCAGTCGAGGGACCCACACCGATACGAAGTTGGCCTGGGTCAGGATCGAGCAGGATGGCCTGGAGGGCTGGGGAGAGGCTTGTCCCTTCTCGGTGAGTGAGGATCAGCACCAATCTCTAGGGGAGATTTTGACGGGCTTGCAAGTGGCCAAGGGGCTGCTGAGGCGCTATTCCCCCTGGGAGCAACAACAAGTAGAGGAGCGGCTGTTGCAAGAAGGGATCCCTTCGGCGGCACGGGCAGCAGTGGATATGGCCTTGCACGATTGGATGGGCAAAAAGCTAGGGATGCCCTTGTGGCGGTTGTGGGGGTTGGACCGGGGGCGCATTCAACCGACCACGATGACGATCGGGATTGCTTCCCCGCAGGAGGCGCAGCAGCGGGCCATAGCCTGGATGAAGGAGACGCAAACCCAGGCTTTCAAAATTAAGCTGGGTAGCGATCTGGGCCTAATGGCGGATCAAAATATGCTGATCGCGGTGCAGGAGGTGATCCCACTGGGATCCCTGATCACCGTGGATGCCAACGGTGCTTGGACGGTGGAACAAACTCTGAGCATGAGCAACTGGCTGGCGGGACAGGGGGTGAGTTACCTGGAGCAACCGCTGGATAGGGGACGAGAGGCGGGATTGATTACCCTCTGGCATGAGTCTAAGTTGCCGATCTTTGTGGATGAAAGCTGCTTTGATAGCCGGGATATTCCCGGTCTGGTGGATCGGGTACATGGGATCAACATCAAGCTGATGAAGTGTGGCGGTCTGAGGGAGGCTCTGCGCATGATTCACACGGCCAAGGCCCATGGCTTGCAGGTGATGCTGGGCTGCTATAGCAACACTGCTTTGGGCAACACGGCGGCAGCCCATTTGGCCCCTTTGGTGGATTATCTGGATTTGGATAGTCACCTCAATCTGGTGGATGATCCCTTTTGTGGCGCCCTCCTGGAGAAGGGCCGTCTGGTACCCACAGATCGGCCGGGCTTGGGAGTCTCGCTAAGGGGTAGTTTGGGGTGATGGCTGGTGCTGCGGAAGAGAATGGGTTGATGTCAGGATTGGGATCCCTTTCCCCGCAAAGCCGAGTAGCCATCCTCTTGCATGGGGGCCTACTGCGGGAGCAAGGAAAGACAGGGGTATCGCTGCTGCGCTACGGCCAGTTTCAGGTGGTGGCGGTGATTGACCGGGAGCAGGCAGGGGGATCCCTGGCGGCACTGACGGGGATTCCCAAAGCCATTCCGATTGTGGCTTCGGTAGCAGAAGCTTTGAGCTATCAACCGGAAATCCTGGTGATCGGGATTGCCCCTTCCGGTGGACAGCTACCCCAGGAGTGGCGGCAGGAGTTGGGACAAGCCTTGCGGGCCGGCCTGTCTTTGGTCAATGGGCTGCACACCCCTCTGGCTCAGGATCCGCAATTCCAACAGTGGCTACAGCCAGGGGCCTGGATTTGGGATATTCGCCGGGAGCCGCAGGGGTTATCGGTGGGTAAAGCCTTGGCGCGAACGCTCCCCTGCAAACGGGTGCTGACGGTAGGCACCGACATGAGTGTGGGCAAGATGTCCACCAGCCTAGAACTGCACCGAGCCAGCCTCAAGCGGGGCCTGCGCTCTTGTTTTCTGGCTACCGGTCAAACCGGGATCATGCTCAGCGGGGATGGCATCCCTTTGGATGCGGTGCGGGTGGACTACGCCAGCGGCGCCGTAGAACAGCTGGTGCTGCGCTACGGATCGAATCACGACATTCTGCACATTGAGGGCCAAGGATCCCTGCTGAACCCGGCCTCAACCGCTACCCTTCCCCTGATCCGGGGATCCCAGCCGACCCATCTGATTCTGGTGCACCGGGCCGGACAAACCCACATTAAGGGCATGGAGTATGTACCGATCCCGCCCTTGTCCAAAGTGATTGACCTGTACGAGCAGGTGGCAGCTGCTGCCGGAGCCTTTGCCCCGGTGCCGGTGGTAGGTGTTGCTCTCAATACCTTCGGCTGGGAAGAGGCAGCTGCGCGGGAACAGATCCGACAGCTAGAAGCGGAAACAGGACTGCCCTGTACCGATGTGGTGCGGTTGGGAGCAGATCCCTTGTTGGACAAGATTCTGGCAGAAGGCTAGTCTCTGCCCAGGCAAGCCTCCTTGTCCGGCAAGAACCCCTCAAAAACTACTGAGCAAATCCGCAACAGGGGAAGTTTCCAAGGCCCCCTCAAAGGTGCAGGTGGATCCCACACAGGGATGGGTTAAGCCTAAGAGGCAGCCAAGCTGTGGGCCGCCCGCTTGTAAGCTTCATCCAAAGTTTCCGCCAAGGTGGGGTGCACATGCACCAAGGTGGCCAGCTCCCCCACAGTGGCACGGCGAGCAATGGCTTGGGCCGCTTCATGGATCAAATCCGCTGCATGGGCACCCAAAATGTGGGATCCCAGCAACTGCCCAGTGACCTTGTCGAACACCAGCTTCACCATGCCCTCGGTTTCTCCAGAAGCAATGGCCTTGGAGTTCCCCCCGAAATAGGTGCGCACGGTGCCAACGCTGTAGCCCTCTTCTTTGGCCTGCGGTTCAGTTAGCCCGACAAAACCCATTTCGGGATGGGTAAACACAGCAGCCGGAATACTCAAGTAATCCATGTAGGTGGTGCGGCCACAGATGTTCTCGACAGCTACAATCCCCTGGGCTGCCGCCGTATGGGCCAGCATCATCTTGCCCGTCACATCTCCAATCGCCCACAGGTGAGATAGATCCGTAGCCATGCGGCTATCGACAGGGATAAAGCCACGTTTGTCGAGCTGAATACCCAGCTCCGCCAGACCCAGATCCTGTGCAACCGGGATCCGCCCAGCCGCCACCAGACAGCCATCTACTGTCAAGGTTTCTCCGGTAGACAGATGGATGGTGACCGGCTTACCCGGGAGCACCTGTTTGGCCAGTACCCCCACCAGGGTTTGAATGTTGCGGGGTTTGATCAGCAGACGTTGTGCTAAGCGGGCAATATCTGGGTCAAAAGCAGGCATGAGCTTATCCAAGGCCTCGATCATGATCACCTCTGATCCCAGAGCTGTGTAGACATCAGCAAACTCCTGACCGATGTAGCCGCTGCCGATAATCGCCAACTTGGGCGGGATCCACTCCAGTCGCACCGCTTCATCGCTGGTGAAGACGGTCTTGCCGTCGGTTTGAATGCCAGGGGGAACAAAAGGACGGGATCCGGTAGCAATAATTACATCACGAGCGGTATAGGTTTGGGAGCCGGCAGCACTTGTTACCTCCACGGTTTGGTCGGAGCACAGCCGCCCCTGTCCTCTTAAGAGAGTCACCCCCAACTTTTCCAACGAGCGGGTCATATCGGAGCGGATCTTCTCCACTACCCCTGCGGCATGGGCAGCAATTGCTCCCCGGTCAGCCTGGATGGATCCCACTCGAATACCCAGTTCAGAGCTGTGTTGCAGTTCCCGCAAACGACCGGAAGCCGCCAGCAGCGCCTTGGAGGGGATACACCCCCGATTGATGCAGGTACCGCCCATTTCCGCAGCTTCGACAAGAGCGGTTTTGAGGCCGGATTCAACCGCATGCAGGGCGGCGCCATGTCCGCCAACACCGGCACCAATGATGATCAGGTCGTAATCAAAGTTCATGGTAGAAAAGGGTGGACAGGTGCTCTATTGTCTCATCTCGCCAGCCCGCTAGCACCCTCTCAGGTTACCGGATCTTAGAACCCTCAAAGGAGGGGAGCCTTCTGGTTGGGCTCCACCACCTCTTGCAGAGCTTGGCGGGCAATGCGAGTGATGTAGAGCGTCGCAACGATGGTGGCCACCAATCCAGCAACGCGAAGCACCCACCGGAGAGTTTCAGCTTGTGGAGTTAGCTCCGAACTGCCCACATTGGCCAGGGATCCGGCCAACGAGCCAATGTACACATACATAAATGTACCCGGTACAATGCCCAGGGTACCTAGCAGATTATCCCAAAAGGAGACTTGGGTGAGGCCAAGGGCATAGTTGAGCACGTTAAAAGGAAATGCCGGCGACAGACGAATTAATGCGACGATTTTCCAGCCTTCACACCCCACCGCCCGATCAATAGCCGCAAACTTGGCATGGCTGGCCACCCACTTGGCTACCCGTTCCCGCGCCAAGTAGCGCCCAATCCAAAAGGCCAGATTTGCTCCGATTGTTGCCCCGATCACCACGTACAAAGCCCCCGGCAGCACCCCGAATATGGCCCCTGCCCCCAAAGTCAGCACCGAAGCCGGCAGAAGCAGTACCGTTGCCACAATGTAGATACCGATGAAGAGGATCGGCCCTAGGGGTCCTAGTCCTTCAATCCAGGCTAGGGCATCGGTTAAAAAGCTCTGGATAGCTACGAAAAACAATGCCAATGGTGTACTGCCGAAAAGATAACTATAGCCAGGTTAGCAGCAAGCCCGGAGCAAAGCCGCTAGATGCTAGGGGTTGCCCTTAACTGAAGTAAAAATGAGAACTCTCTTGGCCGAAACGCCCTTGCCGGTGACCCCAGATGGATTTTGGAAAAATCACCTGAGCAATCAGAAATAACCTCCCTGTCCGGAGGGTACTCTCACCAAGTCACTCGATCCCGCAACTGCTCTATACGGGTTGGACCGATACCCTTGACCCGCTGTAAGTCTTCTAGAGAGGTAAAGGGTCGGGCCTCGATGATACGCTGGGCAACAGTAGGGCCAATTCCCGGTAGTTGTTCCAGTTCGGCAGCAGTAGCCGTGTTGACATTGATGCGGGGGGCCGGTTGGGTGGGTGTGGTGGTAGGCGTCAGAACAGGGGGTGACTCTTGAATCTCCTCAATGATCTCCGCTTCCACCGTTTCTAGATCCGGTTCGGGTAAGGAAGCAGTGGCAGGAACTGGATTAGGACAAAGACGGGCCGCCTCTTCCGCCCGTTGTTGCAGGCGGCGGCTAGGGCCAAAGCGAGCATCGGCAATCAGGCGTTCAAACTCCCGCACAAAGTGATCCACCACTAAGCCGTTGCGGATGATCAACAGGTTCTCGTCGTTGGTGTAGTTAGCAGATACCGACCAATTGTGGGATCCAGTGATCACGGTGGCATTGGCAGTGCCAGGGTCGATAATGCCGAACTTGTGGTGGAGTTTATCGGTGCGGGCCAGGTTGGGTACCCCTACGGATTGGGCGGGTAATGTCCAGGGCAGACGGGCCGGATCCACCGTGCAGTTTTCCCCCGGCAGCAGCAGGCCCCACATCTCTAGCGTGCGGCTGTAATCCCGAAAGGCAAAACCCGGGTCGAATACGCCGCGAATTTCCACATTGCGCTCCCGCCGCAGTTGCTTCATTTGGTTGGCAATGCCTTGATCCGTAAAGACAAACAGAGCCAGATCCACCCGTTGCTGAGCTTGCGCTAGGGCGGCGGCGATGATGCCGTTGGAGGTGGCTTCGTAGGGTAAGGAGCGGCTGGTGGGAGAAAAATGCACTCCCACGATCGCGTCGGCAATATAGACGGTTTCTAGAGGTCGTTTGGGCTTTTGTACCCCGAACACACTATCCGGCAGACCGCCAGGGCCATCTCCCCACATGAGGTCAAATTCATCGCTGTAGAGGCGGGCCAGCTCGGGACTGTCCAAAAGTAACAGGTGATTGGCATTGCCAACGCTGCCGGGAGAGTCAAAATCGCCGTGGATATCGGAGAGGGTGAAATTGGCGGATCCCGTCAGCACTTTTTGCCCGTCGATCACCACGAATTTGTGGTGCATCAGACCGCTTCCCTTAGAACCGTCAGCAGTATCATCCAGCCAGGGCACATTGCCCCGTTCCAGCACGGCGTAGACATCCCTTGTGGCGATCTCCTCTGGAGAAAATCGGCCATCCCGATTCAAGTCCACCAGGTTGCGGTACTCCTCGAACTTGCTGCGGCTGCGCTCATCTAGGGCTTGCACTTGCTCAGGGGTTAGCTGATGCCAAGCCCGCACGTAGGAGTTTTCTGTAATAAAACGCACCGGGATCCCTGCTTGCCGCCGCTCCACCAAAGCTTGGGCAATCAGGGGCAGGTTCAACTCCTGCACAGCAATGTCGATGGAGTGCTGGGCAGAGCGGATCTGCGACACGATTAAATCTTCTAGGTTGTAGCCATAGCGGTAGATCCCTCGATAGGGATCCCGGTAGGTGCTCTCGCGGCTGTGGTTAAACTCTACCCGGAGGCGCGGATGCTGGGGCAGAGGGGCAAGGGTGGGCAGAGGGGGCTCCTGTTGGTGCGGCCGCAGCCGCGGGCCAACCCAGTAGCCAATCACCACCAAGACGAACAGCAGTGCTACCCAAGGCAGCCAGCGGCGAATTTGCCGCACCCAGCGAGGGATCCCGTGCATGATTCAACCTGCTCAGTCTGTTACATCACGACGTCTGCCACATCACTACGATAGTGTCTGATGGATGAGCTTTCGAGTAGTGGCGATTGCGGCAGCAACCCCCTGAGAGTTTCCGCCTGACTCTTTGTAACCCTTGACCAGACTTCTCTAGGATAAGCAGAACTGTTTCATCTGGTTAAGTTTAATGATGATTCGTAAACTGCCTGTGGTTGGACTGGCCCTCTTGGCTGCTGCCCTGCTGGCCGGCTGTGGAAGCTCCAGTAGCGAGACAGCTCTATCTCCCCCTTCTCCAACACCTCCGGTTTCTCCCAGTCCTAGCCCAGCCCCCGCCGATATTGTTACCATTGCCGCTGGAAATCCCGACTTTAGTACCTTGGTTGCCGCTTTACAGGCGGCCGACCTAGTGGGTGCCCTGCAGGGTGAGGGGCCTTTTACCGTGTTTGCGCCCACCAATGCTGCCTTTGCAGCTTTACCTGCCGGAACAGTTGAGTCGCTGCTGTTGCCGGAAAATCAAGCGGAACTGGTGCGCATTCTCACCTACCATGTGGCATCTGGCTTGGCCCCCTCCAGTGCCCTCAGCTCCGGTCAGCAGGTAACAACCTTACAGGGATCCCCTGTTACCGTCACCATTACGGGCGGACAGATCCGGATTAACGACTCCAACGTGATTATTGCTGATATCGAAGCTTCCAACGGCATCATCCACGTTATCGATGCGGTGCTCATTCCACCCCAGTAATGGCGCATGATGGATTCAGGGGTTTAGACAAGGAAGACAGCCATCATGGAACGGCCCAAATGGGTAGCTATTGCTACAGGGATCCTGGCCATTGCCCTAGGGGTGGGCTACCTCTTGTTGGTGCAGCTACTGGACTATCGCGGTGGGGAGTTCCTGCCGGCGCCCCTGGATACCCTTTCTGGGGTGGGGAAAAGTTTTTAACCTGAGCAGGGCCAGAATGGGTTTGCAGGGATCCCTGGCCCCTTCTGAATCAGCTAAACACTCAGAGATACCGGGTTAGGTGTCGGCAGCCAAGGCCATAGTAGCCAGAGGCAAGCTCCACCTGATCAGACCCAGTTGGGTAAGTGCTGTGCCCCTAGGCAACCCCGTTCCTTGAAGTGTCAGAAATCGGCTGCTTTCGGTAGGTAGCAGTGCATTCTCCTGCCGAATCCCGAACAAAAGCGTGTACTCAGCTACAGCAGACCCTATGCTAGAGAAGCAAGCGCAGACGCGGTTGTAGCCGGTGCTGCTGATGGACCGGCTGTTTTATCTTCTTTTTTATCTTCTTTGGGCAAGCTGTGAGTTGGGATGGTGGTGCGCTCCACTTGGGTATGGCTGTTGGCTGGGTTGGGGTTAGCGGCCTTAAGTCAATACATACAATTTGTCAGCGGAATCTACGGCGCAGTTGCCCCTTACTCTGTACCCTTAGCGGATCTGGTGGTGCTCGGGATCCTGGGGGGAACAGCAGCAACAGGATTTTCAGTACGAAAGTGGTGGCAACAGGTTCACCGGCAGCAGACCCTCCCAACCCAGGGCCGCAAACCCCTGCGACGGCTCAAACTCACCCCGGATCAGGTGCAATCCGATCTGGAGGATGCCGATCGCCTGATCCAGAAGCTAGAGAATGACATCAACCGCCGTGCCCTGCAGGCCAAAATCCAAGACATCGATCGGCGGCTCAGCCAGGAAGAATTGCATTTGGTAGTGTTTGGTACAGGTTCTGCCGGCAAAACTTCCCTGATCAATGCCTTGCTGGGTGAACCGGTGGGGGTAACCGCCCCGACCTTAGGCACCACCCAACAGGGATCCATCCACACCTATCAGCTACCGGGGTTGAGCAGCCCCATTGCTCTTACGGACACCCCCGGCCTCCTGACCATTGGTGGAGCAGGAGAAACTGAGGCCCGCTCACTGGCCCAGAAAGCCGATCTGCTCATTGTCGTGGTGGCAGGGGATCTGCTGGCTTCTGAATATGCCGAGCTCATTGAACTGGCTCAGCTGGGCAAGCAGACCATCCTAGCCCTGAACAAAACAGATCAGATGTTGCCAGAAGATGTAGAAACCATTCTCACCCATCTGCGCCGGCGTACTGCCGGTGTGATTCCGCCTGAACAGGTAGTGGCCATTGCTGCTGCTCCTGGACCTTTGAAGGTACGCTATTGCTTTGAGGATGGATCCTGCCGAGAAACTTGGGAACCCCAACCTCCTGATACTGCTAGCCTTATTCAGAAAATGGCTCGTCTGCTGCAGCAAAAGGGATCCCATCTGCGCCTGGCCAATGCTCTGCTGCAAACCCAAACCTTGACAGCAGCCGCCCAAAAAGCTCTCCAAGAAGAACGCAACCAACGGGGACGGCAAATCATCGAACGCATGCAATGGGCTACTGCTGCTGCTTTGGCCGTAACTCCCATGCCAGCTTTGGATATGGTGGCAGGAGTGGCAATTCAAGCGCGCATGATTGGGGAGCTGCACCAGGTGTTTGATCGGCGCATCACCCTGAGACAGGCCCAACAGGCAGCCCAAAGTTTAGCCCAGATCCTGGTGCAGTTGGGAGGCATGGAGTTGGCCACACAGGCCCTAGGATCTTTGCTCAAAGCCAGTCCACTAGCCCTCATGGGGATCCCTCTGCAGGCGGTGAGCGGCGCTTACCTCACACGGGTGGCTGGATTGAGTTACCTGGAATGGCTGCAGTCTGGGGATCCCTGGCAAGAAGAAGACATGCAACAACGGGTCAAGCAGCAGCTGCACAATCACCGCCCCCTGGCTTTCCTCACCCAACTGGCTCGCCAAGCGCGTTCTAGTGGTTAGCAGAAGGGATCCCGGCGCCTGAAGTGGCTTTGGGTTTGTGGTCACTTTCCTTCAGCAAGAATCGCCAGCACCTGCGGCAGATACTCGATCAGATGGGTATGGGGCTCCTTGGCCAACTCTTGAGCAGTATGAGAACCACTGGTAACACCCACCACATAACGACATCCAGCCCGGGATCCCTGTTGCAAATCAGCGGGCGTATCCCCTACTTTGGCCACTTGACTGACTTGGCTAACCCCCGCACGACGCATGGCCTCAAAGATCAGGTCAGGACAAGGACGTCCATTGGCCACTTCATCGCTCGTCACACTGACATCCACCAAACCCTGCTCCAGCCAGCCCAGCCGTTGCAGCAAAACCTCCGCTGTGGCTCGGTCAAAACCTGTATCTAGAGCAACGCGGATCCCTTGTCTTTTCAAAGCCGCAAAAGTTTCTGCAGCCCCTGGAGCTTCTTGTAGGCCAGGATCCGTCTGGTAAAAATGAATCATGCTCCGCAAATAAAGGCTGTGAATTTTATCCACCAGTTCCGGAGTTGCTCGGAGAGCCTCAGGCTGGCATTTCTGAAGCAGCAAGCGCACAGCTACCGGCTTGGGATACCCCATGACAGAGTGGGTATCTGCCATCCCAACCGGGATCCCCACCTGGGCAAAAGCAGCAATTAGAGCCTTACTGACATCGTTGTTGTCCTTAACCGTAGTGCCCGCCATATCAAACACCACCAGACGAATGCTCATAGCAGCCTCGCTCCCCTTCCCTTACTCTACAAGGGGTTTGGATCCCTTATTCAGCCTTGGCTCAGCTGCCTTGATAGGGGAAAAATCCTTCCGGATGGGCTCTAGATCCTCAACAGGATGGAGCAGCAACTTTAGAGACAGGTCTTGCAGGACAGTGGCAACCCTCCCCAAGAAACTGGCATCGGATCCCTAAGACTCCTTGCAATCATCTTGCAATCATGAAGAAATGCAAACTATAATGCCAATTAAGCAGCGTTCTCCCTTGGGATTCTTCACACATTCTTTTTCACTCAGAGCGGAGGTTCTTATGTCCAACCCTAATCTATCTGAACCCAAGTTTGGCTTTAATGAGTACGCAGAGCGACTCAACGGTCGTGCTGCAATGATTGGTTTTGTGTTGGCAATTGTTATCGAAGCAGTCACGGGTCAGGGGGTCGCCTCTTGGCTAGGTTTGCTCTAGGCCAAATGTCTCTTACAGCTGGATTTGCATATCGACAAACTTCCTCTTAGGGCAGCCTTCTAGGAGTATCTCTGAGTTAAAGGTCAATTAAGAGTCAATTTTTTTAGGGATGCCTCCTTGGCATCCCTTTTGACATCAACGGGCTAAGCTTGGCTGTCCCAGATAAGGGTGCAGCTTCTTTCAGGGCATCCTGTGGTAGAAAGAGTCTTCGGGCTTTGTGCAGCTAGCCTAAACAACTCCAGCGTCCCAGATCAACCCCTAGCTGACCTCATGTTTTCCATGAAGTCAACTGGAAAAGCTGCTGGCCAGCAGTCCTTTAAGATAAGATAATTTAAGATAAGAATAAGATTAAGAAAGGACTCCTTAAAAGACTATTTCCGCTTTAGGCTACGGGCCATGTTACGAAAGGTGTCCATATCAGAGCCTGCTTGACGTCGAGTACCGCTTTGCTTAAGGGTACTGCTTGTTGTGCTGTCGGAACCTTGACTAGCTTGACTAGAGGGAGTTGCCGAAGGCTTAGCCTCCTCCTTGACAACTCTTACCTTGCCAAGGGCAGAAACCTGCTCTATAATTTCCACTTTCTCGGTGGCACCAAAGTCTAGGAAGGTATGCCTCACCGTTTTTGGGGTGCGCATGTACTCGATGTTGCCAAGGGTTTTTGCCTCATCAGGATCTAGGAAGAAAGATTTGTCCTTGGGTTTATCTTTTGGCTTAGCGGGTTTAGAGGTAGGCTCTGTAGAAAGTACAGGATCTGACTTACCGCGAAAACCCAAAAAGCGTCTGAGAATGCCTACCATAGTTGTTCTGCCTGCGATGCGAAGGTTGGATGGAACTAGCCGAGAACAGGGTCTAACTTTCCTCGGTCAGATGTCCGGAGGCTGTGCCCGGTCATAAAATGATGTTAAGTCAATTTAGGATGATACGTCCCCTGCCTGGCTGAGGATTTGCTGGCCTAGCCCTCATGTCTTGCTGGGTTAGCGGCCAGCCCTAGACCGCCCCCGATGAAGTAGATTGATAAGCCCTCTCAGGGAATTCAGGGATCCTGTTTGCCCGACACCACACCAGCTATCTGCTCAAATATCCGTGCTGATCCGCTTCTCTAAGTGTAGTTTGGTACTCCATAATCAGTATCAAAGCGGGATCTGGCTGAGGAGCAACCATGACTATTCAATCCATCGTTGAGGAAATACTGCGAACCCGCTGCTTCACCTCACAACATGAAACCCTGATCCATCGCTTACTGTACGACCGTTGTTTTGATGACAGGGACTTGCTCGCATTGACAAAACTGACAGAAGCAATGATTCAAGGCGTTGTTCTCCGGCGAGAGGCTAGCACTTCTGCCTAGCCTCAACACAAAAATATACATAACGCTACATAATGCAACCTAATACCAAACGATCCAGATACAGCTCGAAGAACTTAGCTAGGTCTGGGTAAAAAGTTAAGTTCAGCTGCTATCAACTGCCTAAGTGACCTGCTAAACCAGTCCGGTAGGCCAAGAGCACATTCAGGTGCAGGCAAAGTTGAGCAAAATTAGCTAGTGAGAAGCCGTCGGGACGTAGTACACAGCAATTTTTAGAGGGCTGCCAAGGTTGAGAGCTGTGCCAATGCAGCGAGCTAAAATACGAAGCTCTAAGCGATGATCAGCAGGTTCTGCAGTTTTCCCATTTGAATTACTGGGAGCAAGCGTCTTTTCACTCATCACAATCATCATCACAATCAAAAGTCCTAAACTCGACTCAGTTAGCTGCATCTAAAAAGCCTTGATGACAGATTAAAGCCTTTTACCTCTCCCTCGCGTCGGTAGTCTCACCGATTTATTCTGAAAAAGGCTGGGGTTTTTCAAAAGCTGTAGAGTCACTTTCTCAGGGATCCCACTGAAGAGCGGATCTCACCTTGGGAATTTCTTGGCAGTACCCTAAACTCTGCTGCAGGGAAAAGCCTACGCTATCTGGGTGTTCTGGTGGGTCTGCAGCACCCTAAAAAAGGGAGGTCCCAAGCTGCTGTTTGCGGGATATCCCCCAAGGGTGAGGTTCCTAGGCCTCTTTTCTCCCTCTAGTTTATAATTCGTATAGATTAAGTTCCCTTATCGCCCACTGCCGAACTGGGCAATCCCGCTCGGTGCTTCCCACGGTGTACTGAGTGGCAACCAGGTCAAAGCTTCGGGGATAGCTGTTGTCGAGTTTTGATTTTGAGAGGAATCCATGTTGTCAGTTTCAAGTCTCGTAAAGCGCCTTCAGCTTGTTCTCCTCAGTCTTCTGATAGGGCTGGGGGTTTTGGCGTTCCTGCCCCATCCGGCTGCTGCGGAAACCTACACCGTCAAAATGGGATCCGACAAGGCGCAGCTAATTTTTGATCCGCCCTCCCTCACCATCAATCAGGGGGACACCGTCCAATGGGTAAACAACAAGGTATATCCACATAACGTTGTTTTTGATAAAGTGCCCGGTGGGGATGCAGCTTTGGCTGCCAAGCTTTCCCACAAGGCTCTGCTGACTGCTCCTAAGCAAGTGGTGGAATCTGCCTTTGTAGATGTTCCTGCGGGTGAGTACACCTACTATTGCACACCTCACCGGGGTGCCGGCATGGTTGGTAAGATCATCGTGAATGGCTAATCGCCTGAGCAGAGGACTGAGGTTGGTGAATCTCCGGTGCTCAACCTACGGGATACCAGTGCCTTGATACCTGTGGACCCCTCCCCTTAGGATGAAAGGTAGCCCTCTCAGCGGTGGGAGGGCTTTTTGGCGAATAGACTTTGATTGCTCTCCACCTGTAGTATCTAAAACGAGTAACTCATGACCACTAGCATTAAAGGCTACCTGCTCCTGGCCGTTTCTTGCCTCAGTGCCATTGCCGCCGTTGGTTCTATCTTTGAACTGGCCTCAGGTGAACCGGATTTTGGTGTCGGTACCACCAGTATTATCCTGGTTGTTGCAGCACCATTGGCGGTCTGGTTGTTTCAAGTTGCGGTTGGGGTAGCGCGGGCTGGTAACCTTCCTGGCAAGGGGAGCAAAAAGAGATAATCCAGATAACTCAATTCGGGAGCACTGCTTTTGCTGACATACTAAGGTTAGATGATCTAAAACTAGATGATCTAAAACACCGGGCTCTGCTCTCGCGGGGGGAATCAGTGTTGCTGGGGATGATTTTGCCCTCTAACAGGATGGCTTGAGGGGGATTTCTACCTCTGTCTCCGCTTGGGTTAGGTGATGGTACTCCGGCAATAACTCTCGCTTCTGTACGCTTCCTAGAGCCGACTCTAGTTCTGCAGTGGCCAGTGTACAGTTGGAGCCGGAGCCATTCAACACCGTCTCTGTAATCTGGCCATTTTTATCGATTTGGTATTCCACTTTCACGTATTCTGACATCCTGTTTCCTGCCTCGATTGCTCAACCCTTGAATGGATTTGTTCTCATTTTAGCCAATCGCCGAGAGGCCCCACGTGTAGGGAGGCTTCAGGAGGAAGGCAAGTCCAGTAGAGGATATCTTCTCAGGAGAGGGAATGGAGCTACGACAAACAGAAGCATCGCCAGCGATTAAGGTCGGCTATGCCGCTGCCATTGCCTTTTCTTCTTCCCAAACAAGCACTTGCTCATAACCCTTGCAGAGGTTTCCCTAGATATGGGTAAGCGGAAGGGGTCTCAGCCGAAGGTGGCGGGACTGGGTAAAGCGTCGCCAGCAAGAACCACAACCCCAAAGGTAAAGATGTTCCGAGGTGGGGACTGCGGGTGGACAGGAGAGGTGGATGGCACGAAAACCATTACTGCAAAGGGGCTATTGGTCATCGAGGGCTACTGAGGGTTGAGAGAAAGTCTCTGCTGTACTGCCTAGGCAGTCAGTATGGGGAAGGGGTTACTCAAAGGGGGTCATTGTTTGTTAAGGTGACTTTGGATCTAGGCTCACTTTGGGTAATTGGATATTAATTGGATTCTGAGTAAAAGTAAGTAGATTCAATGAGATCCGAGCTGATCCAACGGATTCAAATGGAGCTGTCCGATGATTTCATTTAGGATCCCGGCTTTTGCTTATTTTCCTTATGGCTGAGTATTTCAAACTCCATCCTCAATATCCCCAGGCGCGCTCCATTCAGCGGATTACATCAGCTTTGCGAGAGGGAGCGGTGATGCTTTATCCCACCGATACTGTCTATGCCATCGGTTGTGATGTGACCCACAAGCAGGCAGTTGAACGGGTGCGCCGCATTAAGCAACTTTCTAACGACAAACCCCTTACTTTTTTGTGCCCTTCTCTATCTCGAATTGCCCACTATGCTCAGGTGACGGATCCGGCCTATCGGTTGATGCGCCGGTTGATCCCTGGCCCGTTTACGTTCCTGCTGCCTGCCACCAAGTTGGTTCCCAAGCTGGTGATGGATCCGAAACGGAAAACTACGGGTATTCGTGTACCGAATTCCACCATTTGTCAGGCTTTGTTGGGGGAGTTGGGCAATCCGATTGTTTCTACCTCCGCTAAGGTAAGGGGGGATACAGTCGGAGCTTTGGATTTCGGTTTTGGTCTAGAAGAGGAAGATGAAGATGGGTTGGAGAGTCTAGCGGCTGAGGAAATGCAGCATCTAGAAAAACAGGTGGATCTGGTGTTGGAGGATGAGGCCCCTTATCGAGGTCAAGTTTCGACGGTAATTGATTTGACGGGGCCAGAGCCGGTGGTGGTGCGGGCCGGTTTGGGGTACGAGCAAGTGGCGGATTTACAGTTGGCCAAATTGGAGGTTTGAAGATCGGTGTAGGGTTCGGCTGACCCTAAAATGGAAGGGGTGCCTGGGTGGTTTGCCTATGTCTGATGCTCTGGCTCAGCAAAAATTGGTGCTGTTGCGCAGCCTGGAGGCAACCCATCGGGGCCGTAGCCTTTTGCCTGAGCAAAAGTCCGAGATTTTGACACAAATTGCTGTTCTGGAGGAGCATAACCCCACTCCTAGCCCTACCTCCGCTCCTGAGTTGCTAGAGGGCAACTGGCTCACCCTCTTCACCACCAGTGCCGATCTGTTACGCTTGGCCAATAGCCTGCCTATTTTAACCACTGGAGAAATTTACCAATGCATTCGCACTCAAACCAAGCAGGTTTTTAATGTGGCGGAGATACAGGGATCCGGTTGGCTAAGGGATTGGGTGCCGCGGGGAGTTCTTGCTGTGTCAGCTCGGTTTGAACCAACCTCAGAGCGGCGGGTACAAGTGATCTTTGAGCGCTTTGTGCTGGGATCCCAAGCCCTGATGAATTATCAAATTGACAGCTTTCTGGACTTGCTAGAACACGCTCCGGCACGGATCCCGGCTTTTAAGATCGACATTCGCCAACAAAGGGGGTGGCTGGATATTACTTACCTGGATGAAGATCTGCGCATCGGTCGGGGTAGCGAAGGGAGTTTATTCGTTCTACAAAAGGTTTCTCCGTGAAGGGAAGGAAAAACATTGGAACTTGGGTGCGGCCTGTCAACTGCCCTAAGAGCTCTGAGTTAATGTTCTAAGTTAATCTTCTGATCTTTGCAGAATGTTATCTTGAGAGCCAGAGGAAACTGGCTCTGTACTGGTGGGAGTTAAGTAGTTGAGTTGCCCAACCCTGTGTACCTGCGTTCCCTTCACCTGCGGCACTTTCGCAACTACAGCGATCAAGGGATCCAGTTTGATTCCCCCAAGACGATCCTAGTGGGGGATAACGCCCAGGGGAAAACCAACCTGCTGGAGGCCGTGGAGCTTCTGGCTACGTTGCGCTCGCGGCGGGCTAGTCGGGATCGGGAGTTGGTTAGGAAGGATTCCTCGCAGGCTCAAATTGCCGCCACTGTTGAACGACGGGGTGTGGGGCACGAATTGGTGGTGGATCTGCGCAGCAATGGTAGGCGCACCCTCAAGGTGAACGGGCAACTGCTACGCCGCCAAGCGGAGTTTCTCGGCCAGCTCAATGCGGTTTTGTTCTCCAGCCTGGATCTGGATTTGGTGCGGGGGGGGCCAGAGTCGCGGCGGAACTGGTTGGATGGGGTATTAATTCAACTGGAGCCTCTCTACACCGGCTTGCTGGAGCACTACCGCAGGGTGCTAAAACAGCGCAATGCTCTGCTGAAGGCGCAGCGGGAGCCAACAGGGCAAACAGGGCATTCTTTTAGGGATTCCGAGATGGCTTTTTGGAATCGTGAGCTGGCCACCGTAGGCAGTCGTATCGTACGCCGACGTGCCCGATTGCTACAGCGCCTAGAGCCTTTGGCGGATCACTGGCATCGTGCCATCAGCGATGGGCAGGAAACCCTGAGGTTGAGCTACCGCCCGCAGGTGCCTTTGCCGGATCCTGAGGCTACTGCTGAGGTGGTGCAAGCTCAGTTTTTGCAGGAAATGAAGACAAAAGCTACTGCTGAGCTGGCGCTGGGTAGCTCTTTGGTGGGGCCACACCGGGATGAGGTGGAGATGAGCATTAATGGTACTGCCGCCCGTGCCTACGGATCCCAGGGGCAACAGCGCACTTTGGTACTGGCTTTGAAATTGGCGGAGCTGGAGCTGATCGAACAGGTGATCGGGGAGCCGCCCTTATTGCTCCTTGACGACGTGTTGGCGGAGCTGGATCTGCATCGCCAAAATCAATTGTTGGATGCTATTCAAACCCGCGTACAAACTCTGGTGACCACCACCCATTTGGGATCCTTTGATGCCCACTGGCTGAGTGAGGCACAAATTCTTCAGGTTCACGCTGGCCGGTTGTGCTTGTACAAAGCGGATCAGCAAGATTCCCATTTATCCAAGCTCCCTCTGATGTAGGGATTCGATTAGGCGTTGTGGGGACCCTCCAGAGCCGGATCCGCAAGGGAGGAGTGGGATCCCTTGAACAAGGGGGCCGGATTGACTGTGATTCCCTGCCCGGCCAGACGCTCCCGCAAATGGGGCTGTTGGGCGAGAAGGCGTTCCACCTCGGCATTCAGCTGGCTTTCGGTAAAGGGCTTGGTCAGGTAGGCGGTGGCTCCCGACCATTTGCCGCGGATGCGATCCAACAGGCCATCCCGCGAGGTAACCATAACAATGGGAATAGACTTGAACTCCTCTAAGTTGCGCACAATTCGGCACAGCTCCAACCCATCGATGCCCGGCATGGTTACATCCATCAGCAGCAGATCCGGCCGATACCGAAACAGCAAATGGAGCACCTCCGCAGAGTTGCCGGTTGTGATCACTCGATAGTTGGGCAAAGATTGTCGGATGATCTCCTGCATCACCACGCTGTCATCCACCGCCAAAATGGTCAGCGGGTTGTGGCGTTTAGCTTGAACCAGTTCTGGCGGTGTTTGGAGGCTGATCAGCCCTTTTTTCAGCCAGCCGGCAAAGAAGGTGGCTACCTCCAGCCGGTCCCGGCCAAGCTGCTTGGCAATGCTCTCCAACGACTGCCCATCTTTGGTGAGATGGTGCAGCTTTTGGCGTTGCTCCTCCGTGATGCGATAGCGATTGACCCGTTCCCAGTTCACCACCGGTACTGCCAGCATCGTTGGGATTGCCACCTTTAAGGCCATCCACTGATCCCAACGTCGGGCAGCCTCCTGGAGCAGCGGCTCCAGCTCAAAACCCCCAATGGGGGTATCTTGGGCTACCCGCTCCTGCACCTCAAAGCGACAGGTGCCAGCCCGCTCAAACAGATAGCGGTCAAAATCCGTCAACAGGTTTAACCACAACGCATCTTCCACTTCTCCCGGCTTGAGCAGAGCCAGTTGGGTCATGCCCTCGATCAGCTCCTGCAGCGAGTTCTCTTTCATCAAACGCTCCTGCACCACCCGAATGGCCCGCTGTGACCAACTTAAGTGGAGGCGGGGAACAAAGCGGCACAGACGTTTGAGAAAGATTTGGGTCTCTAAGGGTTGATCGGCAGAGAAGACCAACCTGCCGTGGTAATAGGTGAGTACCCAAGGCTCAGTCCCTTCAGCGGCCTCTGCTCCCCTAAGATGGATGTGCAAATATCCGGTTGTGAACTGTCGGCTTTGCTGCCTCAGGAGTGAGGCTAGCTCCTCAGATCCGAACACGAAACGAGACATGGGGTTTTCTCCGATTCAACTGGGGCTGCATCACCTCACCTCCACATTCCAACCCTTGACAGGGGAAACTTTACAATCCGTTCATCCTAACGCTCTTCTTTACTTTTTCTACAGCAAGGAAACCCCTGTTCTTAGGCAGTTGCTCTAACACAGGTGCAAAACTTTCGCTAAGCAGAAGGATTTAGATGGAGCGCCTGTTGCTGGGCCTGGAGCAATTCTTGGATGCCGCTGTGGGCCATATCCAGCATCTGCAGCAGTTGGGGACGACTGAAGCAGGTTTGTTCGGCGGTGCCCTGAATCTCGACAAAGGCTCCCTGTTCATTCATGACGATGTTCATGTCCACCTGCGCCTGGCTATCTTCCTCATAACAGAGATCGACAATCACTTCTCCCTGCACAATTCCTACCGACAGAGCTGCTACCTGCTGCCGGAGAGGGGATCCCTGGGCTGGATCAAGCAGGCCCTGTTGGTATAACCAGGTGACGGCGTCGTGGAGGGCTACATAGCCTCCGGTAATGGCTGCGGTGCGGGTGCCTCCATCCGCCTGCAACACGTCGGCATCAAGGGTAATGGTGCGGGATCCCAGCTTTTGAAAATCCAGAACACTGCGCAGGCTCCGCCCGATTAACCGTTGGATCTCAGCGGTACGACCCGACAGTTTCATCAGTTCGCGCGGTTGGCGTTGTTGGGTGGCTCCGGGTAGCATACGGTACTCAGCCGTCAGCCAACCTTGCCCTTTATCCCGCAAAAAGGGGGGGACTTCCTCGGCCACACTGGCGGTACAGAGGACGTGGGTATGGCCGAATTTGACCAAAACCGATCCGGGTGCATAGCGGGTGAAGTGTCGCTCAAAGGAGACCGGACGCAATTGGGCAGGGGTCCGACCATCTGGGCGTTGCCAGCTCATGAGAAATTCAAAAAGGGATCCCTCGCATTGTCGGCCATGTCAGCCCAACCCGAGACAGGGCTTGGGATCTTTACAGAAGTGCAGAGTAGAACAACGGCCGGCAGGGATCCCTAAGCAAACAGGCTACAGTAAAAAGACCATTAACATTCCTTCACGTATGATTCCACTGCTGCTGCAACGGTTGCGTCAACTCACTCTCAGTCAGCTGCAAGGTATTCACTGGACACCGGAGCTGTTGGGGATCCTGCTGGTGTACTTTGTGCAGGGAGCAGTGGGGTTGGCACGGCTGGCCACCAGTTTTTACCTCAAAGACCGCTTAGGGTTGAGTCCGGCGCAGGTAGCAGCCCTCACGGGGATTGCGGTGATCCCCTGGACCCTCAAACCCCTGTACGGCTTGCTGTCGGATACCCTACCGATTGGCGGTTATCGGCGTAAACCCTACCTGCTGCTCTCTGGCCTGTTGGGGTGCGGGGCATGGCTGGGCATGGCTTTCTGGGCACCAACGGCGGAGCTCGCAACGATGTGGATGGTGCTGGGATCCCTGGCGGTGGCGGTGGGGGATGTGATTGTGGATTCGCTGGTGGTGGAACGGGTGCGGGAGAGTGATTGGGCCGGCACAGGGACGTTGCAATCCTTGAGCTGGGGGGCAACGGCCTTGGGATCCCTGTTAACCGCCTACTGGGGTGGTGCCTTGTTGGCCCACTATCCGCCCCAGGTGGTGTTTGCCGTGACGGCCCTTTTGCCTCTGCTAATTGCCTTGGCGGCGCTGGTGATTGGGGAGCAGCCGGTGGCCCTACCTCAGGGTTGGGATCCCTTGCAGCAGCAGGTGGGGGAAGTATGGCGGGCGGTGCGGCAGCCCAGTATCTTTCTGCCGGTGCTGTTTGTGTTTGTTTGGCAGGCAACCCCCAGCTCAGAGGTAGCTCTTTTTTACTTCGTAACCAATGATTTGGGGTTTGGGCCGGAATTTTTGGGCCAAGTGCGACTGGTCACCAGCGTGGCCAGCTTGATCGGGGTGGGTATTTTTCAGGCCTATCTGCGGCGGATGCCGTTGCGCCCCTTGTTCGGCTGGATGACGGTGATTTCGGCGGGATTGGGCCTAACCAGCCTGATTTTGGTCTATCACTGGAACCGCGCCTGGGGTATTGATGACCACTGGTTCAGCTTGGGGGACAGCTTGGTACTAACGGTGGCCGGGCAAATTGCCTTTATGCCGGTGTTGGTGCTGGCGGCCCGCCTTTGTCCACCGGGGATCGAGGCGACTCTGTTTGCTTTACTGATGTCGGTCTTTAACTTGGCAGGCTTTCTCTCCCAAGAGTTGGGCTCTCTGCTCATGCAGAGCCTGGGGGTAACAGAAACCGATTTCAGTGCCTTGGGTCCGCTGTTGATTTTGACCAATCTCTCTACCCTGTTGCCACTGGCGTTTTTGGCTTGGCTGCCAGAAGGGATCCCTCTAGGAGGGGCCGACCTAGAAGCAGCAGCCCACACTTCTTTAGAGAATTTGTTGCGGGATGTGCGCCCAGAAGAGGTGGAGGCAGCCTTGACGGTAGAAGGGATCCCTCTGAGAGAAACGGATCCGACCTGTTCTTGAGGGATCGGCCCCCAGTATAGAGTTCTGAAACTCTTTATCAGAGTCGCTGTAAGACCCCAATCAGGAACGACCTGCGGTCTACAGCTGATGTTTGTCTTCACATTGCTACTGCCTCTGCCCCTGAAGCCCTCGGCGGAGGAGGGTGAAGAGTACCTTCGGGTGTCAATCCCAGTACCCTAAATGTACTGGCTGGTATCTTCCCCTAATTCAGCCAAGAGCGACAAGGCCCGTAAGCGCAGCCCCACCACCTGATCATAAAGGGGGTTGAGCTTGCAGAGGGGGGGAATGTGCATGACCTTATGGCCAAACAGCACTACATCCCGCTCAAAGGGGCACTGGGAGGGGATCATGCGGCATAAGAACCGTGCCACCTTGGGGTTATGGATTTGGATCCCGTCCATCCAGTGGCGCAAGGGATCCAACAGATCACTGTGACCAGTCTCCACCTGGGCGGGGACAAGGGTTTGTCGGGATCCCGCTTCTGAAGTAGCAAGGGTAGTTTTCAAGAGGTTGAGCTGGGGTAGCTCCAGGTTGAGGGCGGCAGCAAATTGGTGTAGTAACCGATCTTCTGCCTCGGAGTATACCCCGTCGGCCACGGCTGTCATCACCGCTGTTCGCAAGAAGTCCTCCCGAAATTCTGGCTGCAACTGATCGGCCAATGCCTGCGGTGAGAGGGGATCCAGTCTTTTCCCCTCCTCCTGGGGAGAACAGATTAGATCTGCAATCAGGGCTTGCTCTTTGGGGTCATACTCTCCATCCGCCCAGGCAATGCTGAGCAATCCGCGCAACCACAGCTCAGCTTGTTCCGGCGAGCACCTTTGCTGGAGGGAGGTCATGGAATCAGTTTGCATGGAGGATCCCCATCAAGCCGACTTCACTGCCATTTTAGGGGGCTACAGCCAACCTCGACAGCTCAAGACAGAGAAAGTTTCGACTCAACTCTGACTCAAGCTGCAACCGGGGACCCAAGCTCTGAGCCGGTCTTCGGGGTTTGCATCTGGCTTTAGCGAATGTACTGGGCCAGAGCCCGTGAAGGATGACCCAACCGCAACTTACGCAAGGCATCCCGCTCGATCTGGCGAATTCGCTCCCGTGTCAGGTTAAAGTGCTCCCCCACTTCCCGCAGGGTCTTCGCCTGTTGCCCGTCCAATCCATAGCGCAACTCCAGGACTTGCCGCTCGATCGGTTTTAGGGCTTGCATGGCAGAACGGACATCCTGCTGCATCGATTGCATGAGGATCCCTTGAAAGGGCTGTTCCTGGCGCTCGTCTTGCAACAAATCCCCAAGGCGGCTTTCCCCCTCCTGCCCAACCGGCACATCCAAAGATAAGGGCAAAGCAGCCGCCTGCTGGATCATGCGCAATTTTTTGACCTTGATGCCTAGAGCCTCCGCCAGCTCTACTTCGGTGGGTCGTCGCCCTTGGGCTTTCATCAGCTCACGACTGGTGCGCTTGAGCAGGCGCACCTTATCCACCATATGTACCGGTAGCCGAATCGTGCGAGCTTGGTTAGCAATGCAGCGGGTAATGCCCTGGCGAATCCACCAGTGGGCATAAGTACTAAAGCGAAAGCCCCGCTCGGCATTAAACTTTTCGGTGGCCCGAATCAATCCCATGTTACCCTCCTGGATTAAATCCAAAAAAGGCACCCCCCGGTTGAGATACTTCTTGGCAACACTGACCACAAGACGCAAGTTGGCGTTGATCAGCTTGCGTTGGGCCTTTTCTCCCTGTCGAATGCGGGAGCGTAAAGTGAGCAGTGGAATCTGCAAAGCTTCCGCCAACTCGGCATCACTGGGATCTACCCCCTTTTGCTCTCGCCATTGCTGTCGAGCTTGATCGATGAGCAATTTTTGCTGAATTTTGCGGGACAGCTCGATTTCTTCTGTGTGATCGATGCGGGGCACACGACCGATCTCGTTCAGATAATGGTCGACAGAGTCTTCGTTCAGCCGGGATCCATAAGGGCCAGGCTCTAGTTCAGCCTCTGCAGAGAGCTCTTGCTCATCTGAAGTAGCCTCGGATTCAGGCCAGAGCTCGTCAAGTTCCTGAGAAGAGGAGGCCGATAGTTTAGGGTGAGGACGCAAGAAAGCCACAGTCAGGACAGAAAAGAACTTCACCCATCAGTCTAGAAAAGTTTTTTCCACTGTCGCGAGCGAAAATCGATCATGCCTCTCTTTTACCCGGAGATTTTTTGACCCCAGACAGAGGCTCAGGCGAGAGCCAACCCTAGAGGTTAGCCGTTGAAAGGTGGTTATCCGGCCAAAAACCTGTAAGCGATTTTCGATCAAGTCTTGCTGTAGGATTAGAAACTAGGAGAGCAAATGCCCCAACTGCAGAGCAGGTTCACATCAACCTAGGGCCTAGGTTTTTGCTAGCCCAGGTTATCATGCAGAGTTTGACAAGCCGCCGATCCTCTCAGCCGAGCTAAAGAATCTTTATAACTCTCTCTTCTGTCCCATGGCGTTCAATCCCGACCAGCATTCTCCTGCGGCCAATTTGATTGGGGAACGGGTACGTTGGGTACGCGAGCGATTGCAACTGACACAAGATCAACTGGCGGGGCGCTTGGCCAAGTACGGAGTGCAGTTGGATTATGTCAAGATTGGCCAGGTGGAGAAAGGCAAACGGCGGGTGATTGACAAGGAATTGGTGGCCTTTGCTAAAGCACTGGGGGTTTCGGTGACCTGGCTACTCAGTGGAGATGAGTCCAACCTGTAACCTTCCTCAGTCTACCCAGAAGCCTCCCTGCGATCTGCCTAGGCTCATCCCAAAAGTGGGTAAACCCTAACAAAAGGCAAGCTTCAGCAGGGGATTCCCAGTAAAAATACGTAAATACTTTATGAAATTCTGGGTACACCGGCAGTGACGTACGTGTTTGTACGGTAGGCCAAGCTTGTCCCCGGTTAGTCTTTGCTTTGCTCTGCCCTTCCCCGGTAAGCAGAGGAAAGTCAAGACAGTCCGGCCCCTAAGTACAGAAATTTTCCAGAAGCGATCCCGATCACAGGCTTCTTCATTTAATCTTGATACTGTTGACTTACCATGAAGATGCTGTCAGGGTTACTCCATTCCAACTGTCCGTGAGAGGTTTACTCATGTTCTTTTTCTTTAGAGGTGCCAACAACTCTGGTGAGCGACAAGCAGGAACCAATCGTGTTTCTACTTCTACCAAGACCACGGGCACGCAGCGGATCCCCAATTGTCTCTCTGCTGAGGTACTCAAGCAGGAAAGGCAAATCAAGCGAGAGCAAGAGTTTGCCGAGATGGAGCGCTCCATTAACCGCATCCACTACTTTTACCAAAAGGCGGATATGCCTCTGCAGATGCGGCAAGTGATGACCTACCGTAAGCTGATGGAGCTGGATTATTTCACTCCGCAAGCGGCTAAGGAGTTGATTCGCCAGTGGCAGCAGCAAGAGGAGCAGGAACAGAAACGCCATCGGGCTTAGGCTCCTCGGATCTCCTAAGCGGTCAGAGAAGAGGTTACTGGCGATTGTCTGGCGCAGATTGAGGGTTGGAGGCACGTCAGGAAGGCACTCGACGTAAGCTAGAGAAGAACTTCGGTCGAGGGGATTATCGCTTATGCCCGTTTCTGAAACTGGATCCCAGGGACTGGCCCATTCGGCAAGTTCTCGCCGTCTTCTCAAGGGATCCATCATTGGGGCCGGACAGGTAGGTATGGCCTGTGCCTACTCGATGTTGATTCAAAATACCTTAGACGAACTGGTGCTCTATGACATTGCCCGCGACAAGGTAGAGGGGGAGGTGATGGATCTCGTCCATGGGATCCCTTTTGTGGAACCGACGCGGGTACGGGCAGGTGAGCTGGCGGACTGTGCCGGGTCGGATGTAGTGATTTTAACGGCGGGGGCCAAGCAACGCCCCGGGGAAACCCGTTTGGATTTGGTGCAGCGCAACGTCGAGATTTTCAAGAGTTTGATCCCGGCTTTGATGGAGCACTGTCCCGACGCCATTCTGTTGGTGGTCAGTAATCCCGTCGATATCATGACCTACGTATCTTTGAAGTTGTCCGGTTTGCCGATGGGGCAGGTGCTCGGCTCAGGGACCGTTTTGGATACGGCCCGCTTCCGTTACCTCTTGGCAGAGCGCTTAGGCGTGGATCCGCGCAGCCTCCATGCCTACATCATTGGTGAACACGGGGATAGCGAAGTAGCCGCTTGGAGCAGGGTAAACATCGCCGGTACTCCCATCGGGGAACTCTCGCCAAAATGGGATCCCGTCCATCTAGGAGATATCTTCGAACAGGTGCGTAATGCTGCCTACGAGATTATTCGCCGCAAAGGGGCTACCAGCTACGCGATTGGGTTGGGGGTGACCCAGATTGTGCAAGCGCTGCTGCGGGATCAACGCCGTGTTTTGACCGTCAGCAGCCTCACCCAGGGAGAATACGACCTACCGGAAGTGTGCCTGAGTTTACCTAGAATCATTGGCCGACATGGGGTAGAGCGTACCCTCAGTATGTCCCTTTCAGAAGTGGAGCAAAAGCAACTGCACCGATCTGCTCAAATCCTGCGACAAATTATCGACGATATTCAGGGGTAGGCTGAACTCTCCACAGCAACTTGGACTGAACCGAACCGTGGGCAATGCTCTTGTTTGGCCGACAGGGAGATTCTGATGAATTGTTAGCTCCAGACTGGATGGCCATGGCTTTTAATTGAACTGCTGGGTGTCATGCCCCACTTACCCGAACCGGCGGCAGGGTAGCTAATTTTTTATGGAACCGGAAGTGCAAAGCAAAGCAGGACGCTTATTTTCAACTCCTACTCAGGCTCGTTCGCTCCCGTTACAGCGGGGGCTAGGCCAGCGGGTACGCCAACACGTTAACCCGTTACAGGTGCAGTATCAGCAGCCTGCTTCTCCACCCCACTGGGAGGGGGTGTACCGACGTTTGGGGCAGCCCTTTCACCTGGATATCGGCAGCGGTAGCGGTCGGTTTTTGCTGCGCATCGCCCAAGAACAACCGGATTGGAACTTTTTGGGGGTAGAAATTCGGCAGGCACTGGTAGAGCGAGCCAATGCCTGGCGGGATGAGCTGGGGCTGGATAATGTCCATTTTCTTTTTGCCAATATCAACGTCTCTCTACGGCACCTGTTTGCCCCTGGGGATCTCAGCCGAGTTACCATCCAGTTTCCGGATCCCTGGTTCAAAAAGCGCCATCACAAACGGCGGATTGTGCAGCCTCAGCTGGTAGCGGATCTAGCCCTCCTGCTGCAGCCGGGTAGCCCTGTGTTTCTACAGTCGGATATTCAAGCGGTAGCTGAAGAGATGGTAGCTCGGTTTCTAGAGCATCCTCGGTTTTGGGATCCCTACGCAGGCCCGCTGGATCACAACCCCCTGGGTATCCCGACAGATCGGGAGTGGCGCTGCCAGCAACTGGGCTTGCCGATTTTTCGTTACTGGCTGGAGCGACGATAATCAGGGGATAAGATATAACCCGCTTGAGTTGGATCCTTTGCAGCGATGTCTCACCCTGAAGCCGGCGCCTCCCCCAACCCCTCCCCTGCCCAGAACAAGGACGACCAAGCCGCCGGGTTTTCTCTGCGACGCGGGATCCTCAACCTATTGAGCTTCTTGGCCCTTTTGATTGTTGGCCTTTCTTTATCCAGCAGCTGGTTCCAGCCCCCTCCTCAGACCCAGCTGGATCTGTTGCAAACCAATCTCTCCTTGCAGGCTGCCCGCACCCTTGATGATCCCCGCTACCAAGATTTGGCACGGGCTCTCCTGGGTCAGGATGTGTTTCAGCTGGCCCTGAATCGCTACCAACAAACTGCAGAAAACTACGAGGAACGTCTCAAACGCCTGAAACGCATGACTCAACTGGCTTCCACTCCGGAAACGGAGGCAGGGGTGACTGCTCCTGAGCCAATGGAACCACCGCCTGTGGATCCTGTGCTCTTGGCCGCTATGCAGGATCTGCAGGCAGAATTGGATGGCCTATGGCTGCGCATCGGTTTGCTTCATGTTCATCAAGAAGACCTAGAGGCAGCAGAACGGCAGTGGCAACAGGTGGTCGACCCGGAGCGCCCAATGGAGCTGGAGTCCAGCCAGAAGGGGGTGGCGCGGGTTTTGCGGGGACTGTGGGCAACACCCCGGCGGATTTTGCCGGAGGCGGAGGTGCAAATTCGCAACCATCTGGATGGTTGGTTTGAGGCGGTTGCCTTGCAACAGCTGTACCGGCTGCAACAGCGCAGCGACAGCTTGAATCTGCTCAATCAACAACAGGAAAAGCTGGCCTTGGCAGCTCTGTTCCGGCTGGCGCTGGTGGCCGGGATCCCGACGTTGGGGGCGTTGCTAGGTCTGGTGTTGCTGGTGGGCTGGGTGGGTTGGAGTCTCTGGCGTGGTCAATCCCTTTTGGGGCCAGCTTGGGATCCCCCTTGGCCGGGAATTGGGGTGCAGGCAGTGTTGACAGGGTGGTTTTTGGGGTTCCTTCTCCTCAACAGCTTGGTACCCCGTCTCTATGTCATTATTCTCGGTTTGCAGGCACAGCAGCTCAGCCCTTGGCACCAGGCAGTGGCTTTGTTTTTGACCTACAACTCCGGTGCTTTGCTGGGGGCAGCTTTGCTGTATCGCCTTTTGCACCGCTATCCGGCCTCACCCAGGGTGCTGCGGGTGCGGCTATTCGGCTCCTGGTTGCTCTGGGGCTTGGGTGGTTACCTGGTGGCCTTACCCTTGGTGGTGCTGGCAGCAGCTTTCTCCCAACTGCTCCTACCTCAAGCAGGGGGAGGCAACCCCATTTTGCCCCTGTTGCTGGATAGCCAGGGTTGGGGAACACGGCTGATGCTTTTCTTGGTGGTCTCTTTGTGTGCCCCGATTTTTGAGGAGGTGCTGTTTCGGGGTTTTTGGCTACCGGCTTTGAGTCGTTATTTGCCTATGTCGGGAGCCGTGTTGATCAGCGCCTTTACCTTTGCCCTAGCCCACCTCAATCTTTCGGATCTGCTGCCCTTGACCATGTTGGGGATTGTACTGGGGGTGATCTACAGCCACAGCCGTAATCTCCTCGCCCCCATCCTGCTGCATAGCCTCTGGAATACGGGATCCCTGCTCACTTTGCTGGTGCTGGCAGGGGCACGCTAGAGTACTCCTTACCCAACCAAAATCCGTCGCCCTGCTCCGCTTGTCTGCGGTGGGGCGCAGCGTGGAGGTTCGATCAAAGGTTCGATCAAAATGCCTGCGGAGACGGTCTGACGGGGGTTGGGGCAACCCAACCGAGTTCAGAGTCTGTGAAACAGGAATCTCTGACCCTACCCGTTAGGGTTGGGAGGAGAGCGTCAATGTTTCTTGCCAAAGAGGCGACTGAAAAATCCCCCTTCCTTCTCCTTCTTGGGAGGAGGTGTCACCACTTTTTGGGCTTGGGTGGTTTGACGACCGCCAGCTGCTCCCACAACCGGCTGTTGTGGCCCGGTTTGTTGCATCCAACGGCGTACCTCGCTCATCAACTCAGCATTGCCGGGATCCAAGCGGGTCACCTGGACAAAGTCTGCCCTGGCCATACCGGTATTCCCCTGCTTCAGGTGAGCAATACCGCGGTGTAGATAATAACGGGCCACGTTCGGCTCAGCGCCAATGGCAAAGTTCAAGTACTGTACCGCATCCCGGTATTGCTTGCGCTCGATCATATCCAGAGCCTGAAGGAAGCGAGTTTCGGCAGGGCTGAGCTTAGAGGTAGGAGGTTGGGGAGGCGCAGTGGGCACGGAGGGGGCGGCAACCGGAGTTGGGGCGCTTTGTCGAGAGGCTGCAGCAGGGCTAACAGCGGCTGGGGTGGAGATGGGAGTAGGGGTAGCGGTGACGCGGGCAGGGGTAGGGATCCCTTTGTAACCGGCTTTAAGCAACAGATAGGCCAGGTTCAATTCGCTCAGTTGCTCGGTTTTGCTGAGCATCGAATCCATGGAGCTGTATTGCTCAGCCGAGAGCCGGTTCACCCGTCTGACATACTCCTCCTGCCAATCGGGGGACTCGGCCAGCCCTTTCACGGCTTCTCCATCGGGCCAGAGATCAGCAGGGGGTGACTCCAACAGCCGCTTGATCCGCATGCGGAGGATGGCTTCGTATTCCCCTCGTTCCCGCTCTTTGGACAGCACCTCGTTGGCAGGGCTGACCAGTTTGGCAAAGAGCAGATTGGCGCGTTCTGCTGCCTCGGGGTTGCTGACAAATCGATCCGGGTGCAAGGATTTGGCGGCCTGTAAGTAGCTGCGTCGGATCCCTTTGGAGTCAGCCGTCAGGGGCACTCCCAGGATGGCATAGTAGTCGGATTCGTACCTGGCTAACCCTCGGTTGATGCGGGGGACATCACTGCTGGCTCCCATAATTGCCATTTCTCCAAGATGTGTTGCAAAGTGCCGTTCTCAAGTAGAGCCGAGATGGCTTGATCCAAAGCCTGCTTCAAAGAAGGATGTTGAGAGGATACCACTCCCACCAGGGGAATGGGAGACAAGGGAGGCCCCGCTAGACGCAGCCGGGATCCCGGCTGACGTAGATTCATGGCAGCAACCGGTTGATCGATGAGCACAGCATCCAACTGGCCAGCCTGTAACTGAGCAAACAAGCGCTCAGGGTTACTGGTGGCAAACAGACGGATAGCATTGCCCCTTCTCTCGTTGTATGCCTCCAACAAAGCTGCCCCTGTACTGTTAACTACAATGCCCACTTTCCGACCAAATAATTGCGATAGCTCCTTAATCAAGGGCTCCTCTGGCAAGTTCCTGGAAGCCGGATCCCGGACCACCAGGCGCTGCGGGCTGAGGTAGTAGGGCCGGGTAGCAAGAAAGAGTTGCGAGTCCAACCCCAGCGGTTCTCTCGCCCCGAGAATCAAATCCACCTCATCCGCTTGCAAAGCTGCCAACTGCTCGCTCCAGGCAATAACCACCGGATTAACCTGTACCTGAAGCGTTTGGGCTATCGCCTTTAGAATATCCCACTCAAAGCCAGCGTAGGTTTCCTGCTCCAAGTCGGTGTAGAGATAAGCAGGACCCAGGCTGGGATCCAAACCAACACGGATCCATCCCCGCTTTTGAATTTCCGCCCAACGGGAATCGCTGACCGGATCGGCTGCAGCTACTGCTACAGATAAATCCGGCAAGGGAGAGGTGGATTGCGAATAGGCAGCTTGGCTTGCCGCGGTGACTACCGGCAGCAACGACACAAGTAAGACAAGGGTCGCCGGTCCGAAGCGGTAGGCATTGGCCCCTTTCTTGTTGTCCATGCTCCTCCTCTGACCTGGTAGACTACGCAGCAAATAACCCATTTCCAGTTACAAGTGGGGCAGTTAGTTGTACTGACAGGATCCCCAATTCATCCCTAGTTCATGTTCGGGCTCCCATGGGAAAGGAAACCGACAAAGGCCGTACCTGAGCCAGTTCCTGCTGCATGGCGCTGTGCAACTCGCCATTACTGGCCAAGAGCTTACCACTGTAGACATCCACCGGGCTCCCATCATAGGCCGTCACCTTGCCTCCAGCTTCCCGCACCAAGACAATCCCGGCAGTGATATCCCAGGGAGAGAGGCCCCGCTCCCAGTAGCCATCCAATTGCCCTGTGGCCACATAGGCCAAATCCAGAGCAGCGGATCCCCCTCGCCGCACCCCTTGAGTGAGGTGAGTAAAGTGGCAGAACTCTGCATAATTGTTGTCTAGGGTTTCCCGGCGATCATAGGCAAAACCGGTTACCAGCAGGCTGCGGGATAGCTCACGGGTGGTGGAAACTCGGATGGGGCTGTGGTTACGGGTAGCTCCCATTCCCTGTGCAGCCCGAAACAGATCCCCGCGGAAAACATCACAAACCACTCCCAAAACGGGCTCTCGACCCTGCAACAATCCAATTGAGACAGCCGCAAAAGGGTAGCCATGGGCAAAGTTGGTGGTCCCATCCAACGGGTCGATCATCCAAGCGTAGAGACCTTGAGTAGCTCCCTGCAGACCGGATTCCTCGGTTAGGATTGTATCCTCTGGAAAGTGCCGCTTGAGCATCTCTAGGATCAACTCTTCAGAGGCTCGGTCCGCTACGGTGACCAGATCCCCCGGTCGCTTCTCTTCAATATCTAGGGAATCTAGGGAACTACCCCTGTAGCTGCGCAACAGAGCTGCCGCCTCGAGAGCAGCCTGCGAAGCAACATCCAAACGGCGGAGCAAGGCATCCGTCACTTCCATATCTCTAGTAAGAGCTTTAGGTATCGAGAGCTTTGAGAGCCTGTTACTTTAGGATAACCTTGCGGGGTTCATCATCTGGATCCCAGACACCCTACACACTGGACAATCCTTTTGCTCGGTTAATGGTTAATGATTGAGAAAACATCACCCTCCCCTTAGACTTTCTTGTTCATGGGTCCTCTGTTAATCCACCGGAGATAATTCTGGGCTATCTATGAGCCGTCCGGAGGTCGCTTTGCCCCTCTTGAATGTGGCTAAATGTAGGCATTACGCAGCGTTGAGGGATCCAAGCCGTTGTCACATGACGTTTTCACTTCAATTACCGAGATTGATAGGGTAGCTCTCCCAGCCGAGGATAACTCCAATGTCGCTGAAGAGTTATTTGATCAGGTGCCTGAGCAGCCGCTGACCTACCCGGAGTTTACCCTGTCGATTTGTCACCCCCTGCGCCCCTGTAGCTACATTCTGCGAGGGGATGCCTACGCCATTGGACGGGATCCCTCTAACGCCATCCAAATCGTCAATCGTTTCGTTTCCCGTCGCCATGCCTACCTGGTGCGGGTACCGACCAAGTCCAGTCGCAGCGGCTTTACCTATTGCTTAATCGATGGCAACCGGCACGGCCAATCGAGCACCAACGGGGTGTTTGTCAACGGCACGCGGGTGGCCACCCATTACCTCAAAAGTGGGGATGTTATCTACTTTGGCCCAGAGATCCGAGCCTATTTCTTCGAAGTAGCTCGAATTCCCCATCTTCCCAATCCCTTCATCTCCAGCACTATCTAAAGATCCTCACCGGGAATCCATGCCCACAGGGCTTGATGGTTAAAATTCTCCTACACCCTACCGTTCCATCTCCCGATTGAGATGAGCAACGGCAGGCCACTCCAAGACCCACAGAGAACCTCTGGGCAGTTGGCTCCAAACCTCTGGAGAGAGGCTTGTCTCAACGATTTTTTATCCCTACTGAATGATGGGGTAGTCCTAAGAAGGAAAATCAGGACCAGGTCAGCTTGAGCGACTTACCGGCTTGTGCGGATTACACACTGTATCTGGCTGTATCTGGTGAAACACTGGGGCGCGCTCAAAGATACCTGGCCTAAGGTTGATATCCGGTGCTTGTGGGAAAATGGTTCAAGACAACGGAAAAACGGTTGTCTGATGTCGTCCATTGAGTCTCCGGCTCTGGGCAGATCTGAGCAGCTATAGGTCAATTCATGGGATCCGCAGTCCTTTCTCCAACCCTCAAACCTCAGCCCACCTTTCCCCTCACTGCCGTGGTTGGGCAGCAACCGGTTAAGCTGGCGCTGCTTCTGGCCGCTGTGGATCCCGGTTTGGCAGGAGTGGTCATCGTTGGGCCACGCGGCACAGCCAAGTCTGTTTTGGCCAGAGGGATCCATGCCCTGCTGCCCCCGATTGAAGTGATTGCCGGCTCCTTTTGCAACGATGATCCGGCCCAGCCGGGTACCTGGTCTGACTGGGCCCAAGCCCACTGGGATCCCACGGCAGTGCCGCCCAAACAGGTGATCCCAGCACCTTTTGTGCAAATCCCCTTGGGCGTAACCGAGGATCGCCTCCTGGGAGCCGTGGATGTGGGGGCTTCCGTTGAGCGGGGGGAACCTGTCTTTCAACCTGGCTTGCTGGCGGCGGCCCATCGGGGTGTATTGTATGTAGACGATATCAACCTCTTGGACGACCAGATTGCTAATCTGCTCTTGACAGTGGTAGGGGATGGCGTCAACCGTCTCGAGCGGGAAGGGATCAGCCTGCAACATCCCTGCCGACCTCTGCTGGTGGCCACCTACAACCCCGAAGAAGGCCCTCTGCGGCAACATCTGTTGGATCGCATGGCCATGGTGCTCCCTGCCGATTTGGATCTTACCCTAGAGGAGCGGCGGGAAATTGCCCAACGGGCCAACCGTTTTAGCGACAGCCCCGAAACCTTCTTAGCCGAGCATGAGGCTGAGCTAGAGGATTTACGCACCCGTATTCTTCTGGCACGGGAATGGCTGCCCCAGGTCAAACCGCAACGGCAGCAAATTCATTACCTAGTGCAAGAAGCCCTGCGCGGCAATGTTCAAGGTCATCGCGGCGAATATTTTGCTTTGCGGGCTGCCTGTGCCTTGGCCGCTTTAGAAGGACGGGATTGCCTTTTGGCAGAGGATTTGCAGCAGGCGGTGCAGTTGGTGCTTCTGCCTCGGGCCAACTACGATCCCAGCCAGCCGCCCCCACCTCCGCCACCGTCCCCACCTGAACCGGAGTCTGGACCGTCGGATCCCGAAGAGGAACCGGAGGACAACAACCCAGAACCCCAACCGGAAAACACCAGCCTACCGGAAGAATTTTTATTTGACCCGGAAAGTGTTGCCCTGGATCCGCGCCTGTTGGCCTTTGCTCAATCTCTCCATCAGCAAGGCAAAACGGGATCCCGCAGTTTGGTCTTCAGTGCCGACCGAGGTCGCTACATCAAGCCTATCCTGCCCAAAGGCCCCAACCCACGCATTGCCGTCGATGCCACCTTGCGCACTGCTGCTCCTTACCAGCAAAGCCGCCGCCAACGGCAACCGGGCCGAACCGTGGTCGTGGAGCAAAGCGATATTCGCGCCAAGAAGCTGGCTCGCAAAGCTGGGGCCTTGGTGATCTTCGTGGTGGATGCCTCCGGTTCGATGGCCCTCAATCGCATGCAATCGGCCAAAGGAGCAGCTCTACGACTGCTCACAGAAGCCTACCAAAACCGCGACAAAGTGGCCTTGATTGCCTTTCGCGGCGAAACCGCCGAGGTGCTGTTGCCTCCTACCCGCTCAATTGAGTTGGCCCGTCGCCGCCTAGAATCTTTGCCCTGTGGCGGCGGATCCCCCCTGGCCCATGCCCTAACCCAAGCCATCCGAATGGGGGTGAATGCCCGTACGGCTGGAGATGTAGGCCAAGTCATGTTGGTAGCCCTGACCGATGGGCGCGGCAACATTCCCCTCAGTCGCTCTTTGGGCCAAAACCACTCTTCTGCTGAACCGACCGACCTGAAACAGGAGCTGCGCGACATTGCTCTACGGATTCGCGCCCTGGGGTTAAAACTTTTGGTCATCGATTCCCAAAGCCGCTTTGTTACCACCGGTTTTAGCCAGGAGCTAGCCGAGCTAGCGGGAGGACGATATTTTCATTTGCCCCGTGCCAACGACCAAGGAATTGCCGCAGTAGCCCGCTCGGCTATTCAGGAAAGTCGGGGATCCCTTTAACAGCTCGCTGATAGGACTCCCTCTCAGGTGCGTTGAAACCTTTCTTAACAATTCGCTATCATTGAGGAGAAACGATATCCTCCTGTTTTATGACCACAGGCTTGCTGCCGGAACTGTCCTTGCCGAATCAAACGGCTGTTGATTGGGTCAGCCGGGGTGTGGGTGCTGCTATCCGCGCCCTGTTTAAGCACTCAGAAAAACTGGAAGCCCGTGTGCGGGTGGAACCGGTTACCAAGCTATTGCAGGGACGTATAGACAGCTTTGAGCTGCTCGGCCAGCACCTGCAGATGTACAACGGCCTCAGGCTTACTACTTTAGAGTTGTTTTCTAACTCGGTTGCTATCGATTTCAGTCAAATTTGGCAGGGCCGGGTCAGATTGCAGCAGCCGGTGGAGGCCACCATGCGTGTGGTCCTGACAGAGGCTGACTTGGCTGCATCTTTCAACACTCCCTTTGTATTGGGCAAGTTGGCTCAGGTCCAAGCGGAAGGTCAACCCTTATCCTTTCAAAACGTGCAAGTTCACATTACTCCGGAGCAGCGCTTGCAACTGCAAGCAGAGGTGCAGCAGGGGGCCAAGAATACTCTGGCAGTCGGGTTCTCCAGTCGAATTGAGGTACTTGAGCGTCGCCGCATTCGTTTTGAGGAGCCTGTGTTTGAGGGGGATACGAATGGATTGCCCCTCAGCCGTGCCTTGGTGGATCACTTGAATGGACTCTTGGACTTGGATCGGCTGGCTTTGCAGGGTACCCAGTTGCGGGTAGACCAGGTGCGTCTACAGCAGCAGAGAATGATTTTTTACGGCAGTGCCACCATTCAGCGTTTTCCAACTCGGCAGCCTCAACGGGCCGGTGCTTGACACGCCTTGCCGGAGCTGATACATTTACTCACGGTGAGGAGTGAAGAGAAGAAGCCTCTGGGGTCGAAACACGGACAGACTCCCAGAGGTTTTTTCATAGTTTCAATCTTCATAATTTCAACCTTTGAATGAGGGTTCTTGATCACTTGATCAAAATTACTTGATCAAAGGATGATCAAAGGAACTGTCCGGATCACAATCTTGATTTTTGAGCGAGTGCCCCAGTTTGCGAGTACGCCTGCTAGAACTCTGGCACAAGCGGTTTCCCCACAGCCTGCGCACCCAAGTGGCGCTGGTTATTGCCAGCCTGTCTTTTGTGCCCAACCTGGTTTTTATTCTATCGGTGCGTTGGATTCTACCTGATACTCAGATCAGCAGTGAGGGAGTGGTGCTGTTGTTGCTGTGGATCCCTCTGTTGGCAGGTCTGTCGGCCGCTGTAGGGTATGGGTTATCTTCTCTGATTTTGCGACCTCTAACCCTGCTGGCGCGGGAGTTGACCCATTTGGAGACGCTGCTCAACCAACCGGCACGGTGGAACCTGTTGCTGCGGCCTGAGGATCCCCAAGAATCTCTGATCCTGAGGAGAGCCTTTGCCCATTTGCTGCGCCAGATTCAAACCGATCAAATGCGGCGGGAAGCCTTTACGGCCACCCTGGTCCACGATCTGAAAACCCCGCTGATTGCCTTTGGACATTTACTCAGTGCTCTCAAGCAAGATGATCTGGAACCAGAACAACGTTATGCCCTCATCGATCGCATCTTGCAAGAGAATCAACGCAATCTCTCCCTGGTGCAAAGAATGGTGGAAGCCCACCGCCTAGAGCGGGGGGAAATCCATCTCAACCCACAACCGTGCGATCTGGGAGCTCTGGCTAGAAAGGTGGTAGAACGCATGGCCTCCCTCGCCCAAGATCGCAACATTCAACTGCAAGTAGAGGGCCAAGGATGGGCCAAGGCGGATGAGGCAGAGTTGGAACGAGCTTTGCTGAACTTAATTGACAATGCCTTGCGCTATGCCCGCCATATCGTTGTGCTGACGGTGATGCCCAAACAAATACAGGTCCGGGATGATGGCCCGGGATTACCGGCCCCGCTCGAGGAATTGGCCCAGCCCTATGTGACTCAGCCGATTCATATTGCCGGACAGCACTACCCAACTGGGTCGGGAGGGCTGGGGTTATACATTGCCAAGCGTATCCTCCAAGCCCACCAAGGGGATTTGCAGCTGATCGAGACGGGATCCCAAGGGACCATCCTAGCCCTAGTGTTGCCATGATCGAGGATCCCTTGGGCAACCGAAGCAAGTGGAGTTACCATCAAGTTATTAGCAACTAATCCACTTATTGACTTGTATAGCGAAGTTGCCCAACAGCGGAGGGGGCACGATGGTTTACACAGAGGAAGCCTTCAAGGCAGAGCTGAATGCCAGAGGTTGGCGCTCGACTCGTCAGCGGGAGATTATCCTCCAAACCTTCCAAAACCTACCGGAGGGCACTCACCTAAGCGCCGAGGAACTTCACGAAACTCTCCAGAAGGCGGGACACAACATCAGCTTGTCCACCATCTACCGGACTGTTAAATTGATGGCGCGTATGGGCATTCTCCGGGAGTTGGAACTGACAGAAGGCCACAAGCACTACGAGATCAATCAACCCGCCCCCCACCACCATCACCACCTAGTCTGTGTAAAAACCAATCGGGTGATTGAGTTCAAAAACAGTGCCATCCTCAACATTACCCAGAAGGTGGCCGAAAAGTACGGCTTCAAGGTACTTGACTGTCAGCTCACCATCATCGGTATCAGTCCAGAAGGGCAACGCTCCATCCTTTGACACTTTTCTTCTCACTACCTGATGGCCTACTTTGGAAGAATCTGCCCTGAATCCTGGGTAAGCTTGAGTATCCTAGGCTACGCTGTTTTTTAATGTCCACAGTGCATCCTACCCAAGAGAAGACAAAAAACGGAGCAATATCCTCTTGACGTTTACCCTCTCAGGCCGGCTCTTCTCCAACGGGATCCCGCCCTTCTAGCCGACAGAACAATTGCCTCATGATCAGCTCCCGCTGGCCAATCGAGAGGGAGGGAGCAAGGGTACTGGGGAAGTGGGGCATAGCCAACGTGACACGATCCAGTAGGTCGGCACGACGGTGTTTTTGTTGAATAGACCAGGCCCGTTCCAGGATATTCTGGGCCACCTCCGTTTCTAGCCCTGTTTGTTTCGATAGCCAAACCGCCAACTGCTCCAGGTCCGGGTCAAAGCGCAGCCGGTACATGTAGATCAGCATGCCAACCCCAATCACAAGACCCAAGCCGCTGGCCACGTAAGCTGCCTTGATGTCGGTCCCGGGCAGATAGGCGACAGCCGAAACCCGCAACAGTTCGTAGGGGATCCGTATTAAGCTATAGCCGACCACATAGGTCCACACCCAGGTGCCATCCTTTAGTTTGGGGGCACGCCAGAACATGCCCATCAATAGGGCAAACAACACTAGATTGAGGACACTTTCGTAAAAGAAGATGGGGTGGAAAAACTCAAACTGGCTGTACTGCGGCTCGCGGGCTTGGGGAGGGATATACACCCGCAGGGGCCAAGTGCTATCCGGAGGGATGGGAGCGCCATAGGCTTCTGAGTTGAAAAAATTGCCCCAGCGCCCGATGGCTTGGCCCAAAATTAAGCCAGGGGTGAGGATATCGGCATATTTCCAGCCATTGATACCGGTAGCACGGCAGTAGAAGTAGAGGGCCAAAGCTCCGGCCAGCACCCCGCCGTGGATGATGATCCCCCCCCGCCAAATGGCAAAGGCAGAGAGGGGATTATCGCTAAACTCTGACCAATGGGTGAGGACGTAGTAGAGCCTGGCCCCCAAAAACCCGGATACCACCAGCCACAGAGCCAACATTTCTACCCGTTCACCGGCCTGTCCCGGTTCTTTTTCCAGATGTCTTGCTTCTGCCAAGGCTTTGGTCAAGATCAAACCGATTAACACGGCTAGGGCCATCAACAGGCCGTACCAGCGCAAGCCCAGACCCCCCACTCCCGGTGTATCGACAGGAAAGCGGAAGACAAATTCCCCCGGAGAACTGAAGGTGAGTCCCAACAGACCCGATGAGTTCATCCACGCCATGCTTTGCACTTCAGCCTTCCTCAACTTAGCTCGACAGCTTCAGATCCAACGCTCATTTGGATCCTGCCCTACTTATCCCACAACTCCACATCACCTGACGGAGGCAACTTAGCCAACAGGGCTTGAAATTGTTTGTTTTTGCACAGGCAATCCAAGTCGGGAGCGATGCAGGCAGCAGAGCCCCATACTTCTGGGGGTTGAGCCGGATCGCATCAGCAATACAGTCTATCGCTACAGTCTATCGCTTCACGGGTATGTCCCATCAGGGCATAGCAATAGCCTCTGTTGTAAATGCCGTTGGCATGCTTGGGATTAACTTGCAAAGATTGTTCAATGCTGGCCAGTGCCTCTGTGAGCCGGCCTAACTTAATGAGGGCATAGCCACGGTTATCCCACGCTTCGAAGTTATTGGGATCACACTCCACTGCCCGTTCATAGGAGCTGATTGCTTCCTCGACCCGCCCCATGTGCCGCAAGATCAAGCCGCGATTATTCCAAGCATGGGTGACTTCTTGTGAGCAAGCTCCGGGTTTGGTGGCCAAAATCTACAAGATATGGTCGTAGATAGCCAGTGATTCTGGACCTTTCGGCAGTAGGCAATACTCCACCTCAAAGGGTTCTGGCATAGGAAAGGCATCCTCCCTCACTCCCGCAGGACGTAACCTACGCCGCGCACAGTCTGGATGAGGCGCTTTTCCCCTCGGTCCTCAATTTTAAGACGCAGATAGCGGATGTAGACCTCAATGATGTTGGAGTCGCCTATAAAGTCGAACCCCCAGACATGCTCCAGGATTTGTTGGCGGGTGAGCACCTGGCGGGGATGCTCCATCAGGTAGCGCAGCAGATCGTATTCTTTGGCCGTTAATTCCACCCGCCGCTCTCCTCGCTTGACCTCTCGTGTTAAGGGATCCAAGGTCAAATCCATAAAAGTCAGATGGCCCTCATGGGATCCCTTTGGGTGGCGCAAATGGGCCCGTACGCGAGTGAGGAGTTCCTGAATGCTAAAGGGTTTCACCACATAGTCATCAGCCCCTGCATCCAACCCTGCTACCCGGTCGGACACATCATCTCCGGCGGTCATCAACACCACCGGTACCCGATTGCCGGTGGAGCGCAGTTGCCGACAGATTTCCAAGCCCGATATACCGGGCAACATCCAATCCAGGAGCACTAGGTCGGGTTTTTGGTCGCGGGCCGCCATCAACCCAGTCATGCCATCACTGGCCACACTGACTCGATACCCTTCGTGGGTCAGCTCTGTTTCCACAAAACGGGCTAGCTTTGCTTCATCTTCGATTACCAGGATGTGGGCAGAGGATGGATCGGTTTCTGACATACTCTCTCCTGAGGGGAAGAGACAGAAAACTTGTCTATTGGCCACAAGCATAGCTTAGACCCATCAGTTGAGTGGCGATGTACTCCCCATACCGTTGGCATAGCTCACCGCAGGCATTCTAAGCAGAGGATATGTACTTCTCCAGGCTTACTCAAGACTTCGCGTTTCGTACTATGTAAAATCTCTATCGATGCCTCAACAAATGTTATCGAACAAGCCAGGCAGAAAGAGAAAATCAAGGTTAAAACCCTAACCAATACCTACAGAAGCTACACAGGAGTTCCACCGGTGAGCCTACTCTTGGAGATGTATTGAGTGCAATCGAAGGGATCCGACAGGATGTTTCCAAGACAAACGCTCAGCTGGAAACTGTAGTGGAAGAAGCACAACGATAGACTGAGTAAAAGACAGAGAACCAAGTGATATTGGATTGAATTGACTTCTATCAGATCTATCAGAACGCCAGCACCCAGGTGGTTAATCTTGCTTTTGCCCCGATTGGCACTGCCACCGAACCTTCGACATGCTCCCTACACCTAGAAAGAGATCTGTCTCTAAACCCAGATCCTGAGGCCAATGCTGCTCTGGATACCTGGGAAAAACTGCACCATGCAAAGCAAATGGCCGAAGTTAATTACAGACAAGGACGTCATCGACCCGAGTCTATCTAAATCTCTAAATCTAACGATCGGTCAGAGCCGATAGAGAAGGTAGGATATCCTCCCGAAAGGGAACCTCATTTTGATTCACGTTCTCTAACTCGGCCAACATGAGAGGATTGACGCGATTTAGGTAAGGTACTAGCACCTGCCGTAGTCGTGGGCGGTAGAAACGGTGATAGCTGTAAACAGGAGTAGCTGGGAAGCCACGGCGAATTTTATGGGATCCCCCGGCACCAGGGTCAAAATTGCGGATCCCTTCTTGAATGGCCAGTGCAATTGGTTCGTAGTAGCAGACATTAAAGTGTAGAAACTTGACTTCCTCCCGGCAACCCCAGTAGCGGCCAAATAGGCGATCCCCCTTGCGGATACAGAAGGACATTCCCACTATATCCTCTCCCCGTTCCCCAGCCACCAGCACCACCCGCTCCCGATAGTGGGGGTGTAAGGATTCAAAAAAACGCCGATTCAGATATTTGCTCCAGTTCCAGAATTGGGCACAAGTATTGCTGTAAAAGTCGTACATCAAGGAGAAGAGTCGTGGTGAGATGCGCTCCCCGGTGTAAATGTTCAGTTGCAGGCCGCTCTTTTCCATAGCAGCCCGTTCTCGTTTGATGTTGCGCCGCTGATTGGCATTAAATTGGCTTAGGAACTCTTCATAGGATCGATAGCCTGGGTTGTGCCACTGGTAGTTGTGGGTAATGCGAGGAACAAATCCATCGGCTTCTAGTTGGGCGCGCCAGTCTAGATCCACATAAAGTAAGCTGAAGACAGAAATATCATTCTCCTGACAAAAGCGATCAATGGCCATCAGCATGAGCGGCCACAGTTCTGCCTCCGAACTTTGGGGATGGGTGAGAATGCGGTAGCCTGTGGCTGGGGTGAAGGGGGCCATACCGATTAGTTTTGGGTAGTAACGTTCCCCCAACTGGCCAGCAACAGCAGCCCATTCTTGGTCAAAAACAAATTCCCCCTGGCTGTGACTTTTTAAGTACAGCGGTGCAGCTGCGATCAACTGACCTTCGGATTCCACCAAGAGATGACAGGGCATCCAGCCGGTTTTGCGACTGGCGCATCCAGAGCTTTCTAGGCTGTGCAACCATTCGTATTCCAAGAAAGGAGAAGTGCGCTCCGTTTCCAGCGCTTTCCAAGCAGCTGCCGGGATCTCACGGATATCGTGGCACCAACGTAGCTTCAAACGGGTTGACATTGGCCTGCTCAGATCAAGCCGACTCATCGTGCCAGCCTTGGCTGCAGAAGGATCCCCCCTGCTCCTGTTGCCCTAACAGGGGATCCTCAGCGCTGAGGGACAGTACCTGGTAGGATCCCTGGGGCTGCTTGAGCACGTACCGATGGACAGCAGAAACCCTCCTTTTGTCCAACTCACCTACTCCCAGTCGATCCTTGAGCTACTTTAATTTTAGTCGGGATCCCGCGGCTCATAGTAGCGGTTGGCCAGTTCTAGAGCTGCCTGAAACTTTTGCTCACGGCTGAGATCAGAACGACGGGCAATGCAAGCGAAGGTATTGATATCTGGGGGGAGAAAGTCAAAAGAGCGTTGTTCCTGAACAATTTCCACCACCAAATCACAAAGGGCCTGTTGGTAGTCATTGTAAAAGATTTCTCCCAAGGCTTTGAGGCGACCATCAGGCACAGGGTTATTAAAATCAATCGCTTGCAACTCCCCCTGCTCATCGATAAACAGTTCTACCGAGTTCATCTCATAGCCCAAAACGCGGTTAATCACTCGACAGGTGTCGATAACCTTACGACCTAGCTCTGGAGTGAGAAACTCAGGATCAAAAATATATTCACTAGCATCAAACTTACGAAAGATATATTTAATTGGGATGATTTTACGACCAATACATAAGGCCCGGATTTGCCAGGGATAAGGACTTTTCACCTTTTCTTGCAGCATCATCACCTGGGAGCCGGAGTGGTCGTAAAGATACAGCAGCTGTTCAAAGTTGTAGGCCAGCTCTACCCCGATTGCCTCTCGTCCCTCAGCAGGCTTAACCACAATCGGCCAGCCCAGTTCATTGATCATGCCTTGCCAATCAAAGAATTTGTGGTACTTAAAATCATCTCCTCGCAGAGCTGGGGCTTCCTTAGGAGGTAGGATATAGGTTTTCGGGATGGAAATCCCCAGCTCCTTAACGACCATGTAGGCAGCATCTTTATTGCGCAGATAGTAGTAGAAGCTGAAGGGATTGTTAATAATATAAACCCCTTGGAAGGCAAAGCCCATAAATAGGCCAATCGCCTGTGGATACAGATAACTAAATCGATCCAGGATGAGGCGATATTTGGTACGGTAATCGAGATTCACCTCGTGAACGGTGACATGTTCGGCTCGGATTTTATAGGTTTGACCATTCTTGGCCAAGATGGGGGGGAGAGCATTGAGCCGCGCCAAGGTATCATCCCCAAAGGGCTCACTAAAGTGTAGACTGCCAATCCAGTAGTCTTCCGTCATCGATCTTCCCCTCACTCCTCAGATGGGATCCTACGCAAAAGCACGGATTTGCGCTTGCCAAGTAGGCCAGTCGTGATTCCCTTCCCAGACTTCCAGTTGATGGGGAATGCCGTTGCGGTTGAGAACTTCCGACAGACGCAGATTATCGCTGAGGCAGTGGTCATGGTGGGCGGTCAGCAATTTGAGGTCAGTATTGCGCCCTCCCAGTTGATCCCACAGTTGCCGGCTCATGTTGGACATGTAGGCGAGTGGATTGATGAAATACAGCTCTTGCTCCGCCTGTTGGGGATCCCAGCCGGTGATTGACCCAAGGGCTGCCACGTCATAGGGTCCACCTAAGGCCAAACAACGGCGCACCAAGCCCGGATGGCGACAGGTGAGATTCACCGCATGGGTTGCACCCAAGGAAAAGCCTGCCACAACCAGAAAATCATTGTGGGCTTTCTCCTTGACGTAGGGAATCAGCTCCTCCACCCAGTGTTGCTCAAGCAAAAGCCATCGATCCCGCCGTTGGGGCAGTTCCAGTGCCTGGTTGAAAAAGGTTTCCCAGTCGAGGGTTTCTACACAAAAAGCTTGGAGGTAACCCTGCTCCAGATGGTGGCTAAGGCTGGCGATAATCCCCCGATCTTCGATATCGAAGAAGCGGCCATTGCTGGTGGGCAGGCAGATCAATGGGTAACCCTGCTGCCCAAAGTGAAGCATTTCCATATCCCGGTCCAAAATCCGAGAAGGGAAGCGAAGATACTGACGGGAGTAGGACATGGGAACCAGAGGAGGGATCCTCTGAACAGATATATCAGGCTTTGTCCATCAAAGGCAGACAAGGGTTTGCCGGCCGAACCCTTTCACGCAGGTCCAGGGCAGCGCGGCAGGCTCAGGAAATTTCTGTAAACAGGTCTTTGAGGGCGGTGCGAGCCGCCAAGTGCTTACGGGTGGATTCGAGAATTTCTGCTTCCCGTTTTAGCCGGTTTTCCGTGCTCAGCATTTCCAGCAGAGCCTGTTGCTCCTGAGGAGCCCCATGAAAGTGACCGGCAATCCAGTAGGACAACTCCGTCGGAGTAGTGGGCAGTTGCTCTGGCAGCTCGGTATCCCGCTCCATCAGTTTGCCGGAGAGGCGTACCACATCTTCCAGTAGGGTAGAGACTTGCCGCACTAGGCCTTGCAGATCGGCACCGGTTGGCTCATCTTCGATCCATTGAACCAATCCTACCCGGAAGGGCTTTTCGCGTACATAGTCCAGAAGGCGAAAGCGCTGCTGTCCAAGGGTCAAAATATCCATGCGATCATCCGGTAAGCGCTGTACCTGCAACACTTCGGCACAACAGCCCACCCGCACCGGGGATCCCTTTTGAGGATCAAACATCAGCACCCCGAAGCGCCGATCCGTCTCCAAGACGGTGTTGATCATCATGCGGTAGCGGGGCTCGAAAATGTGCAGCGGTAGAGGGCGGCCCGGAAACAGCACCACCTCTGGTAGAGGAAACAAAGGTAGCTCACGAACATCCAGTGAAGAGGAAGGCATAGCGTCTGTGCTTGTCTTTGTATTGAGTCTAGCCCATCTCCTTTACCGAACTTTACCCGCAAAAGGGAGGATTCTGGTATCTCTAGAGAAAACGGTGGTGCCAAACGGTGAGGGCAATGGCCAAGGCATCGGCAGCATCATCCGGGCGAGGCAAGCGGGGTAAGCGGAGTTCCCGGGCTACAGCGGTTTGCACAGCAAGTTTGTCGGCGCGTCCATACCCGGTTAGGCTTTGTTTGACCTGGGCCGGGGTAAACTCCACCGGTAGTAGATGGTGTTGGGCTAAGGTGAGCAGGATTACCCCACGCGCCTGAGCCACGGCGATGGTGTTGCCCATTTTGTAGAAAAACAGTTTTTCCAGCCCCACCTGGTGGGGACGCAGTTGGTCCAGTAGCTGATGCAAGTCTTCATGCAAGGTTTGTAGGCGTTCCGGCATCGATTGTTGGCTGGAGGTAGTAATCACGCCGTAATCGACCGATTTTAAGCCGCCAGATCCGGCCCGAATGCAGCCAAAGCCCAGGGTACCAAGACCTGGGTCGATACCTAGAATCACCTGATCTGCCTCCGACCGGTTTTCCGGATCGGGCACCTCAGACGGAACTGCCCTCTTTATTGGGTTGGGAGAGGGGATCCCCATGGGCATCGTCGTAACACAGATACATCAACCCCGAAAGCAAGGTTAAACCCACCGCCAGCCAGAAACAGACGATCCCCACCGGCCATCCTAGGATCAGCAGCGCCACAGCTAGGATTTGGGTTACCGTTTTTGCTTTACCCCAGAGGTTGGCTCCCCGAATCTGGGTTTGGTTCACCCGCCAACTGGCAATCGCCAGTTCCCGTCCCACAATCAGAAACACTCCCCAAGCGGGGATCCGGCTCAATTCCAGCAAACTGAGTAGCGGCGCCAACACCAGTAGCTTATCTACCAGTGGATCCAACACTTTGCCTACATCCGTTACCCATCCATGGCGCCGTGCCAGGTAGCCATCTAGCCAGTCGGTTGCTGCTGCCAACAGAAAAGTCCAGAAGGCCAATCCCTTTCCCAGCGGGGATCCCCAACTCAATCCCAGCAAAATGAACGGGATCCCGCCCAAACGCAGGAGGGTAATGGCAGTGGGCAGGTTCACCCAAGCTGGCCTCAGTTTCTGGCTTGGAATCCCATTCTCCACGTTGGCTTCGCTCAAGTTCATTGGTTTTCTTCCAAAAGCTCCGCTGTAGGAACGATCTGCGGTCTACAGGGAGAGTCATTTACTTATAACAGCTCAATCGCTCGGTGAGCAGATCATAAAAGCCTTGGGCATCGACTTCAAAAGCCACTTGGGCATTGGCGGGCCGGTGACTGGTTCCCCAGCGATCCACCACGGTGCGGCCCAGGTTGAGGGCACTGGTGGTCTCCACCTCCACGTAGCAGGGTTGAGTCTGAAACAACTGCGGCTCCAGCAGATAAGCGATCACACAGGGATCATGCAATGGTCCACCGGGCAGTCCATAGCGCTCAAGATCGAACTTGCCATAAAAGGTGAGCATCCCGGCCACCACCTCTCCCACCCTTGTCTTGAGGGCACGAATCCGCTCAATCCGTTCGGGGGTGCTGATCACCTGCTGGGTTACATTCAACCCCAGCATCACCACCTCGCGGATGCCAGCACTGAGCACCACCTGGGCCGCATGGGGATCCGTGAGGATATTGAACTCGGCTGCCGGGGTGACATTGCCCTCAAAAGCGGATCCGCCCATAAAGACCAACCGGTCGATGTGCTCCACAATCTGGGGCTGCTGCACCAGGGCCACCGCCAAGTTGGTCATCGGCCCCAACAAAGCTAATGTAACCGGCTGGGGGGCAGCCATCAAAGTCTCAATCAAGTATTGCACCGCATGGATAGGTTGCAGTGGCATCTGGGGTTCTGGCAAATCCGCCCCATCGATCCCGGTTTTGCCATGCACGTGCTCTGCAGTTTGCAGAGGACGGAGCAAAGGACGTGGACAACCCGCATAAACCCTCATCTCGGGATGACCGGCTAACTCACAAATGCGCCGGGCATTGTCGCTGGTTTGCTGCACAGTTACATTCCCGGCCACCGTTGTAATGCCGAGTAGCTGCAGTTCCGGTGAAGCCAAAGCCAACAACAGCGCCACTGCATCATCTTGGCCAGGGTCACAATCCACAATCAGGGGGCGTGCCATAGGGATCCCAGCAGCAGTTCAAACCCTAGTGTAGGCGCAGTTATCTCAAGGGATCCCGATTGCTGCTAGGGCAGCTTTCCCAACCTCAATCCAGGGATCGCCCGGATTTACAATAGAAGGAGTCGACCCTTTATTTTTCTTTGCTCCCGCTTGAACCCCAGTACACAGCCACTGCGTATTTGTCTGCTGCAGGCTTGGGATCCAGCAGGGGGGGAGCTCCTAGCTTGGGAGTTGCTTCTGCCGGCGGAGCATTTTGAAACCGCAATCTTCCGCGATCCGGAGCTTTTCCTAGAGCACCTACACCGGCAAGATGGCAACATCGACTGTCTGCTGCTTTTGGTCGATCCCGTGCGGATGGATCAGCTGGAGTACATCGGCAATCAACTGTGCCAATGGGGATTGCTGCTACCCACCGTATTAGCCCTGATCTCAGAGCCGTCGGGATCTGAACCTGCTCCAGAAGAACCCTGTTCCGCCCGGGAACCTGCCCCAGCATCGGAGACATCCTCCTACGCGGCTGCTCTTCTGAAGCGAGAGCAATTTTTCTACCACAACGCCACCTTGGTACGCTGCCTGCCCCCCTCAGCTCTGCTCAAGGATACCCACTGCAACGGCATCTCCACCCTAGAGTTGTTGATCAAGCGGGCCATCGCTCTGTTTTTGCAGATTTCCCCCACCTGTGGTCTGCCCCAAGGACAGGTTCGCCCAAAGGGGCAAGCTTACCTGACCTACAGCAACCAACAGCAGCAGCGCCTGGCGGAAAAACTCCGGGAACGACTGGGCTATGCCGGCGTGTACTATCACCGGGATCCCAATTTGTTCTATCGGCGTCTACCTGAACCGGAGCGGCAAGCCTTGATGCAACGACTACGCGGCCTGTACCAAACCATTGTTCTAGAATACTTCCAATCCCCGGAAACCGCTAATGCCCGCATTGATGAACTGGTGGCCCTAGCCTTTTTTGCCGATATCGGCGCCGCCCAGCTGCTGGAGCTGCACATGAGCCTGATGGAGGATTTTGCCAAGCAACTGAAACTGGAAGGCCGCAGCGAAGAGATCCTGCTGGACTATCGCATTACCTTAATCGATGTCATGGCCCACCTGAGCGAAATGTACCGCCGCTCCATTCCCAAGTCTGCGCCGAGGGATCCCTGAATCATGTCTAGCGAAACTCGCAGAGCCTATGTTCTCAAGCTTTACGTGGCAGGCAACACCCCCAACTCCCTGCGTGCCCTCAGTACCCTGCAAGACATCTTGGAAAAAGAGTTTTGCGGCGTCTACAGCCTCAAGGTCATTGACGTCTTGAAAAATCCGCAATTGGCGGAAGAGGATAAGATCTTGGCAACACCGACCTTGGCCAAAATCCTGCCGCCACCGGTACGGAAGATTATTGGGGATCTCTCCAACCGGGAGAAGGTGCTAATCGGTTTGGATCTGCTCTACGAGGAACTCGACGAAGAGGCATAAAATGCGACGCTAGGTGAGTGAGGAGAATGGAATGAGTCAATCCTTGGGGCCATCTGCCAAAAAACCAGAGGACCAGCCCTCAGAAGTAGCCACTGAGCCAACCCAACCAAGCCGCCGCAGGGGACTTACGGAGCCGCATGGGATCCCGAAAAAACCGACCGGCATCGAGGGCTTTGATGACATTAGCCACAATGGCCTCCCCTTGGGGCGCACCACCCTAGTCAGTGGCACCTCCGGTACCGGCAAGACCCTGTTTGCCATTCAATTTCTCTACAACGGCATCGTTCGCTATCAGGAACCGGGCATTTTCGTCACCTTTGAAGAAACCCCCGCCGATATCATCCGCAATGCCTCTAGCTTCGGCTGGGATTTACAGTCTCTCATTGACAAAGGGCAGCTGTTTATTCTCGACGCCTCCCCTGACCCAGAAGGCTACGAAGTCAGCGGCAATTTTGATCTGTCGGCACTGATCGAGCGTATTCAGTACGCCATTCGCAAGTACAAAGCCAAACGAGTCTCCATCGACTCCGTCACTGCCATCTTCCAGCAATACGACCCGTCTGGAATTGTGCGCCGGGAACTGTTTCGCCTCACCGCCCGCCTCAAGCAGACCAATGTCACCACTGTCATGACCACAGAGCGCACCGACGAATACGGCCCGATTGCTCGCTTTGGGGTGGAAGAATTCGTCTCCGACAATGTTGTGGTCTTGCGCAACATTTTGGAAGGGGAAAAACGGCGGCGCACCATCGAGATTCTCAAACTGCGGGGCACCACCCACATGAAGGGAGAATATCCCTTCACCATCACCAACGATGGCATCAACATTTTCCCTCTCGGGGCGATGCAACTGACACAGCGCTCCTCCAATGTGCGGGTGTCTTCCGGTATTGAAAAGCTAGATGAGATGTGTGGCGGTGGCTTCTTCAAAGATTCGATTATCTTGGCTACAGGTGCCACCGGCACCGGCAAGACTTCTCTGGTGAGCAAGTTTCTGGAGCGGGGCTGCCTGGATGGGGAACGCTGCATTCTTTTTGCCTATGAGGAATCCCGCGCTCAGCTGTCCCGCAATGCCTCCTCCTGGGGAATTGACCTAGAAGAATTCGAGCGGCAGGGCTTACTGAAAATCATCTGCGCTTACCCGGAGTCCGCCGGATTAGAAGATCACTTGCAGAAGATCAAAATGGAGATGATGAGCTTCAAGCCCTCCCGTATGGCCATCGACTCCCTCTCGGCTCTGGCACGCGGGGTGAGCCAAAATGCCTTTCGACAGTTTGTAATTGGGGTTACCGGTCTGGCCAAGCAAGAGGAAATTACCGGCTTTTTCACCAACACCACCGACCAGTTTATGGGATCCCATTCCATCACCGAATCCCATATTTCTACCATCACTGACACGATTATCCTGCTGCAATACGTGGAGATCCGCGGGGAGATGGCCCGTGCCCTGAATGTCTTCAAAATGCGCGGTTCCTGGCATGACAAAGGCATCCGTGAGTATCTGATCTCTGATGCCGGTATCCAAATCCGCGACTCCTTCCGCGGCTACGAGCGCATCATCAGTGGATCCCCAACCCGCATTAACGTGGATGAGAAAAATGAGCTCTCCCGCATTGTGCAAAATGTGCAAGCTCTTGATGAAGAGCGGTTTTGAAGAGCCGAAGCCCTTTGTCTAGCTGTTCCCCCTGTTTCTAGATTACGGGCTCTAGGAGTGCTTGCCCAGGGGGTGAACCCGCAGAGCTGCCGGCTTGAGGGAAGGAACCTCTGGGTAACCTCTGTCGGCTACTGTTGCTTCTGCTAGGTACAGGGATCCCGACAGAGATCGGAACGTTGGGATGCACAGAGTCCTGCGGAAGCAGGTAGCCAGGGAACCGTCCAGGCTCAGTGGGCAAGGTCGGATTCGAACCGACACGGTTTCCCGCCGCATTTTGAGTGCGGTGCGTCTACCAGTTTCGCCACTCGCCCAAGCAAGATCTTTATCCTACAGAAGCGTCAGAATCTCGTCAACTGGCCAAAAGGGATCCCTCAAGCCCAATCCCCGCGGGCTTTCTCCAGTTGTTGGGCCTTTTGCCGCAACTGACGGGTTTGCTCCATCACCTCTTCTAGATCTTCGTGAGACAGGCGCTCCACGTAATTAATTTTAATCTCCTCCAGCAGATCCCGAAGCAGGGAACGAATCTCATCTAGAGCATGCTGCTCGGTTAGCTCTCTGACCAGGGCCTCGCCGAAGTGTTGGGTCAGTTGGGCGGTTAGCTTGGAACCAACAGGATCCTCGAAACTACCGGTCAAGGTTTGGTAGGTGGTGCTGGTGAGTTCACTGGCCAGACGCTGGGTTAATTGGCTGGGCACAGATGCCAGGCCAGGTAACCGCTCCAGAGTTTGAATGGGGGGCAGCTGCTTGAGGAGGTTATTGAGGTTGTAGTGGAGCAGTTGTTCCACATCCGGCTGTACCTGCGGTAGGACACGGTAGAGAATCGTCCGCAGCAGCAGATGGGTGATGGCCTCTAACTCATTGATATTGTTGATATCGATGTAGTCGCGGGAGCGATTGCCTCTCGAAAGCAAGGGTAGGGATCCCCGTTGGATGGATCCCTGAATTTGGTTGATCACCCGCACTACCACCACTTCCGTCAGATCCTCAGCAAAATTAGTTACAAAGCCCTGGCTGACTTGGGCCCGCACCCGCTCTAGATCCAGCAATTTTGCCTGCCCTAGCCGAATGGTTACCGGGATCACCCGTAGCCAGCGCCAAAAGGGAATGAGCAACAGGACATCGTACCAGCGCCAGAGCATGGCATCCAGCCAGTTCACACCGGTGTAGCGGCGGCTAATGGCTACCGTCCGCACCAGAAATTCCAGCCCAAACAAAAGCACAAAGGGAAAATCCAGTGCCGGGAAAAAGTCAACGGGGTTACCGCTTTCTCCAATGGGGCGGGAGTAATTGGTCTCAAACAGGGGCCGCAGCCGTGTCTGAAAGAATTCGATGCCATCTTCCGGATCGGCACTGGCTAGATACTCGGCAGTCCAGAAGCGGGAAAAGGCAACGCGAGCCGAGTCAGCAGCCATGTGTTCGCGCATCAGGTTGAGAATGCGAGCTAACTGTCCGGTTTTGCCTGCGGCTTGGAAAGGATTCGTATCGATGATTTCATCGCTGCGGGCCCGCAACTCCGACAAAATCCGACGGGCCGGTTCCGATTCCACCCCAAAACGCAAGGTCACCTGGCGCAATTCATCCACCAATTCCAAGTAGCGCTGGGTATCGGGGTTGGGTTCAATCCCTTTCACCCGGTCATAGAGATCCGTAACCGGGGAACGACTGGTTTCGCTGGAAAGAATCGGCAGAGGAATGGGTGGACCAAAGCCGCCAAAAATTTGCACCCGTCCCTGTAACCAAAAGTCCCGCCCAGGCACGTAGCTAAGGTCGAACAACACCAGACATAAGTTGCTCAGGGCAATCAGAGCCATTCCCTTCTCGTACAGGAGCAGCCAGCGGCTGCGCCCTTTGAGGGTAGAGCGCCTGATGATACGTTGAGCAGAGTTCATGGCTAGGTCTTAAATTCTCTCCGGATCCAGCCCAGATTATCATCCCTTAGTTTGTAGTCTCAGGCCCATCCAATTTTCAGGGATCCCAGCCGTTGAAAGTTTTGCCAAATGGCTTCTGCACACTGGCCAACTTGGCGGAGAACCCACCCCTTACAGACAGGATGGGGTGACTGCACCAGCCAGTGTTCTGCATCGGTGGGCCAATCGGGCGTGGGCCAATCCCCCAGCAAATAGAGGGATCCCCAGCAGGTATAGGATCCCAGGATCGACGGGGAACTAACCTGCAAATGAGGAAAGCGCAGGTCCATCTGTTCTTGGAGCAACAGGTGTTTGGGGGGTTGAGGGGGAGCGGCGGGGGTTACAGGGCAATCCGTTATCCATACCTGCAACCGCGTCTGCAGCCGCTGAAACTGCCACCGTTCACCCATGGCCAATCGTCCGGCGGTCCAGATCTCCGCGTAGGCCAGACGGGCACTAGGGGCCAGGTGAATCTGCACCTGTTGACGGAAATCGGCCCCTGCACCGGGGATGGTCGGGTGGGCAATCCAGATCAATTGGCTTGCAGGAGCCAAATCAACTTGTATCTGTTGCTCAATCCCTCCTGGGTGTAGGCGGGTGGCCCCTTGGGTGCGAATTTCTACAGCCGAGCCTGTCCCCAGTGCAATTTGAATCTGGTGCTGATCGCCACCTAGCAGACCGCCATTGGGGTTGCGCAAATAGTAAACCGGTGGATCCCCAAAGCCTGGCCCACCCAGCCATTGCAGCGGGGCTTGAGAATACTGCCAGGCTCGGATGCGCCCATCCGGCTGCCGAGCTGCTTTCAGGATGGCACTACCATGGTTCACGGGCGGCTCAGTGATGGGGAGGCGGCAGCGATGGGACGAAACAACACCTCTCGTTCCAGCCAGCTTAAAATCTGCTCTAACCCTTCGCCGCTGCGCAGATTGGTAAAGACAAAGGGTTTTTCCCCGCGCATGCGCCGGGCATCCCGCTCCATAACGTCCAAGTCTGCCCCTACGTAAGGCGCCAGATCAATTTTGTTGATCACCAGCAGATCAGAGCGGGTAATCCCTGGCCCTCCCTTGCGGGGAATTTTGTCCCCTTCTGCTACGTCGATAACATAGATGCAGGCATCCACCAGCTCCGGGCTAAAGGTGGCCGCCAAGTTATCCCCTCCCGATTCCACCAGGATCAAGTCCAATGGCAAAAAGCGCCGCTCCAACTCCTGAATGGCATCCAAGTTGAGAGAGGCATCTTCCCGAATTGCCGTGTGGGGACAACCACCGGTTTCCACACCGATGATCCGCTCCGGTTCTAGCGCTTGCGCCCGTACCAAAAACTCGGCATCTTCACGGGTGTAAATATCGTTGGTGACCACTGCCAGTGACAGGTGCTGCCGCAGCGCCAAACAGAGCTTCTCTACCAAGGCGGTTTTCCCAGACCCCACTGGCCCGCCAATACCCACCCGCACAGGTTGCGCCTGCATATTTCTATCCAACATCTGACATCCCATGCCTTTTCAGGGCATTCTAGAACTAAACAATGGCAAAGGATCCCCACTATGGTCAGACTTTTGGTGGCAACAGCAGTCGTCCTGATTGGCTTTTTGGTCGTCAATCGCCTCTATCGCAACCCCTTCAGTTCTGAGCCCAGACCTGAACAAGCCAACCCAGAAGCGGCTCAGCAAGGGATCCCTCAGGGTGGGCCAATGCAGGTGTACTCATCCCGTGAACAACTGCAGCAAACCTTGAACCAGAGTGCCACCAACACGCAACGGCAGGTGGAGGCCATTGAGGGATCCCTAGGTAATCCTTGAGGGTTTCTTGACAAAGTTATGGAGAATCTCTGGAGAACCTTGGGACTGGTTGCCAAGTGGGGAGCAACAATAGGTTCAACTCTCAGGCAAGAAGGCTTGGGCGGATCCCGCAAACGCGCTAAAGTCAAGAATGCTTAAATCCACTTTCTTGAATGCCCATGCGCATCCCTCCTATTACACCGGAAAACGCCGATAAGCAGCTGCAAAAAGTCTACGAAAGCCTGGAGAAAGTCTACGGCACAGCACTTAACCCCTTGCAGGTGATGGCCCACAAACCACAACTGATGCGCGCGGTCATGACCCTGTACGGGGCGCTGCACACTGAGAACCCCAATCTCCCCGAAGAGCTAAAAGAGCTGATCAGCATTCGCATCTCCCAGATCAATGGCTGTCGGCACTACTGCCTGCCCTACCACACCCTGCAGGCACAAAAGTGCGGCGCTAGCCCTGCCAAAATCGCTGCCGTTGCCCAGTCCCGCACCAGCACCCTTTACAGCGAGGCAGAAAAGCTGGCCATCGAGTATGCCGAACGGATGACTGTGCCCAGCATGGTGGTTACCGATAGCTTCTTTGCTCAGCTCAAAGCCATCTGGTCAGAAGCAGATCTGGTGGAGCTGTCGGCGCTGATTGGGTTTATGAACTTTTGGACCAAGGTGATCGCAGCCCTGGATATCCCTCTAGATCCGATTTTTGCCCAGCAGCTGCACAGTTCTTAGCAAACTCTCCGGCAGGGATCCCAGGCTTCAGATACCTGGATCCCAGTCTCAAGCCCAGTCATCTCGCTTGCTAAAGCTGCGGTCGTACACCTGGCCCCGCGCATGAATGGCGCGAGTTTGGGCAAACAGCTCCTCTTCGCTCATACCCCACTGCTGGAGGATCTTATTCAAGTCCTGCTGGATATCCCGGGCGCCAGGGAAACCCTGGTAACGGATGCGCAATCGCGCCACCTCCACCAAAACCCAATCGGAACGGGGCTGGACTTGAGCCTGTTCCAAGAGCTGGTTCAAGAGCTCCCGATCCGTAGTGTACTGGGGGTGCTGTTGGTCTCGAGGGGCCGCAGGGGCGCTTCCCGGGAATGAACCAGAACCGGCCATAGAAAGGTTGCTCCGTTGCCTTTGCTCAACCACGCTACAGCTTTCCCCGACTCCATGTCACATCTGGGCTAGGTCGGCAACCCTCGTTACCCCCAGCAACATTGACCTCAGAGCAGGGATCCCAAGCCATCAGTACCCTTTGATGCTGAGGATTGGGAGCTGTGATGGGTGAGAGTTTTGGGAAGCCAAGCGAAAGCCGCTATACTGCAAGTGTTGCAGACTATAAACTTTCTTCAGTTGCGGAGGCAGCGGCCATGCCCATGCCCATGATCGAGACCCGTGCCGACCGGATGCTGCTGAACTTCGGGCCGCATCACCCTTCCATGCACGGTGTTCTGCGGTTGTTGGTGACCCTTGACGGCGAAAACATTGTCGATTGCGAACCCGTCATCGGCTACCTGCACAGGGGTATGGAGAAAATTGCCGAGAACCGTACCGTGGTGCAGTATCTACCTTATGTGTCCCGCTGGGATTATGGTGCGGGCATGTTCAACGAAGCCATCACTGTCAATGCCGTCGAAAAGTTGGCTGGGGTAAGCGTACCAAAGCGGGCTAGCTACCTACGGGTTATCTTGCTGGAGTTAACCCGCATTACCAATCACTTACTTTGGTTTGGTCCCTTTTTGGCAGATTTAGGAGCACAGACTCCCTTTCTTTATGCCATGCGCGAGCGGGAGTGGATTCTGGATTTGTTTGAGGCCGTCACCGGCATGCGCCTCATCAACAACAATTATTTCCGGGTTGGCGGTGTAGCGGTGGATTTACCCTACGGCTGGACAGAAAAGTGTCTGGACTTTTGCGAGTATTTCTTGCCCAAGGTGGATGAGTACGAGCGACTGGTTACCAACAACCCGATCTTCCGCAAGCGCCTAGAAGGGGTAGGGGTTATTTCCAAGCAGGATGCGATCAACTGGGGTCTATCTGGCCCAATGCTGCGCGGAGCCGGTGTGAACTGGGACCTGCGCAAGGTGGATCACTACGAATGCTACGACGATTTCGACTGGGAGGTAGCAGTTTTTCCGGAAGGGGATTGCCTAGCTCGCTATCGGGTGCGCATGAAAGAGATGCGAGAGTCCTGCAAAATTGTGCAGCAGGCGGTGCAGTCTTTACCCGGTGGTCCCTTTGAAAACCTGGAAGCTAAGCGGATGATGGAGGGGCCAAAATCCGAATGGAACAAAGGGGATTACCAGTTCATCAGCAAGAAGCCCTCTGCCAACTTTAAGATTCCCAAGGGAGAAGCCTACGTACGGGTGGAGAGTGCCAAAGGTGAGCTGGGCATCTACATTGTTGGGGATGACAACGTTTGCCCCTGGCGTTGGAAGATTCGCCCGCCCGGTTTTGTCAACTTGCAAGTGCTGCCGCAGCTGATTCGGGGCATGAAGGTAGCAGACATGATCGCCATTCTCGGCAGCATCGACATCATCATGGGGGAGGTGGATCGCTAAGATCACTCTAGGGAAGCGAGGACAAGCGCGATGGCCTGGGCGATCTTGATTTTACCGTTACTGATTTTGGCTTCTGCAGTAGCCATCGTTGGCCCGAAGCAATGGGCTAAGTACCAAGAGGAACGACGTCGCCGTGCCGAACAGCTTTCTGATGCTCGCCTAAGGGCCATTATTCAGCAGGAGCTACGCCGCCGTCCCCCCCAGTCTGGTCCAGAAGGGAAAAGATAACCTGCAGGGCTCGAATCCTTACTGCAACTGCTATTTTTCAGGGAGCAACTCAATCGCATGATCAACACTGGCATTGACCTACAGCTCGGCTTTGAGACTGCCCTTCAGAATTTGGGCTTGGGTGCCGGTACGGCACACGCCCTTTGGATGCCCTTACCCATGTTGCTGCTGATCCTTGCTGCCACCCTAGGGGTGATGGTGATGACCTGGTTGGAGCGCAAAATCTCGGCAGCAGCCCAGCAGCGGATTGGCCCGAACATGGCCGGTCCCCAGGGGGTGTTGATCCCGATTGCCGATGGCTTAAAGCTCCTCACCAAAGAGGATGTCCTACCGATCTTGGCAGATCCGATCCTATTCACCTTGGGGCCGGTGCTGGTTTTCCTGCCGGTCTTTTTGTGTTACTTGGTGGTTCCCTTTGGCCAAAACCTGTTGATTTCCAACATCGCCATCGGGGTGTTTTTCTTAATTGCCACCTCCAGTGTGCAGCCGATCGGCCTACTCATGGCGGGATATGGCTCCAACAATAAGTATTCTCTGCTGGGTGGGTTGCGGGCAGCAGCCCAGTCTATTAGCTATGAGCTGCCGCTGGCTTTGTCGGTGCTCGCGGTGGTGCTGATGAGCAATGGCCTGGATACGGTGGGAATTGTCGAGCAGCAGAGCAGCTTGGGCATTCTCAGCTGGAATGTCTGGCGCCAACCCTTGGGTTTTGTGATTTTTCTCATCTCTGCTTTGGCGGAAACAGAGCGTATTCCCTTTGATCTACCGGAGGCTGAAGAAGAGCTGGTAGCAGGTTACCAAACTGAGTACTCGGGTATGAAGTTTGCCTTATTTTATCTGGGATCCTATGCCAATTTGCTGCTGGCCTCTTTGATTGCGGCGGTGCTCTATTTGGGGGGCTGGTCGTTTGTGGTGCCGGTAGAGGTGATTGCTGATGCTTTGGGCCTTGCTTTGGACAACCCCTTCCTGCAGATTGGCGCGGCAGCTCTAGGGATTGTCATGACGATGGTGAAGGCGTTTATCTTTGTGTTTTTGGCCATCTTGGTACGCTGGACGCTACCACGGGTGCGGATTGACCAACTGCTGGATTTGGGTTGGAAGTTTTTGTTGCCGATTTCGTTTGTCAACTTGTTGTTGACAGCAGGGCTAAAGCTGGCTTTCCCGGCCTTCTTCGGTGGTTGAATGAGGGGTAAGACGGGCACAAGAGAGAAAATTCAGGGAGAACGGGGCTATGACTTTTTTGAAACGGGTCAGCGAATATGTGAGCGATGCTGTGAATGCTGCTAAGTATATTGGCCAAGGCATGGGGGTGGTGTTTGACCACATGGGGCGTCGCCCGGTATCGGTGCAGTATCCCTTTGAAAAGCTGATCCCTTCTGAGCGGTTTCGCGGTCGTATTCACTTTGAGTTTGACAAGTGTATTGCTTGTGAGATCTGTGTGCGGGTTTGTCCAATTGATCTACCGGTGGTGGACTGGACCTACAACTCGGAGATGAAAAAGAAGGAGCTCTACAGCTATAGCATCGACTTTGGGGTGTGCATTTTCTGTGCCAATTGTGTGGAGTTTTGCCCCACCAACTGCCTCTCGGTGACGGAAGATTACGAACTGGCTGCCTATGATCGCCATGATTTGAACTATCACCAGGCTGCCATGGGTCGGTTGCCTTCTAAGGTGACAGAAGACCCAATGGTGACGCCGCTGCGGGAGTTTGCCTACCTGCCCAAAGGGGTGATCGATCCCCATGAGTTACCTGCCGGATCCCAGCGGGCGGGAAGACGTCCGGAAGAGATTTTGGCGGAGATGCGAGCTGCTAAAGCGGCAAAAGAAAAAGAAGCCAAGCCTACTGCTGCTGAATAGACCTCTAGCCAACAAACCTTGCGAGGATCCCAGATTTACAGGGGTAGCAGGTCGGTGTGCACTTCTTTGGTTTGCTTGGAGAGGAGCTGTTGCAGACTGTCCCTGGCTTCAGAAAAATTGGGGTGGATTTCTAGCGCTAGGCGAAATTGCTCAATTGCTTGCTCAAGCTTACCTGTACGGGCGTAGACTGAGCCAAGCCGATAATGGGCCAATCCATAACTACCATTGCTGCGAATGGCCTGTTGATACCTAGCCTCTGCTGTACTCAGATCTCCCTTAATGCGTGATATTTCCCCCATACCAAAATGAGCTTCTGGGAGCTCTGGATTCTGCTTAAGGGCCTGCTCAAACTGTTGCATTGCCTCCAACACCTGTTGAGGCCGGACAAACTTGCGCCCGGAGATATCCCGTTGCTTCTGCCCCAGATAGGCCAAACCGATTGCCGCAGTTGCTTCCTGGAGGGTAGGATCCAGCTCCAGCGCCCGTCGATAGTTCTTCACCGCTTCGGTGTACTGTTCTTGGGCAGCCAAAACCAGTCCCAGTCCGTAGTAAGCGCGCCCCTGCTGGCCATCTGCTAGGATCACCTGGATGAACTCTTGGCTGGCCTGGGCTAGCTGCCCAGCTTGTACCAAGGCTATTCCCAGATCCACACGCACCTGGGCAGCCATGGCAGGGGTGAGATCCAGCTTAAGAGCAGTGCGGAATGCGGCTACTGCTGCCTTGAGTTGACCTTTGCGCAGCAGAGCTTGTCCTATCACGTAGTGGGCTTCTCCCAAGCGGTCATTCAGTTCCAGAGCTGCCCGGCAGGAGTCGATGGCTTCATCCCATTGACCTAACCCGATGTAAATCTGGGCGATGCAGAGGTGGACCTGGCTGGAGTGGGGATCCAAGCCGAGAGCTGTTTGTTGTTGGACTAGAGCCTGTGCCCATTCCCGTTTTGCGGCCCAGGCTTGACCGATGAGGCTGAAAATTTCTGCTTGCTCAACTCCCTTCGTAAGGGGTAGAGCTTCTGGCAGGTGGGCCAAAACCTCATCCGGCTGATGTTGGGCCAACCATTGCTTGGCTAGGGTTTTCATCGTCTCCACCAGATGGATATCGATGTCTTGAAGTTTGGGATTGAGTCGTTTGGCCTGTTGAAGGTGCCTTAGGCCCTCCTGCAACGAGCGGGTCTTGACCAAGAGTTTAGCCAGTTCAAGGTGAGCTAGGGCGTGATCCGGCTGCCGCTTAACGGCTTTCCGAAACTGGGCTATGGCTTCAGGAAGGTTCTCGGCCTCCAGGAAGGACATCCCTGCCGCAAAAAAATCCTGCTCTTCTGTTCCTGCTTCGGAGCGCAGGGTTTTCCAGCCCAGCCAACTGCCACCTGCAGCCAAGACCAACAACGGGATCCCCAATCCCAAAGCCCTGGCTCGGGCCCACGCATCTGTTGTCCCAAGGGCGCGCACCACTAAGCCGCTGCCCAGCAGCAGCGAAAGTGCCAGCCCTCCTGCCAAAACCGGGCAAATGTTGGGTCTGTGCAGAAACTGACGCAAAACAGAAAGATCAAGAGCAGGAGGTGGAGTTTTTGGAGTGGGTGCTGCCGGGATCCCTTCACGGTAGCAGGACGGAGCCTTATCTGGAGGGTGAGAGGTTAGGCTAGGGTTTGCCTTGGGCTGGTGTTCTTTGTGTTGCTGGATCTTGTGTTGCTGGATTTTGGGGACCGGCGCTTGCTGAGTTTGAACCTTGCGAAAATTAGGGTTACTGTCGGGATCCAGGAGTGGCTTTTCGGCTTCCAGGACTTTGATCTCAGAAATCTTGCCACCCGGCAATACAATCTGGGTGGCATCAGCACTGCTCTCACCAGCAGCCAGATAAAAAACTTTCTTCCATTTTGGCTGAGTTTCCCCCCTCAGTCGGCCATAGACTACCAACTGACTTACCCCCTGAACGGGCAAACTGCCCAACTGACTGGCTACCCGATGCAAGACGATTGAGCGATTAAACAATACTTCTTCCGGAAGTTCTACCATCAAGTAAAGGATGTCCTGTTTCAGCACTGAGCGAGTTAGCAACGGAGCCAGTGCTTTTTGCAAAGACTTCGTGAGAGATTCAACACTACGAGTGCTAGCCTGGATGGACATGGTTGAGAGACTTCCACAATAAAAAGTCAATAAAAAGTCAAAGAAGAATTTGATCCATCATCAACATCCAGATAGTAGGGAACCTTGCACACAATAAGCGGCCAAGCCTGGTGAACCCTTTGCCTGAATTGGGGTACAAGGTGGCTAGGATGCCTCAATTTTGCTCAATCATCCAGTATCCGTCAATATACTGAAAAAGGATGTAACAGGGGTAGGCTGTCACCCTCGCCCTTTGGGCCGATCGCGGTAGCGGGACGGAGTCCTGAAAAGATGGGTATGTTCAGGATGATACAGTCGCGACCGGGCTGACAGGGATCCCTGCAAAGCCGGACTGATCAGATAGAGAACGGTGCGCTCCAGGTGAGCTTGGCGGCTGAGGGTGGCCATTTCTGACAGGGATCCCAGCCAAATGTGTTCGTCTGGCCAGCCGAGACGGTAGCAGATGGCAACCGGGGTATCAGCAGGGTAGTGGGTCAATAGGTCTGCTTGGGCTTGTTCCACATGGCGGGCACTGAGGTAGAGACACAAGGAGGCGCGATGAGCTGCCAAACTGGCCAAGGCTTCTGGATCAGGTACCCGGGTGCGACCCCTGGCACGAGTGAGGATGATCGTCTGCACCAGCTCGGGGATGGTTAACTCCACCCGCAAGCGGGCGGCGGCCAACTGAAAGGCACTCACTCCAGGCACGATCTCAAAGGGGATCCCGGCCTCCTCCAAGCCCAGGAGCAATTCGTGCAAAGCGCCATAAAGGGAGGGATCCCCATCTTGCAAGCGCACCACCCGCTGTCCTTTCTGGACACGGTCAATGATCCCAGGCAACAGCGTTTCCAAAGTCAGAGAGCGCGTATCGATGACCTCCACCTGTGGGCGACAGTGTTGCAGCAGCCCCGCCGGCACCAGGGATCCCGCATAAAAGACTACATCCGCCTCTGAGAGCAGCCGTTGCCCTCGCACAGTAATCAGTTCGGGATCTCCAGGGCCAGCCCCAATGATCTGCACCGGAAAGTAGATAGTCTCTTGCTTGGTCACCCTGCCGGATCCCTTAGTACAGCACTGAGCATCTTAACAGCAGTCTTTGGAGAGAGACTAACCGAACAAGAGGATCCTTAAGTCAAGTCTGTGGTCTTCACCCTTGCTCAAGCCTGTACCACTTGGGTAACCTGCAATCTGCCTGGGCAAGATTGGAGTCCCACAGGTGAGTAGGACAACATGGTTTTCGTTGCACAACGGCTGGATGCCAAAGGGATCCCGCGGGTGGATCATCAAGCCGTGGTCAGGTTGGCGTTCCCTCTGATCTTGAGTGCCGGTATCCAGGCCTTGATGGGGATCACCGATACTTGGTTTATCGGTCAGATTTCTAGCCAAGCCTTGGCCGGCATGAATGCGGCCTGGTTGCCGACCCTTGTTGCCCTTGGGCCCTTTATCAATCTGGGTCGGGCGGTACAAACTCTGGTGGCCCAAACCTATGCGGCTGGGGACCCGAAGGGGGCTTCTGGTCACGCTTGGTCGGGGGTAGGGATGGGGTTGGCCTTGTTTCCCTTGTGTGGGCTGCTGGCAAGTTTAGGGAGCCTTCTTTACAGAAGGTTGCCTCTACCGGAGGGTATCTCTGAACAGGCCAGCGCCTATTGGCAGATCCGAGTTTGGGGCGGATCCGCCCTATTGGGCACCTTTTCTCTATCCGGCTTCTTTAACGGTATTGGCTGTACCTGGGTCACCCTTTGTGTGAGCGGCTGTAGCGTGTTGTTGAACGGGCTGCTGAATGCTCTGTTCATTTTTGGCTTTGGCTGGGGAATTGCCGGAGCTGCTTGGGGCACAATCCTTGCGGAATATGTGGAATTCAGCCTCTACCTGCTGGTGTTTCTCTCCGGGTGGATCCACCGGGGCTATGCCAGCCGACACACCTGGCAACTGGGTTGGATGACGGCAACAGGACGCATTCGTCCATTGCTGAAATTGGGCCTGCCGATCTGGATTTACTCCTTGGCGGATATGAGTTCCTTCACCCTATTTCAGTTGATGATCGGGCAGGTGGGAGCTGTGGAAGGAGCCACTGCCCATATTTGTCTGATGTTGTCTCGCTTTGCCTATTTGCCGGCCATGGGTTTGGAGCAATCCGCCAGCGTGTTGGTAGGTCAATCGATCGGCGCGGGGCAACCCGACTGGGCTAAGCGTCTGGGCAATGCAGTGATGGGATGGACGGTAGGATATATGGCGGTGGTGGGCAGCGCATTGGCTCTCTGGGGCCAGCCCTTGATCGGCGGGTTTGTCAGTGGGGAAGATGCCAATGCCGCCAGCATTATTCGTTTAGGCGGGCTGCTTTTGAAAATGATCGGTGTCTCTTTTCTCTTTGATGGCATGAACTTTGCAGCACTGGGATCCCTGCGAGGAGCCGGGGATGTACGGGTGCCAATGATGATCATGCTCGGGATGAGCTGGCTGGTGTTTTTACCTCTATCCCAGGTGCTGATTTTTCCCGCCGGTCAGGGTTGGCTCCCCTTTTTGCCAGGGTTGGGTTGGGGAGCTGTGGGCGGATGGCTAGCGGCCCTGATTTACGTAGCCGGCTTGGCATCCCTAATGGTGAGCCGTTGGCAGAGTGGGGTATGGCAGAAGACAAGCCTTTGAAAATCTTAATTCCCTAGATGGTAATTGGGGCATCTACATAAATGGTGGGATCCTGAATTTCAAAGGCAATCCCGTACTGCTTCAGCTTTTGGGCGATCGTCTCGTTGGCCAGATCCAGCAATTGTCGGCGTAGCTCCATCGATACCTCACCAGAGCCGAGGATAAAAAAGGTCACCTGAGCTTGGCTGCGGGCCGGCTGGGATCCCTGAGCATTTAACTCCCGAAAAGTGAGGTCGGTATTGCGAGAGTCAATACCAAAAATGTCGCGGGTGCTCTCTAAAATGATCTGCCGGATCAGCGCTTTTTCTTCATCAGGCAGAAGGCGCTGAAAGGTCAGATAAATGAGTGACATCACCTTTTTGGCTCCGGTGAAATTCTCAATACTCACCTGGGTGAGGGCGCTATTGGGCACAATCACCAATGTCCCCTTCCCGGAGGTACGGATGCGAGTGGAGCGTAAGCCAATCGACTCCACCCGCCCAAAGGTACCATCCGGCAAGCCAATATAGTCATCCACCACAAAAGGCCGATCCAGGTAGATAACAATACCCCCCAGCAGTTGCTCCAGAGTTTTTTGAGCAGCAAAGGCCACCGCCAACCCCCCAATGCCTAAGCTGGCAAACAGCCCCACCACATTGATCTGATGGCTTTGGGCAAACAGCAGCAGTGCCACAAAAGCAATCGCTAGATTGGCAGTAATCCGCCCAACAATCAGCAATTCACTGTTGACCTTACGCCCCCCCTTCAGGGCTGTATCCCGCAGATAGATATCGGCAAAGCCTTTCACCAAGCGGGTTAACAGCCAAGCCAGAGCAACCGTTAGGGTTAAGCTGACCCCTAGCTCCGTCAGGTGCAGCCACAACCCCCGCGGCAACGCCAATAGCACCACCTCCACTAGGAGGAGCGTCACCACCAACCCAATTAACCCCGCGTAGGGATCCACCGTGCGCTCGTACACTTCCGCCACAGCGGGGCTAACCCATCGCTTCACCGTCGGCTTAATCCACTTCGGGATCCAACGCCCCAAGCCGAAGGCCAGTAGACCCCCTAGGGTGATTACCCCCAGCTGGGCCCACCCTTTGCTCATCTCCAGCCCTTGCAACCACTCCATAAATCAACTCTTTGACGCTCTCCCTCCAACCCTAACGGGTAGGGTCGGAGATTCCTATTTCGCAGACCCTGAACTGGATTGGGTCACCCCAAGCCCCGCTAGACCGTCTCCGCAGGCACTCTAGATCAACCCCGGTAGATCAACCCGTTCAGGTGGACCTCAACCTGCCAGTTGCCCAGGGAGTGAATGAGCTGCCCCAGGGAACGGATCCCTAATGATAGATAGCATGTTCACCCCGGTTGTACACCTGCCCAAGTTGTTTCCGCATAAGGCTGATGACCCAACTACAGAGACCTGACCGGTTGCTTGACCCTGCTCAGCCGGCCCTGTTTCTGGGCAATTCCGCCTGCCCATAACCCTAACCGTTGAGATGACACAGTGGTACCCCAATCTCCGCCCCTTGACCGTCGGCAAGAGAGGCACAGAGCGGGATGAGTGTTCAGTTGTTCATCTCCCGTTCCAACTTGGCCATGGAGATTTGGTTTTCAACACGGGCAATACCCTCCCGTAGGGTTACCATTTGCTGCTCCACTTCATCCAGGGATTTACGTATTGCTTCAGCCGCGCTCATGTGTTGATTCCGTTGCACCAAAGCCTCGCGTGCCATGCCGTCATTCTGGTGTCGGGTTGCCTGCTCAGCCCGGATAAACCAATCCTCTGCCTTTTGCAACATCTCGTCGTACTGCCGTTCCAGTTGTTTGCGGTTGGCCAGAGTTGTGGTGAGGCTGCGCTGCAACTGTTTCAGATCTCGCTCCAGTTGCCGGATGCTCACTTTTTTCTGGCTCGGCTTTTTCCACAACAATTTGCTCAAGCCCACCATCACCACCACCGTGGCAATGCCCACACCTGCCGCTGCTGTCGGGTTTTCCCGAATGAAGGAGCCATCCAAAACCGTTGCTCCCGCAAAAGCCGAGGTTTGTACCGCCGCTTCCCGAAACTCCCAGGGCATCACCGGGTTGCGTTGCTGCCAAAACCCTAGCCGCGCTGCCTGTGCTCCCTCTTGAGCCTCCAGATAGCGCTGACGGTTGGCTCCGTGCAAAAAGCGCTCGTAAACCACCGCATGCCCCTGGCGCAACATCTCCAAGTTCACCAGACCCTCAGAGTTATACACCTGAGCAATGTGCAGCCCATCTGGAGTGACATAAAGGGTATCCACCTGCACCAGGGATCCTGTCGGAATCATGCTTTGTAGTGCCTCCTGGGAGAGCCGCCCCCAGCGCCCTTGGGTCAGTTCCGGTGCATCCACATAAGAGAGGCGAAACCGAGTCGGCCTGCCATTCAAATCTGCCCAAAAGGTGTCCCCATCCACTACGGAGCGGACTCGCGCTGTACCAGAAGATTGAGCTGCCGCAGGGAGCTGACTCCAAACACCAGCTAGAGCGGCAACAGCTACCGGGAGAGAAGTTCTTGAGGTCATGGGGGTCACTCCTATGTCAAACAAAAAGTTAAGAAATAATAAAATCTACTAATGTCCGGAACCCGGAACAAACCGGAAGCGTCGGAGGAGCCGGTAGTAGAAGCTACCCATAGGCTTCCTTCGCAAAGGGAGTGGGTTGACAGACTCTTGCTACCGCAAAGTCAACCTTCTTGACGAAAGAAGCTCTCCGGCTGGCAAAGGGTCGGCCCACGCAAGGAGATGAGTTTGGCCTAGAGCTTAGCTCAGATGCTTTGTCAACGTCACAACCCTATGGCGCAATTTTTATCGAACTAGGGATCCCCTCACAGCCGCAGAAGCAGGGGCTCCTCGTTGGGCAGCCCCGGTAGAGGTGGGGGGAGAATCTTGATCTCACCCGTTGGCAATGTTTCTAGAACGGTACCCAGTTGGGTCAGTTGTTCCAAAACGAACAGGCGGGTATCGTGATCGGCGCTGGAGTTGAACACGCTCATCCAGACATCAAACCGAGCGCGGCGACTGAGGGGGCTACGGGCAATGTTGTCCCCCAATTGGCGAAAATCCTCCCCTGGCAGGCCCACTTGCTCCCGCCAAGCGGCGGCTTGATAGTAGTCGTCTCGGCCCGCTTCCGCATCTCCCAAAAACAAGAAGTTCAGCAAGGCGCGATCCACATAAAGCCGCCAAGCATCCGGGTTGGTTTCGGGAGTGAAGTGCTGAATGCCGCGATCCAGAATCTCAATGGCCTGTTCTGGTTGTCCGGCCCGGTAGGCCAACACCAAGCTAGACAGGCGATAGCCCAAGAAAAAGTTAGGGTCCAGCCGGGTCATGTGGTCAAAGTAGTCGTAGGCCAGGCCATAACCAGTTAGGGTACGGGCCGGACCGTCCCCGTAGTACTGGATCAGCTCCAACCACAGCCAGGAGGCAGCCAAGTTGCGGTAGCCCAGCCAGCCCAACACATTGGCCAAGGCAAGGTTGCGATCTTTGCGGGCTTCGGCATTTTCCAGTTCCCCCAGGTTGATCCGCTCCAACATCGGCAACTGAGACTGCACCAGGATCCCGCCACAAATGAGCAACCCTAAAACGGCAGGTAAGGTGCTTTGCCAAGTCAAGCGGGAGCGGCGAAGCGGTAGTGAAGCAGTGGTCATAGGGGGCTATCCAAGGGAGTGGAACAATCCTTTCCAGGAGTTTTCATCTGTAGGTCAACCCAGGATCCTGAACAAGACTGCGGCTGCGGCTCCTACAACGGCTACACTCATCTTAGATGCTGCCCTGTTCCCTCTTCATGCCCAGCAGTACCCTCTCTGCTTCTGAACGGGCTTTTAGCCTCTACGAAGCCCTGCCCTACCCCAATGTTCCCCTCTCGCAGACGGCCCGCAATGCCCTGCCGGAGATGTTCAAAATGAGCTACACCACCGCTCAGTACGTTCGTACCCATGCGGTGATCGAACCTGAGGGGAAAGTGTTGCTCAATGCGGGCTGTGGCTCTGGCTGGGAAACCCTGATGATGGCAGAGGCTAACCCTGGGGCCAAGATCGTTGCTTTTGATCTGTCCCCTGCTTCCGTTAAGCTCACCGAAGAACGCCTACGCTACCACGGCTTTACCAATACAGAGTTTTATGTGCTCAATTTGCTGGAATTGGATCGCCTTGGGATCCAATTTGATTTCATGAGTTTGAATGATGTTTTGTACTTGCTGGAGGATCCCACAGAGGGTTTACGGGCCATGAAAAGGGTCTTAAAACCGGAAGGAATTATCCGTGCCAATCTGCACCACCGCTACCAACGGCAGGTGTTCTTTCGCATGCAAGCAGCCTTCCAGAAGATAGGGCAATTTGATGTGGCTCCGGCTACGGGAGCCAAACATGTGCGGGAGTTTATGGGATCCCTGCAGGAAGAGGTAGCCAAGGCGGTGCTTTGGGATCCGCTCACCTACAAGGAGGATGCGGCTATTTTGAATAACTATCTTCTCTCCAACGACAAAGGCTTCACCATTCCGGATCTATTTCGCATGTTGCAAGAGGCCGGGCTGGGCTTTTTAAGCTTGGTGGATATGCCCGATTGGTCGGTGGAGTCTTTGTTTAGGGAGGTGCCGGAGTTTGTCCGGCGCAAACTGGAGGCAATGAGCCCGATGGAGCGGCTACACCTGTACGAGCTACTCCGCCCTGCCCACCGCCTGATTGATTTCTGGGTGGATCACGCCGGTTCCTCCCTGGTTTTCCCTTGGAGTGATGAAGATTGGCTAGAGGGATCCGTCCAATTCAACCCCATTTTGCTGGATAACTCCCGTTTTCATCAGGAGTACAACCAAGCCTTGAAAGACAACCGGCCCTATGAAATGCAGTGGACCGGGGCCACCCATGGGCGCTTGAGCATTCCCCCCGACAAGCTAAAATGGCTGGCTCCCCTCTTGCAGGGGCAAACCCCGGTTAAGGTGCTGATTCAAGCAGCTACTGAGATGGGATCCCTGGATGAAGAGAAAGCCACCGATGAGGTGTTAACCTACCTGAGTGCCTTGGAGGATTTTCTCTTTGTGTTGCTGCAACCCAGCTTCTAGGGGAAGCCGGCTTGAACTCTTGCCACCGGCTGCTAGTCCTGTGTGGAAATCTGTCTGGGATCTGACTTGGATTTTGGGCAAAGATTAAAATTAAGTGAGAAAGAGGGAGAAGCCTGCTTGACAGGCAGTATTGGAGGCTTGGGTTATGCGTCGTTTCTACCAACAATCGGAAGTAGAAGAGATCCTGACACGCGCTATGGCTCTCAGGGCCCAACGCTCCGAAACCTTTTCCTACCAGCAAATCCAAGAAATGGCAGCCGAACTGGGGATCCCTGCCGCAGATTTGGAAACGGCCATCCAGGATTGGGAAAAAGGTCATCCCGCTGCTGCTTCTCCCCCTTCTGCAGCAACAGAATCCTCCAACAAAGCTAAGCCTGTAGAGAATCCCTTCTGGCAGAAAGCGGCTCCTCCGGCTGTGATTGTGGGGGGGCTATTGCTGATGGGGCCGCTGAGCCTACTGGCAACGATTCCCATTGCCCATCACCTGAGCAAGCAGAACAAAGCTCGGCAAAACCCACAGGCTTCCAGTTAATCAGCGGTTGTCTTGCCAACAGATCGGTCAGCGGGTGTAAAAGGTTTCAAGACTGTCACGATCCCCCACGAAACGCCAGTGCCAAGGCTCGTAGCTCACCCCCTGGGGGTTTCCCCGGGGGAAAGACAGCTCAAACCCAAAACGAGCGGCATTGCGCGCCAGCCATTGGAAGGCAGGAGTGGTTTCAAACTTTTCTTCCGTATCAAATTGGGGAAACTCTGCATCGCCAATATCAATGGCGTAGCCGGTGTGGTGCTCACTATAGCCCGGGGGAGCACTGGCAGTAGCCCGTTCTTGTGGCCGTAAGGCACGGGACTGGGCCAGTTGAAAAAACAAGAATTCTTGCTCCGCAATCGAACGAAAACCTGAAATCGGCACCAGACGGATCCCGGCAGCTTGGGCTGCTTCACTCATGCGCCGATAACTTTCGGCAGCCGCCTGACGTAAGCGAATCTCCCGACCATGGTAAGTACCCACCACTTGCAGACTCTCCAGAGGGGCCTCCGCATAGGCAAAGTGTCCCAGTACCGACACCCGCTCCTCCTGAGAGGTTGGTGTTGGCCAAGGGAAAGGCAGCTCACTCGGTGCTTCCGCTGGTACAGAATCTGCGCCCTCTGGAGAACTCAACAAACCCAGATGTCCCCAACCAACCCAAAGCAGGAGCGCAAAGAGAACAAAACCCAGCCCCAGGCTCAACCCTGACCGCCATGACAGCACCGGGCTTTGATCCCTTGCCACGCGAGTGGTTTGGCGACGCGCAACCGGAATGTCGTCGTTCATGCGCAAGGGGTTCCAGGGAAAAGAAATCAAGAAGGAACCAACTAACCCTGCCTATACTCCCAAATCCGCCAAAATATCGCGGGCATGGGTTTCCGTATTAATACCTTGATAAACTTTGGCAATTTTCCCCTCACCATCAATTACGTAGGTAACCCGCTTGGAATAACCACCCCCATCCACATCGTAGGCACGGGTAATCACGCCGCTGCTATCCACCAAAAGGGGGAAAGGCAGGTTGTACTTCTCCGTGAACCGTTGGTGAGAAGCTTGATCATCCATGCTCACCCCCAACACCACCACATCTTTGCTCTGATAATCGGCATAGGCATCCCGGAAGCCACAGGCTTCTTTGGTGCAACCGGGGGTATCGTCTTTGGGGTAGAAGTAAAGCACAACGGTTTTGCCAGCGAAACTGGACAAGGTCACAGGGTTACCTTGAGTATCGATGGTATTAAAGCCAGGAGCAACGGTGCCAACAGCAAGAACCATAGAGAGAGTTACCTTAAAAGGCCCAACGAATAGGCAGAACTTCCGAAGGCCTGCCCCCTCAGCATTTTCCTCAGCCACAATTGCCTCTGTCAAGCCATTTAGGGATCCCGAGAGTCCTTCTCCTCAGATCCACCGCAGTGCTCCGCCCTTCGCGATAGCGGTGCGTAGCACTATAGCCGCAGGCTTGGGGGTGGTGTAGCAGTGGGCAACCGTTACTCCACCTTGAAGCCATTTTGTTGTTGGCATTCGTGAACGCAACTAGCGATTTATGGCTTCGCTGCCAGGAACTTTTGCCTTTGCAGCACCCCAGGTCATTTCTGCCTGTGGGTTTTGGGTTGAAAGTGTTCATGCCAACTTCTGGCCTGTTCCCTAGGTTTGTAATCGGGTGATGCCAGGACTTGCAGGTTCAGTTGTACCTTGCCAAGGAGGTCTTATAGTCTTATATCTTATCTACCCAGACGCCCAGAGTTCTGGTCTGGTGGGCAATAGTGCCCTACTTGACTGGAAGACTTCTACCCCGTCTGCCGCTAACTAGCCAATGACCCTTCCCGTCCCTTCGTAGGATGCGCGGCGGCTACCCTCAAACCCAAAAACCCAAAAAAGAGATCCGCACCCCCGGATCCCTTCGTTCAAACAGTCAACCCAACCCATCGAATCGCACAGTTTAGAGAGGGCCCATTAGAGAGGGCCCACAACTCATCTACCACTGCTTCGTGCAACCTGCGTGCAACCTGCGGCCCACATCCTCCCCAAGCTGATGCCTACGACAAGCTAGGGGTACTCCGCCGCTGCCGAACGGGCAGAACCTAGCGACAGATTTCGGCAGCTCTACCCGTCGCTCAAGCCCTCAGCTCATGCTGACACGGGTACGGTCGTAGGTGAGCCGGAAAGTGGGGTGAACCTTGCCCTGAATGCGGTTCCAAAATTGCCGCACATTGGCATGTAGACCGATCTTTTCCACACCGCGAACCAACATGGCTTGCTGACGAATGCGAATCGCCCGTTGGTGACTCATCATCAAGCTGCGAGCTAGCCCATCCAAGGCATGGGTGCGGCTAGAGGTAGCTGCGGCAGTCGGCGTTGAAACAGACTCTGTCGCCGCCAGGATGGGCTCAGTCACTGCTGCAGAAGCTTTCGCTTCCGGAGCTTCTGCGCGATAAGCCACCCCCCGATAGAGCATATCCAGATTGGTAGGCAACACTACCGGCTTAGTCAGATGGCGGAACCGCCAGTCCAAACCCCGATAGCGGCCACCCACTTTGCTCGGAGAGACCTCCGCTGTAGCGGGAGTGTAATTGTAGTCAACGCCACGGTAAGAGAGTTCCATGATTTTCGCCTCCAAATGTCGATCTGTGACTGCCAAGTTGTGACTGATGAATGTCCTGTTGAATGTCCTGTGAACGGTCACACGACCACAGGGGTTGAGGCGCGTTCCTTCGGGATAGCTCCCTACTTCCGTCCTCTGCCAATGCCGCTGCTCATCAAGAGCCGCCCCGCGCACGAGAGGATGAACGATTTTTGTCTACATTCTGTATTATAAGCTACGGTTTTACAGGATTACCAAGAGTTTTTAATAAAAATTTCCAATCGGCTCCTTCTCTAAGCGGTTGGGGAATGGGTCGGGATCCCTTGTAAAGGCATCCTTGAGGCACTCTAGGCCTGGTTGTGAACTCTGTTCGGGATCCCGAGGAAAGGATTATGGTGGAAAGGATCCTCAGGATTGACTACAAAAGTTCACATTCCCCCTTGGGTGGCCTCTGTGCAGGAAGACTTTCGCCTGATTTTGGACATTGTGACGGTGCTGGCGGCAGCTGCAGCGGGGGGGTTTTTGGCCTCGGTGTTACGGCAGCCGGTGCTGCTGGGCTACTTGTTGGCTGGGATCCTTGTCGGGCCGGCGGGGTTGGGCTGGATCAAAGAAATTGTGCAGGTGGAAACCCTGGCTCAGTTTGGGGTGACCTTTTTGCTGTTCACGCTGGGGGTGGAATTTTCCCTCAAGGAATTACGCAAGGTGCGGGGGATTGCGATTGGCGGTGGCATCTTGCAAATTAGCCTAACGATTTTGATCACAGCAGTTCTGGCGGTGGTGAGCGGCTGGTTAACGCTGGTGCAAGGCATTTTTCTGGGGGCGGTGCTTTCCTTGTCTTCCACTGCTGTGGTGATGAAAAGCCTGACCGAGACTAACCAAATGGGTACGCCTCAAGCCCAAGCCATGTTGGGGATCCTAATCGTGCAGGATTTGGCAGTGGGGTTGATGCTGGCGGTTTTGCCGGCCTTGGACTACCCCTTGCCGGAACTGGCGGGATCTGTGGGCAAGGCACTGCTGGAAATTGGCTTGGTGGGGCTAGGGGCAGTAATAGCTGGTATTTGGCTGGTGCCTAGTTTTTTGCGCCTCCTGGCTCAACGGGAGAACAAAGAGGTGTTCTTACTGGGGGTGATCAGCCTCTGTGTGGGCATTGCTCTGCTGACGGAGCGCATTGGTATTTCCAGCGAGATTGGGGCTTTTATTGCCGGTTTGATGATCTCGGAGGTGGAATACGCTGATCAAACCCTGGACTATGTAGAACCGTTACGGGATGTTTTCGCTGCCCTATTTTTTGCGGCCATCGGCATGCTGATCGATCCCAGCTTTATTGCCAGCCATCTGCTGTTGATCTTGACATTGGTAGGACTGGTGATGGTGGGCAAGTTTCTAATCATTGCCCCGCTGGCGCGGCTGTTTGGTTACTCCTTCGCAGCAGCAGTAGCGGTGGGATTGGGTCTGTCCCAGATTGGTGAGTTCTCGTTTGTGTTGGCTAGCGAAGGACAATCTTTGGGGTTGGTTTCACGACAAACTTATCTCCTGATCGTCAGCACCACTGCGGTTACCCTGCTCATCACTCCTTTTCTGTTGAAGTTGGTACCCCGCCTTTTTACTTGGCTAGGAGGGATCCCTGCTTTTGCCCATTGGCTGGAGTCGGGCGAGCGGCCCCGAGCTGCTGCTCCTGACACCCCTGCACGTGGGCATGTGGTGGTGTGTGGCTACGGACAGGTAGGTCAAGACATTGTGCGGCTGCTGGAGGCCCGCCGCCATGAGCTGCTGGTGATTGATCAATCGGAACGGGTCATCCAGCAATTGCGTTCCCGTGGGATCCCTTACCTGTATGGTAACGCTGCCAGTGCACTGGTGTTGGAGAAAGCTAACCTACCCCAAGCACGTACCCTGGTGATTGCTCTGCCGGATCGCATGAGTGTTCGCCTATGTCTAAGACGGGCTTTGGAACTGGCCCCACAGTTGGATGTAGTAGTCAGAGCCACCCACAAAGAAGACATCGAGCAGCTCTACCAGTTGGGAGCAAGTGAGGTTATTCATCCTGAGTTTGAAGCGAGCCTGGGGCTGTGCAGCCATGTGCTGCTGCAGCTGGGAGAGCCTCTGGCCATTATTCAGCAGGAGATCCTGGCCATTCGCAACAGCCACTACCGCGATCTGCGGCCTTTACATCCCAGTTGTTTGATCCCCATTCCCCTCAGTTGGTTGACAGAGCAACAATCCAATCTCTCCCCAACTTTGCATCCCATCCGGAATGGCACAGGTAACCTAAACAACGGTCAGCCGGGATCCCACTCGGTTTGGTGGGAACATTGGCAGCGTCCTGTCCGGTACCGCTAGCTAAACCTTCTCTGTGTAGGGAGCGGATCCCTGGTAGGATACGGGAGAAAAAGTGAAGACCCTCCTCAGCTCAAGGAAAGGCAATTATGGCCAAACAAACACTGGGATCCCTGCTGTCATCTGGCTTTGATTTGACAGGCAAACGAGTGCTGGTACGGGCCGATTTTAATGTCCCCTTGGATAGCGAGTGCAACATCACTGATGACACCCGCATTCGCGCTGCTCTGCCTACCATTCAAGCTCTGACCGGAGCCGGAGCAAAAGTCATCCTCACCAGCCACTTGGGCCGCCCCATCAAGAAGGATAAAGAAACAGGGGCCATCAAAATTACCCGTGAAGGCAACAGCCTTGCTCCGGTAGCCACCCGTCTTTCCCAGCTGCTGGGTCAACCCGTAGCCTTTGCTCCTGATTGCGTGGGCCCCGATGCCGAAGCAGTGGTGAATGCTCTAGAAAATGGGCAAGTGGCTCTGCTAGAAAATGTCCGTTTCCACCCCGAAGAAGAAGAGAACAACCCCGAATTTGCCCAGCGTCTGGCCTCTCTGGCAGACCTGTTTGTCAATGATGCCTTCGGCACAGCCCACCGGGCCCATGCCTCTACTGTGGGGGTAACCACTTATCTGCAACCGTCTGTAGCTGGCTACCTGGTGGAAAAAGAGCTGCAATTTCTCTCCGGGGCCATAGACAATCCCCAGCGCCCCTTAGCAGCAATCATCGGTGGCTCCAAAGTCTCGAGCAAAATTGGTGTCATCGAGGCTCTGTTGGAAAAAGTGGATAAACTTCTCCTCGGCGGTGGCATGATCTTCACCTTCTACCAAGCCCAAGGCCTTAAAACCGGCAAATCTTTGGTAGAAAGCGACAAGCTGGATTTGGCTAAATCCCTGATGCAGAAAGCCAAAGAGCGCGGCGTAGAGCTGTTGTTGCCAGTGGATGTGGTGGTGGCCGACAAATTTGACAAAGATGCCGCAGCCCAAACCGTACCGGTTGAGAGTATCCCCGACGAGTGGATGGGCTTGGATATTGGTCCGGAATCCGTCAAGGCCTTTCAAGCTGCCCTGCAGGGGTGCAAAACCGTGATTTGGAATGGGCCCATGGGTGTGTTTGAATTTGATCGCTTTGCGGTTGGCACAGAAGCCATTGCCCGTAGTCTGGCAGATTTAACCCAAGCTGGAGCCATCACCATCATCGGCGGGGGGGACTCTGTAGCAGCAGTCGAAAAAGTGGGCTTAGCCAACCAAATGACCCACATCTCCACCGGTGGGGGAGCTAGCCTGGAGCTGCTAGAGGGCAAGGTGCTACCCGGTATTGCCGCCCTCACGGAAGTCTGAGTCGTTGACATCCTCTCCAGGCAAATCAAAGATTATGCGTGGAGATTCTCCGGATCGCTCCTGGGATTTCCTGCTCCCCAGAGTCTGGGCTAGGTCAGTTGCCTTCCTCAACCCCCGCCAGACCCTCTCCACGGGCAATTTGGCTTAAGCTCTACCCCATGGGACATCCGACCGAATGTTTCCAGATGCACCGGCGAACTTTACAGCTAGGGTTCTGCCCACGGAGTCCGGTCATGGATATCCTTCGTCACCCCTACCGGTGCTTGAGTACGTTAACATTGCCGAACGGGTCACAGCCCCTGCTCCCTATGGCCCTGCTCCCTATGGGCTGCGCCAAGGGTTACCCACCGCTACACCACCCCCCAAGCCTGCGGCTATAGTGCTACGCACCGCTATCGCGAAGGGCGGAGCACTGCGAGGCAGCTCGATAGAGCAACCCTAGGCAGAAAAATAGGGGCTGAATTCAGCCCCCTTCGGAAACCTTCGCCGTAGCGATGCTAAGACAAGAACCGGCTTAGTGCATCACCACTTTGACGTTGGCATTGTTCAAGCCAGGACGCTTCACTTCTGCCAAGGTTTTGTTAACGGCGTACTTTTGGTTGATGGAGTTGATCAACTCAGTTTGGTTGTGCTTCTTAGCCACGCCCCAGAGATCAGCAATCAGGTCATAGGAACCATCGGGGTTCTTAGACCAGCCCAAATCGTAATCGCCTTCCAATTGAGCCACAATATCGGCACGGACACGCTGGCCGTTGTAGCCGCGCACATCGGCACCGAGCTTAACGGTGTAGCCGAGATCGCGCAGGGAGTTTTGTAGGATTTGAGCATCCGTGATCTTGGTACGCAAGGTGCTAAAATGAGACATGGTGTTTCTCTCCTGTGTTTAGGGTTTGGAACATCAACGCACAACAATGAGCAACGCTCTAGCCGGAAAAGTGTAACTTGTGCCTTCTTGCCTCTGGCTAGGCAGTTTTGGCATTGGCTACACCTCCGCTAAAACTCCAGCCGCTGGTACTCGGCCACAGAGGCTGCTGCTGGCCGAGCCCGCTGCTGGGCCCATTCCCTCAACGCTACCACCTGCTCCATCATGGTGCGGGATAGCGGTTGAGTTGCTTTTGTTGCTGCCAAAATGTCCAGCTGTGTAAATTCGCGGTTCTGGGCAAAGGCTTCGTACATGGCAGCAATCAAGACTTGTTCGATTTCGGCGCCAGAAAAACCATCGCAGGCAGTCGCCAACTGGCGCAAATCAAAGCGGCTAATGTCACGTCGCCGCTTCTTCAGGTGAATCTCTAGGATCTCCATCCGCTCGGTGATGTTGGGCAGATCCACAAAGAAAATCTCATCAAACCGGCCCTTGCGCAGGAACTCACCCGGCAGGCGATCCACACGGTTGGCAGTTGCCATGACAAATACCGGGGAGCGTTTCTCCTGCATCCAGGTTAGGAAAGAACCGAAGATGCGGCTGGAGGTCCCTCCGTCGGAGTCGCTCGAACCTGCAGAGCCGGCAAAAGCTTTGTCCAATTCATCGATGAACAAAATGGCCGGCGCCAGGGATTCGGCTGTTCTCAGAGCACTGCGCAGGTTGGCCTCTGATTTACCCACCATGGAGCCGTCGTAAACACGACCCATATCCAAGCGCAGCAGGGGCAAACCCCAGAGGCGAGCTGTGGTCTTAGCAATTAGCGACTTGCCACAGCCAGGTACCCCCAGAATCAGCATCCCCTTAGGTTGGGGCAGCCCATAGGCCCGAGCCCGCTCGGTGAAAGCACCGGAACGCTGTAAAAGCCAGCGCTTCAGCTCCTCTAGTCCTCCAACGGCATCAATAGTTTCATCTTCTTCAATAAACTCCAAGATGCCATTACGACGAATCAGCTGCTTCTTCTCAGAAAGGACAATTTCAACTTCTGCCTCACTGAGGCGACCATGCATGACGACGGCCTTGCGATATACCTTCTCTGCTTCATCCTGAGTTAGGCCTAGGGCCGCTTTAACCAGCTTCTCACGAGTGTCAGGGCTGAGGGATCCGGAGCGAGGTGTCTGCTCCAATTGGCGATTCAAGGTGCGCTCTAGGGTGGCCATGTCCGGTAGAGGAAACTCCACCACAGAGATATCCTTCTCCAGCTCTACCGGTATTACCTGTACGGGCGACATCAAAAGGATGGTCTTGTGGGATCCCTTCAAGCTGGAGACGGCATCCCGAATCCAGCGCTTCACCTCGGTGTTGTCCAGAAAATCGTGCAGATCCTTAAAAACACAGATGGCGGGATCTTTTTGTTCCATCACCCATTGGATCGCGGGCTGAGGAGACTGGGTATTGTGCTGAGTGAGGCTGCGAGGGTTGCCGTATTCAACAATGCCGTGGGTAACTGTCCAGATGAATAAGCGCCGCTGCGGCCTCAGGGTGCGGGCAATTGCCGCCAGAGCCGCTTCCGCCCGTTCCTCCTCGGGGGTGAGCAGGTAAAGCAGTGGGTATTGAGCTTGAATCAAAATATCTAGCTCTTGCATAGGAGGCACCAACTGCACAAAGGAGAATCTGAGGGCGACAGGAGACAATTAGGTGGAGACAACAGGTAGACTTCAGTTTGGCTTTCTCCTGAGGTGTCTTTTGTGTCGTGGACTGCTGCTATCACTCGATCTTGCAAAAAATGGCGGTTGCTTGAGGCATCTGTGCGCAAACTTAACAAGCTACCAGAGCGTCTTGTCGCTGCTCCCCTGAACTGGGGCTAGAGGGGGTGGATCCCCAATACTCCGACTCGACTTCCTCCAAGACAGCTTCATTGACCGACTGCTTGGAGATAGAAGTCACCTCCCCATCCCGGAGGACAAAAGGATGACTACACTCAGGACAATGATGAACTCGATAGGCACTGCCCTGAACTCCCTCGATCACCTCGGGATGCAACAGGTAAAAGCTCAAGGCTTTCTCTGCCACCGCCGACATCGGCTCTCGCTCAACGGCTGCCCGAATCTTCAGATCCCGATGCAGATCCGGTGAAAGGTACAAGGTCACCTTCTGCTTGGCATCTCCGCCCTCTCCAATTTCTGGCCGATGATTCATGGCTAACCGCTTTTCTCGTCATACGCCGGACTTGCGGCCCATCATAACCAGCTTGATGGCTTGACGGCAAGTTTGTAACAATTGTTAACATCTTTGCCTGGATTGGCATATGGGTGGGAGCTGTGAGGGAGCAGTCTGGACAGAGGGGATCCTGCTGTCTGTTATGTTTTTCCCTGCTCCTGTTGAGGCCAGGGTATTGATGTCAGAATCTAGGCTAGGGCTTAAATCAGTCCTTCCATTCGTTTGAAGAGAACGTAGGTCTATGGAACGTGTGATCAACACCTTGAGTAAAAATCTCTCCGCTTGGGGGCGGCGCGCTCTGGTACAAACCGGAGATGGTCTTGCCAGCCTAAAGGAGGTTGTGTTGGACAATGGCAATCTATTGCTCAGCAAAGCTCGGGTTACTGTTTCAGATGCCAGCGCTACAACCCTACAGGTGATTCAGTCTCGCTTTGGCTCCCGTCGCTGAAGGTTTTATCCCCCCAGATCTTGCAGGCGGTAAAGGCTGGCGTACAGGCCATTGAGGGCCATTAGCTCAGTATGGGATCCCTGTTCTTTCAGTTCCCCGTGTTGCAAGACCAAAATCCGATCCACATCGCGGATGGTAGAGAGACGGTGGGCAATGATAATAGCTGTTCGATCCTGAAGCAGGGTTTCCAAGGCGGATTGGATTAGGGCTTCTGTACCGACATCCAAACTGGCGGTGGCCTCATCCAAGAGGAGAATGCTTGGATTTCGCCACATGGCTCGCACGAAGCTGATCAGCTGTTTTTGACCGCTGGACAAGTTGCTACCCCGCTCCCGTACTGGCGTGGCATAGCCCTGAGGTAAATCGCGGATAAACTCGTGCAGGTTCAGCTGGCGGGCAGCCCGTTCTACGTCAGCTAGCTCCCCCTCTTCTCCAAGGGTAATGTTTTGCTGAATATCCCCAGAAAAAAGAAATCCATCCTGGAGGATCACCCCCAGCCGTTGGCGCAGCTCTGCTTGAGCAATCTCGCGGATATCCACACCGTCAATCCGGATGGATCCCTGGTTAACGTCGTAAAGACGACACAGCAGGCGGATCACCGAGCTTTTACCGGCCCCGGTAGGTCCGACCAAGGCGACTTTTTCTCCCGGGCGAATCGTAAAGGTGAGATTCTTTAGGACCCACTCACCCGGACTGTAACCAAAGAACACATTTTCAAATCGCACCTCTCCCCCGCCCGAACGGGGCAAGGAACGCGGCTGCAGGGGATCCCGAATGGCAAGGGGTAGGCTGAGAATGCTATCGATCCGTTCAACGGCAGTAAACCCAGACTGCAAGGCAGTAAATTTTTCTGCTAACTGACGCAGCGGGTTAAAAAAGCGTTGCGAAAAAAGGATAAAGGCGTAGAGGCTGCCAAAAGTAAGGGGTTCACTTGGGGCAGGCAGGGATCCCCCCAAGTCTTCCCGGAGCATTTCTGTACCGGCGGCAAGCACCTGTTGTCCTCCTACCCAGAGCAGGGCTGCTATTGCCAGCCAGGATACCCACTCCAGAATGGCTGATAGGGCAGCATCGTAGAGGATGGTTTGGTCAACTTCGTGGATATAGTGCCGGTTGATGGTTTGAAAAATTTGACCGTTCAGCCGTTCTCGGCGAAACAATTGCACAACCGTGATGCCGAGAATGTTCTCTTGGATCCAGGAGTTGAGTTTGGAGAGCTCTTCTCGCACCCGGAAGTTAGCGTCTCGGAAGCGGCGCTGCAACTCAACAACGATGGCGCTCATGGGAATAACAATCAGAATCAGGAGCAAGCCCAGATCCCAACGCTGGCTGAGCATCACCACCGCGATTACCGCCAGGGTAAAGAGGTCGCTGACAATGCCCACCGCTCCGGTAGAAAAAACATCTCCCAAGGCTTCCACATCGCTAGTCATGCGGGTGATTAACTTGCCTACCGGGGTGCGATCAAAAAACTGGGCCGGCAAAGCCAGGATATGGGCAAACAAATCATTGCGAATATCCCGTGTCATCAACTGGCCCAACTTCTGGCTGCTGTAGCCCTCCAAAGATTGAAAGGCCCAGCGCAGCAGCACGGTCAGGATGAGCAAACCCACGTAGGGCCAAAGGCCCAAGAGGATCCCATCCCCCCGCTCCAAAGCCTCAGCAATGGGACCATCCAAGGCCCGCTGCAAAATCAAAGGCTGAACCGCATCCGCCAAAGCCAGAGGCGGCAAAAAGGCCAGAGCAGTCAGCAACAGCTTCCAGTGGCGCCGGGCGTAGGGCCAGAGAATGCGTAGCAGCCGCCAATCACTTTGAGGGTGCAGGTTTGCAGCAGTATCTGGGGGAGTTGCAACGGTCACAGGAGCACATCCAAAGATCAGCAAGTACACTGATCCAATCTACGCTCCTACCCGGCAGCTGAGAGGACAAAATCTCTATCTGCTGCTGCAAGAATCCACTCTGGCAGGGTCGGATCACAATCGCAAAAAACTGCTGCTAAGGAGTGGTGTGACCGTGGGAGTGCCCATGTCCGTGGCTGTGCCCATGGGAATCGGATCCACCCGTCAACTTCAGTAAGGGAGCCGGCTCCGGCAAGCTATGGGGATCCTCTCCCGGTTGAGCCACCTGAATCCAGCGGTAGATCCCCTCTTTGCACTCCTGGATGACCGGGAATGCCAAAGTCTCACCCGGTCGGTCCGGCAATTTCAGGTTAAGGCTAAACTCATCCATAAACTCATCTGGCAACACCCCACCTGACCAGATCACCTCTGCAACAGTCTCCGTAACCATTCGCCCATGGGATTCGAAGGGGGTCTGCAGCGGTTTTTTGACAGTCTCAATTTCCCAAAGCGGATGCACCATCGGCTTGACAGAGGTTGCTCCCTCTGGAATTTGTACCCGTAGGCGGGTGGTTGGGGATCCATCGCAGCCATGGGGAACGCGAAAGGTTAACTTGGCGTAGCTACCGGCTGGAGCCTCTTTGGGATTGACCGTAACATGGCCAAAAGCAGCCATGGAGGAGGGCAAAAGGCTCAGGCCCACCAGCAATGCCCATTTTTTTCTCCAGAGTAGGTAGCTCCCTAATCTCAACATAGGTCGATGTCCTCAAAAATCATGGGATGATGTAGCAAACGATTCAAGGCAACTTAGGGGTGGTGATGGGATCCCTCTTGCAGCCAACCCATGCTGTGCTGCCCCCAACTGGACAGGCCCATGGACACCAAGCCGGCACTCACTAGGCCCATAGACACCAACCCAAAGGACAGTGCCCCCATAGCTACTAAGCCAATCGAGACAATACCGTGGGTCACCACTCCGATAGCGACAACCCCATGGGCGGAAATGCCAAGGGCAACCAAGCCGTGGGCCCCCACACCAACCGAGAGAATCTGACGCGGGGTCCCCTGCCCTTCACACTCCCGGATCATTCCCCCTGTCGTCATGACTTCCGCTTGTCTGTTTTGAACTGAGAGCGGATCCTTATTCATCAACCCTTACTCCAGTTGTGTTCGGCTCGATCCAGGACATAGGCTGCCACGGCTTCGATTTCTTCAGGTTTGAGCAGCTTACCAAAAGCAGGCATCGCCCCTTTACCCTTGGTGACTTGAGCTTGGATCAACTCAGGTGTATCCACGTGGTACTCGTGCAAGGCAGCCAAGGAGAGGTTCTTAGCTGCCACCAAGGAATTGCGTCCACCCAAGTGACAACCGACACATTTGGCTTGAAAGACCTTGGCACCTAGGGCTAGATCAGGTTCGGCAAAAGCTGTCTGTGGGTGGAGAAGAGCCACAAAGCCCAAGAGCAAAAGGACAACAAGACCTTTGAGAATGTGCATTTTGAACATGAGTCAACCTAAAGGAAAATTTTTCGCCTAGTTATGTTCTCAAGCTCATTGAGCTTGGTCAAAAGACAGCCTGTCAACTCTGCCCTAGGTACCATAGAGGCAGGATCCTTGTGAGGTCATGAGCGGCCTACCCCCTGACACGATCCATTTGGTGCGCCAAAAGGCCGATCTCGTTGAGGTGGTGGCCGAAAAGGTGGTGCTGCGCAGGCAGGGGAAGAATTATGTTGGGCTTTGCCCCTTTCACAACGACCGCAAACCCAGCTTTCAGGTTAGCCCCAGCAAGCAGATCTACAAGTGTTTTTCTTGCGGTGCCGGCGGGGATGTACTGCGCTTTGTGAGCCAAATTGAAGGCATCTCTTTCACAGAAGCAGTGCGCAAATTGGCCCAGCGCTACCATGTACTGCTTCCGGAGGGATCCCTGCAGGAGCGACAGGTCTACGAACGCAAGCTCTCCCACCAGGAAAAGTTGCTGGAGATTTTGGCTTTAGCCGCCGATTTTTATCAGCATGCCCTCAGATCCCAGGTCGGATTACCTGCCCGTCAGTACCTAGCCAGTCGCCACCTGAGCGAAGCAACCCTGGAAAAATTTCAGGTGGGTTTTGCTCCACCCGGCTGGCAACCTCTCTACGAGTACTTGGTGAACCAAAAGCGGCAACCGGTCAAGCTACTGGAAGAAGCTGGACTCTTAGTGGCCCGTCAACAGGGATCCGGCTATTACGACCGCTTCCGGCATCGGATTATGTTGCCCATTTTTGATGGGCAGGGGCGGGTTATCGGTTTTGCTGGGCGTGCCCTTGGGAATGAACAGCCCAAGTATCTTAATTCGCCGGAGACGGAGCTTTTTAGCAAAAGCCAGGTGATCTATGGCCTCAACTTTGCTCGGGAGGCCATTGTTAAAGCGGATCAAGCCCTGGTTGTAGAAGGTTATTTCGATGTGATGGCTTTACATCAGGCTGGGATCCGGCAGGTGGTTGCGGCCATGGGTACAGCCTTGACGGCGCAACAGGTAAAAACCCTGCTGCGCTACACCGAGTCGAAGCGCCTCATTTTAAATTTTGATGCCGATCGGGCGGGGTTAAATGCCGCAACTCGGGCCATTGAGTCAGTTGAAGAACAGGCGCGGCGCGGGGAAGTGGAGCTGCGCATTCTCGTTATTCCTGAGGGTAAAGATGCTGACGAATTTCTGCGCCGGCATCCGGTTGAGGAGTTTCAAGCCCTCCTGGATCAAGCTCCTCTTTGGCTGGATTGGCAAATTGAGCAGGTGCTCTCAGGGCGGGATCTGAGTCGGGCCAGTGATTTTCAGCAAGCTTATCAAGCTCTGGTGCAGCTGCTGGCCGGCTTGGGGGGGCAGTGGCGTTCTCTGTACCTGCACAAGGTAGCCGAGTTGCTCAGTCAAGGTAATGGCCGTTTGAGCCGAGATTTGGAAGAGGAACTCCGCCGAGCGGTGCGGCAACAGCGTTGGTCCAAGCCGAAGCAACTGCCTCCCGCCAAGGGATCCAAACTACTGCAATCGGAATCCCATTTGCTGCAGATCTTTCTCCACTTTTGCGAGTACCGCCGCGAAATTCGAGAAGCTTTGCTGCAGCGGGAGTTGCAGTTTAGCTTTCGCCCCCACCGGGATCTGTGGCAACGGATTTTGGAGTTGGTATACGCTCAGCCGGAGCTGGAAACTCAGGAGGAGCCTCTGCTGACGGCCTTGCGCACCATCTGTGCCCATGACGAGCAGCTCAATGAGCGCCTCAGCCACTTGCTTTGGTTGGATGAAAATACCCGTGTGGCGTTGATGCGACCGCGGATTGTGGTGCGGGCTGCTATTGCCAATATGGAGCTGGAAATTCGTCAGAAGCGCTATCGCTACTGGACACAACTGTGGGATCAAGCCTTTTCTGAAGGCGATACAGACCTAGCTGCTCAGTACCAAGCCAAGATCCAAGAGGAATATCAGGCGATCCAATCTTTGCAACGGGATGTGCAACTGAGTCTAGAAGATATGCTGGAAACCCCACCGGCAGAGGAGATGCTGTAACGAATTTATGTCGTTACGCTTCTCCCTCCCCCTAGAGGTTGAGAGCCAGAAGCCGGGGTGTAGTGCCTTCTCCCCACCTGCTTTAGGCTCACCGTCTAGTCCTTCTCTCAGTTGACTCGGGGATGCCCAGACCCCACACGAGCGCTCTCTACAAAAACCTTTGCCAACTCATGGGTTACAAAACACACATTGGGCCGGATCTGCCCAGGACTCCTCCACAGGCTCCTGATGAGTGTGGCTACAGCGCAAGCACCCGTAGACCCAAGCTCTAGGCAAGGGTGTAGGGGCACCACAGTTGCCACAGGGCAGGCCGGGGAGAGAGCGGATCCGCCAATAACCGGGCGTTCCACAAGCAGGACAATGACTTTGGGCTCTGACCACCAAATTTTCGGCAGCAGCAGCAATTACCTGCATCCGGGAGGGATTGCACATAGCTCGCATATCGGTTTCTAAATGAACCCCCTGCCCATCTGCATTCAGCTCCTGGAATACGGCTTGCAAGGTCTTTTCATCTTGGATCCCTTTGTGGATCACCTGCGGCTGCTGCGGGTCATCGAGAGCAATCAAGCCGTGCTCGGGAAAGCCCACCTGCCGAGCAAAAGCCAGGGCCTCTGCCAGCGTGGTGACACGACGGTGGCTAAAGTTGGTTCGACTGCTGCCTGCCCAGCCCACCAGCTCCAATCCCTCGACGCGATCCTGCAACATCACCCACTCCTGGTTCCAGGGCAGCCAGGGGAACTGCGGATGCGGTCCAAAGGATCCCTCGCTGGCTAAGCCCAAGGGTGCCTCCTTCACCTGAAAGGCAGATGCAATCTTCAGGCGCAAAGTGGTTATCGGATCCCCAGGTCGAGGTCGTTCCCGCGAAAAGGTACCAAATTGATCGGTATCGATATCTACCACCTCAACGCAGATCCCCAGGTGTTGGTGCAAAAGAGGCCCGATGACGGCTTCTTTGCCATGCCGAGTGGCCAGCAAAGCCACTGAGTTGTGCCACCCCTTGCTCATAGATCCTGAGATTATAGATAACCTTTACCCGAATCGGTTAAGCTGCGAACCTTTCCTATGGATTCCATCGGAAGATCCCTGGCAACTCTGGTGCTCCCCCATCTCTAGGATGGTTTGCCGAATCGGCCAAAACCGTAGAAGACAATTTGAGACAAAAGCGAGCATAGACCTCAAAACAAAAAATACCGCTGGGCCATAGGCAGAACCTCCGCCGGCTCACAGGTGAGCAACTCTCCATCCGCCCGCACCTCGTAGGTTTCCGGGTTAACCTCGATATGAGGGGTGCTGGTGTTCAACTTCAAATCTGCTTTGCCGATTTCTCGACAATTTCGTACCGCCACTGCCGGTCGCTGGATCCCCAGTTGTTGCGGGATCCCCTTTGCCAAAGCCGCTTGCGAAACAAACAACAGGCTGGTTTGAATCATGGCCCGACCCAAGCTGCCGAACATGGGGCGGGGATAAACCGGCTGCGGCGTGGGAATTGAGGCATTCGGATCCCCCATCTGCGCATAGGCAATCAAGCCCCCCTTGAGCACAATCTCCGGCTTTACCCCGAAGAAAGCCGGTTTCCACAGACACAGATCCGCCAGCTTACCCACCTCCACCGAGCCGATCACATGGCTCAGACCATGGGCAATGGCCGGACAAATGGTGTACTTGGCAACGTAGCGTTTGGCTCGGTAGTTGTCGTTGCGATCGGAATCTTCTGGCAGTGGCCCCCGCTGCACCTTCATCTTGTGGGCCGTCTGCCAAGTGCGAATGATAACCTCCCCCACCCGACCCATGGCTTGAGAGTCAGAAGCAATAATGCTGAACACCCCCATGTCGTGCAAAATGTCTTCGGCAGCAATGGTTTGGGGGCGGATGCGACTTTCGGCAAAAGCAATATCCTCCGGCACATTCTTGCTCAGGTGATGGCACACCATCAACATGTCCAGGTGCTCTTCGATGGTGTTGCGGGTAAAGGGACGGGTAGGATTGGTGGAACTAGGCAGCACGTTCGGTTCAGAGGCAATGCGGATGATATCTGGGGCATGCCCTCCCCCCGCTCCCTCGGTATGAAAGGTGTGAATGGTACGGCCATTGATGGCGGCAATGGTGTCCTCCACAAAGGCAGACTCATTTAAGGTATCGGTGTGGATGAGGGCCTGTACATCGTATTCATCGCAGACCCTTAAACAACTGTCGATCACCGCCGGTGTGGATCCCCAGTCTTCGTGCATCTTCAAGCCACAGGCTCCTGCCTCCACTTGCTCCCGCAGCGCCTCCGGAAAAGAGGCATTCCCCTTACCAAAGAAACCCAAATTGACCGGGAAACCCTCTGCCGCCTGCAACATCTTGCCCAAGTTCCAGGCTCCCGGTGTACAGGTGGTGGCGTTGGTGCCGGTGGCCGGCCCGGTACCTCCCCCCAACAGAGTGGTCAACCCAGAAGCAATGGCAAACTCGCACAGTTGTGGACAAATAAAATGCACATGAGCATCAATTCCGCCCGCCGTCAGGATGAGGTTCTCCCCGGCAATCGCCTCTGTGCTCGGGCCAACCACCATGCCGGGTGTCACGCCCGATTGAATGTTAGGGTTACCGGCTTTGCCGATGCCGACAATATAGCCATCGCGAATGCCGACATCCGCCTTAACAATGCCCCACCAATCCAGAATCAAAGCATTGGTGATCACCAAATCTAGGGCTCCCCTGGCTCGCGTCGCCGTCGGTGATTGCCCCATGCCATCCCGAATCGTCTTGCCCCCGCCAAACTTGATTTCTTCTCCATAGGTGGTCAAGTCCTGCTCCACCTCAATGATCAACTGCGTATCGGCTAGGCGCACCCGATCCCCCACTGTGGGACCGTAGTTGCTCACGTATTGGCGACGGGGAATTTCTAGGGTCATAGGATGCTATTTACACAAAAGGCTGCCAGGGTTTTACCACAAATATCCCCACCCAGGGGATCCCTTTAAACTCAATACCCAACCGATACTTGTTCTTTGCCAGCTCTTCATTTCCCTAAGTCAACTGAAAAGCTGTTACATATATTCACAATCATGATCGAAAAAGTGATCATAGGCTTGCCGTAATCCTGATGGGGCAAGGGATCCCTGGTTTAATTATTGTGAAGCATCGGGAGGGTCCTAAAGGCTGCCCTATAATGCCTTGTAAGTCCTGCCCTAGTAAGATTTTCCGTGGTTCACGGCTACTGACGGGTAGGAATGCTTCGTTCCTTGTCGCAAGAGAGGAGTTCTTGATGACAACTACGCCAAAGGAGCGAGAGCCAAAGGTCAAGGTGTCGGTTGATGTAGATCCGGTTCCTACTTCCTTCGAGAAATGGGCCAAGCCGGGCCACTTCGATCGCAGCCTGTCGCGTGGACCCAAGACCACGACCTGGATCTGGAACCTCCATGCTCTTGCTCATGACTTCGACAGTCACACCAGCGACTTAGAAGACGTCTCTCGTAAGATCTTTTCCGCTCATTTTGGCCACCTGGCGGTGGTCTTTGTCTGGCTGAGCGGTATGTACTATCACGGAGCTCAGTTCTCCAACTATTCCGCCTGGGTAGCCGATCCGATTAACATCAAGCCCAGCGCCCAAGTGGTCTGGCCGATCTTTGGTCAGGAAATCCTGAATGGAGATGTGGGCGGGGGTTTTGAAGGGATCCGCATTACCTCCGGTCTTTTCCACCTCTGGCGGGCCAGCGGTATCACCAACGAGTTTCAACTGCTCTGTACTGCTATTGGTGGTTTGGTGATGGCCGGCTTGTGCCTGTTTGCCGGTTGGTTCCACTATCACAAGCGGGCTCCCAAGCTGGAGTGGTTTCAGAATGTGGAATCAATGCTGAACCACCACCTAGCGGGCTTGCTGGGGTTGGGTTCATTGGCTTGGGCCGGTCACCAAATTCACGTTTCCATTCCCATCAACAGAATGTTGGATGCGGGCGTGCCAGTTGACCAAGTGCCTCTGCCCCATGAGTTCATCCTCAACCCGGCCTTGATGAAGGAGATGTTCCCCAGTGTTGATTGGGGTATCTTCAGCGGGGTGGTGCCTTTCTTTACCTTAGATTGGGGCAAGTACGCTGAGTTCCTCACCTTTAAGGGAGGGTTGGATCCACAAAATGGCGCCCTCTGGCTCACGGATCAGGCCCACCACCATCTGGCCATTGCCGTGCTCTTTATTGTGGCCGGGCACATGTACCGCACCAACTGGGGCATTGGCCACTCCATGAAAGAGATCCTGGAGGCTCACAAAGGCCCCTTCACCGGTGAAGGCCACAAGGGTCTGTACGAAGTGCTCACCACCTCTTGGCATGCTCAACTGGCCATTAACCTGGCCATGGTGGGATCCCTGAGCATCATCGTGGCCCAGCACATGTATGCCATGAACCCCTACCCCTACATGGGGATTGACTACGCCACACAGATTTCGCTGTTTACCCACCACATGTGGTTGGGCGGCTTCTTTGTGGTTGGGGGTGCGGCCCATGCGGCCATCTACTTTGTACGGGATTACGACCCAGCGGTGAACCGCAACAACGTATTGGATCGGGTGCTGCGGCATCGGGATGCCATTATCAGCCACCTGAACTGGGTGTGTCTGTTCTTGGGCTTCCACGCCTTTGGCTTCTATGTCCACAACGACACTATGCAAGCCTTTGGTCGTCCGCAGGACATGTTCTCCGATACCGGGATCCAGCTGCAGCCGATCTTTGCCCAATGGATTCAGTCCCTGCACACCAATGCCATTGCCAGCACGGCACCCTATGCCGGTGCCTCGGTCAGCCCCATTTTTGGAGGGGATGTGGTGGCTATCGGTGGCAAGGTTTCCATGATGCCGATGGTCTTGGGCACTGCTGACTTCATGGTGCACCACATCCACGCGATGACCATCCACATCACGGTGTTGATCCTGCTTAAGGGAGTGCTATTTGCCCGTTCTTCCCGTCTGATTCCAGACAAAGGCAAGTTGGGCTTCCGCTTCCCCTGTGATGGCCCGGGTCGGGGCGGCACCTGCCAAGTTTCCGGTTGGGATCACGTGTTCCTGGGCTTGTTCTGGATGTACAACTGCATTTCCATCGTCATCTTCCACTTCAGCTGGAAAATGCAGAGTGACATCTGGGGCACCGTTAATGCGGATGGCACGATTGAGCACATTACCGGCGGCAACTTTGCGGCCAGTTCCGTCAATATCAACGGTTGGCTGCGGGACTTCCTGTGGGCTCAGTCTGTGCAAGTGATCAACTCCTATGGCTCGGCTTTGTCGGCCTATGGGTTGCTCTTCTTGGGTGCTCACTTTGTATGGGCCTTCAGCTTGATGTTCCTGTTTAGTGGCCGTGGCTACTGGCAGGAGCTGATTGAGTCCATCGTTTGGGCCCACAACAAGCTGAAAGTCGCTCCGGCCATTCAACCCCGTGCTCTGAGCATTATTCAGGGTCGGGCGGTCGGTGTGGCCCACTACCTGTTGGGAGGAATTGTCACCACGTGGGCGTTCTTCCTGGCACGGTTCGGCGCACTCGGCTAAGGCAAGGAGGAAATTGAACAATGGCAACTGCAACTCGTTTTCCACAGTTCAGTCAAGACCTTGCCAGCGACCCCACTACGCGTCGTTTGTGGTACGGCATTGCCACCGCTCACGACTTCGAAACCCACGATGGCATGACGGAGGAGCGGCTTTACCAAAAGCTGTTTGCCACCCACTTTGGCCATCTGGCGATCATCTTCTTGTGGGCCTCTGGCAACGTCTTTCATATCGCCTGGCAAGGCAACTACGAACAATGGGTAGCCAACCCCACTGGGGTTACTCCTATCGCCCATGCCATCTGGGATCCCCAGTTTGGTAAAGCAGCGGTAGAGGCCTTTACCCAACCGGGTGGTGGCGGCCCTGTTAATGCTGCCTATTCCGGTCTGTACTACTGGTTCAACACCATCGGTCTGCGCACCAATGGCGATCTCTACACTGGTGCGGTTGGCTTGCTGCTGCTGGCGGCTGTCTTTCTGTTTGCCGGTTGGTTGCACCTACAGCCTCGTTTCCGTCCCAGCTTGAGCTGGTTTAAGAACGCTGAGTCCCGTCTCAACCACCACCTGGCCGGTTTATTTGGGGTGAGTTCTCTGGCCTGGACCGGTCACTTGGTGCACGTCGCCATTCCGGAATCTCGCGGTCAGCATGTGGGTTGGGATAACTTCCTGACCACGCTGCCTCACCCTGCCGGCTTGAAGCCCTTCTTTACCCTCAACTGGGGGGTCTATGCCCAGAACCCGGATACCACCAGCCATGTCTGGGGTACTGCCGAGGGCGCGGGTACGGCCATCCTCACCTTCTTGGGTGGGTTTGATCCCAACACCCAGTCTTTGTGGTTGACGGATATGGCCCACCACCACCTGGCCATCGCGGTGATTTTCATCGTTGCTGGCCACATGTACCGCACCAACTGGGGCATCGGCCACAGCATTAGAGAAATCCTCGGGGCCCACAATCCGCCCAAAGGCACTCCCTTTGGCGGTTTACTGGGGGATGGTCATAAGGGTCTCTACGACACGGTCAACAACTCCCTGCACTTCCAACTGGGCTTGGCTTTGGCTTCTCTGGGGGTGGTGACTTCGCTGGTGGCGCAGCACATGTATTCCCTCAACCCCTATGTGTTCATGTCCTTGGATCACACCACGGAGGCGGCTCTCTACACCCATCACCAGTACATTGCTGGCTTCTTGATGGTGGGGGCCTTTGCCCATGGGGCGATCTTCTTTGTGCGGGACTACGACCCTGAGGCCAATAAGAACAATGTGCTGGCCCGGATTTTGGACCACAAGGAAGCGATTATCTCTCACCTGAGCTGGGTATCGCTGTTCTTGGGCTTCCACACCTTGGGTCTCTACGTTCACAACGATGTCATGCAAGCCTTCGGCACGCCGGAGAAGCAAATTTTGATTGAGCCGCTGTTTGCTCAGTTCATTCAGGCTTCTCATGGCAAGCTGATCTACGGCATGGATGTGTTGTTGTCCAATCCCGATAGCATTGCCTCCACGGCTTGGCCCAATTACGGTAACGTGTGGCTGCCCGGTTGGTTGGCGGCGATCAATGACCCGAATGGGTCTTTGTTCCTGCCGATTGGCCCGGGTGACTTCTTGGTTCACCACGCTATTGCCTTGGGTCTGCACACCACCACCTTGATTTTGGTCAAAGGTGCGTTGGATGCCCGTGGTTCCAAGCTGATGCCCGACAAGAAGGACTTCGGCTACAGCTTCCCTTGCGATGGCCCTGGCCGAGGTGGCACCTGCGATATCTCTGCCTGGGACGCTTTTTATCTGGCCATGTTCTGGATGCTGAACACCATCGGCTGGGTCACCTTCTACTGGCACTGGAAGCAACTGGGAGTCTGGAGCGGCAACACCGCCCAGTTCAACGAGAACTCCACCTACCTGATGGGCTGGTTGCGGGATTATCTTTGGGCCAACTCTGCTCAGTTGATCAATGGCTACAACCCCTACGGGATGAACAACCTGGCGGTCTGGGCTTGGATGTTCCTGTTCGGTCACCTGGTGTGGGCGACTGGGTTCATGTTCTTGATCTCCTGGCGTGGTTACTGGCAAGAGCTGATCGAGACCTTGGTCTGGGCGCATGAGCGCACCCCTCTGGCTAAGCTGATCCGCTGGAAAGATAAGCCGGTGGCCATGTCGATCGTGCAAGGTCGGTTGGTGGGCTTGGCTCACTTCACGGTCGGTTATGTTCTCACCTATGCAGCCTTTGTGATTGCTTCCACGGCGTCACAGTTTGGCTAGCCGGTTCATCCGGATTTAATCAGCCTAAAGGGATCCCTAGATAACAGGGATCCCTTTTTTGGACTGCACTCACTCTTGTCAAGCCAGAGCGGATTCTGCTAACCAAAAGCATTAGGGAGCATTGCAGATTAATCGATTGAATCGACTGATCTGTCTAAGAACTCTGGATAACAGTGCTGGAGGAGTGATATGCGCATTGCTCAGATTGCCCCTTTGCATGAAAGCGTGCCCCCTAAGTTTTACGGTGGAACTGAACGAGTGGTGTCCTGGCTCACGGAAGAGTTGGTGCGGCGTGGTCATGAGGTTACTCTGTTTGCCAGCGGTGATTCCCAGACGCAAGCGCGGTTGATCCCTTTTCGAGAACAGGCCCTACGACTGGATAAAAATGCCATCGATACAGTGGCCCCCCATATCTTGATGGTGGAAAAAGCCTTTCAAATGGCGGATCAATTTGACCTGATCCATGGCCACATTGATTATTACCCCTATGCTTTGGCTCGTCGTCATCCGGAAGTTGCTTTTGTGGCCACCCTCCATGGGCGCTTGGATATTCCGGAGCTGCAACCTCTTTACGATGAGTTTAAGGATATTCCTGTCATCTCGATTTCCAATGCCCAGCGCATCCCCCTCCCCCAGGCCCGTTGGGTGGGGACGGTCTACCATGGCCTACCTTTGGATCTACATCCTTTTTATGCAGAGACAGGAGATTACTTAGCGTTTCTGGGGCGGGTTTCACCGGAAAAAGGTCTGGATACTGCCATTGAAATCGCTACCCAAGCGGGCATGCCCTTGAAGGTCTCCATTAAAATTGACCCGGTGGATCGTCAGTACTATGAGTCTTATATTTACCCTATGATTCGCGATAACCCAAATGTGGAATTAATTGGGGAGATCAGTGAGCGGGAGAAAAGCGAACTTTTGGGTAAGGCCTATGCGGTACTGTTTCCCATTCGCTGGCCGGAACCTTTTGGTTTGGTCATGATTGAGTCTATGGCCTGTGGCACGCCGGTGATTGCTACCCGTTTTGGCTCAGTTCCGGAGGTGATGGTGGACGGAGAAACAGGCTTTATCGTCAATTCGGTGGCAGAAGCGGTGGAAGCGGTTGCTAAAGTGGGATCCCTGAGTCGACAAAGGGTGCGGCAGGTGTTTGAGGAGCGTTATAGCGTTACTCGTATGGTCGATACCTATGAAGTCATTTATCAGCAACTGGTTGCAGAAAGACAGGCAGCACAAGTTCAGGAAGTAACTGCAGCCTAGGCAGTCTTATCACCTGAGCAGTTGATAGAGAGAACTGGGGAATGCCGGAAGATATTATTCAAGTTCAGGAGCAATACTACATCCGGGCCAGTGCTTCCCTGGTGGAAACGCGCTCCCATGTGCTCAAACATGACAACTGCTTTGGAGTGTTTGACCGACTAGGGAACATGCGTCCTTTGGGGATCCAGGATCACGGACTCTTTCGGGATGACACCCGCTTTTTGTCAAGGTTGGTGCTGGATCTGGAGGGGCGGCAGTTTTTGCTGCTCAGCTCAGAGGTTCGGGAAGACAAAGATATCTTAGTGGTGGATCTGACCAATCCCGAATTCACCACCTCTGAGGGACAATTCATCGGCCAAGATACTCTGCATCTATTGCGAACCACTTTTCTTTGGGATAACGCCGCCTACCAGCAGTTGCACATCTGCAACTACGGCTCTGAATCCTTCCGGGTTCCTATTACCCTGTCTTTTGAAGCAGATTTTGCCGATATCTTTGAGGTGCGGGGTATTCACCGTACCCAGAGGGGGAAACTCCTCCCTGCGAAAATATTTGCCGATTGTGTGATTCTCTCTTATCTCGGGGCAGATGGTGTGGAGCGACAAACTCACTTGTTCTTCTCTCCCGCCCCTGAGGTAGTCACTGCAGAGTTTGTGCAGTGGTGGGTACCTTTGTCGCCCCGGGCAGGGCAAGACCTAGGGGTATCCATTTTCTGTGCCTATGCAGGGGAACAGATCTGCCCACTCAGCTATGAGGAAGCTCTGCAAGCGGAGCGCAACCATCGCCAGCGTTTGCGGGAACGGGCAGCCTACATCGATACCGGCAATGCCCAGTTCAATGACTGGTTAAATGCTTCACGGGATGACCTGGTGATGATGCTCACCCAAACCCCCTATGGGCTGTACCCCTATGCAGGTGTGCCTTGGTTTAGCACGGTCTTTGGGCGGGATGCTCTGATTACGGCTCTGGCTACCCTGTGGTGGTACCCCGACATCGCCCGGGGAGTCTTGCTTTACTTGGCTGCTCATCAGGCCCAGGAGGAGGATCCCAGTCGCGATGCTGAGCCAGGCAAGATCCTTCACGAGCAGCGGCGCTGTGAGATGGCCAACACCCGTGAGGTTCCCTTCGGCAACTACTTTGGCAGCATTGATGCCACACCTCTGTTTGTGGTGTTGGCAGGTCGTTACATCCGGCGCAGCGGGGATTACGCCTTCCTCCAGCAGTTGTGGCCCCACATTGAAGCGGCTTTGACCTGGATGGATACCTACGGGGATCCGGATGCTGATGGCTTTGTCGAGTACGTGCGCAAAGCCCACCAGGGTCTGCGCAATCAGGGTTGGAAAGATTCGGAGGACTCGATTTTTTACCCGGACGGATCCCTGGCGGAGCCGCCGTTAGCCCTGTGTGAGGTTCAGGGTTATGTGTACGAGGCCAAAATGCTGGCGGCCCAGATGGCTGAGCTTCTGCATCAGCCTGAGCGTGCTGCCACCCTTAGGCGGCAAGCCCTAAGCCTACAGCAACAGTTCCATGAACACTTCTGGTGCGAGGAATTCCAAGGTTATGCACTGGCTCTGGATGGGGAGAAAAAGCCCTGCCGGGTGCGCAGTTCCAATATGGGTCACTGTTTGTTTTCGGGGATTGCCGATCCAGTCCACGCAGCCCGTATTGCCGAGCAGATGATGCAACCGGATTTCTTTACCGGTTGGGGGATCCGCACCGTGCCGCGGGGGGAAGGACGGTTTAACCCGATGTCCTACCACAATGGATCGGTGTGGCCCCATGACAATGCTCTGATTGCCGCCGGGTTAAGCCGCTACGGGTACAAGGCTGAGGCAGCTCGCATCTTAACGGGCCTATTTGATGCCAGCCAGTTTTTGGAACTGAAGCGTCTGCCGGAGCTGTTCTGTGGGTTTACCCGTCGGCAACGGGAGGGACCCACTCTTTACCCTGTAGCCTGTCTCCCCCAAGCTTGGGCCTCTGCCAGTGTGTTTTTGCTGCTGCAGGTGTGCTTGGGTTTGGAGATCGATGGTTTTGCCGGCCGGGTATCGCTGACGCAACCCACTTTACCGCTGTGGCTACCCCATGTCACGCTGCACCGGGTTGCAGTTGGACAGGGTTCTATTGATCTCGAACTTTATCTGCAAAAAGGGGGGGTAGGGGTCAATGTTTCGAGGCGCACAGGTAACATTGAGCTGGTGATCAAGTAGCTGGCCTCTTGACAGTAGGCACAAGTGGAAAAGCAAGTCAAATCCGAACGGCGGGTGGCCGACTTTGGCGAGGTGCTTACCCCGTCGCACATTGTGGACGCCATGCTCGACCTGGTGAAGCAGGAAACCGAGCGGATTGACTCACGCTTCCTCGAACCCGCTTGCGGCACGGGGAACTTTCTCGTGGAAATCCTGCGCCGCAAATTGCAGGTGGTGCAAAAACGCTACGCCAAAAGCCAACTCGACTATGAGCGCTACGCCGTGCTGGCCGTCTCTTCGCTCTATGGTATTGACATCCTGGCCGATAATGCCGAGGAATGCCGCCAGCGGCTATACCAATCTTTCGACGACGCCTACACCGCCCTCTTCGACGAGAAAGCCAAAGCCGCCTGCCGCGCGGCGGTGAGCTATATCCTCAAGCGCAACATCGTTCATGGCGACGCACTTTCACTGCAAATCGTCGGCGACAATCCGCAGCCCATCGTCTTTGCCGA
>CALFBB010000018.1 GCA_937944885.1 uncultured cyanobacterium
GGATGTCAGGTTATCTTCTCGGGTTTATCCGGTAGATGAGCTGAGGGAGGGAGAAGGAAGGAGCTGGGATGTAGCGATTGTCAAGTCAGATACTCTGAATAAGAAATCTCTGTACACCAAGTTTGTGTTTGTCTTGGGAGAAGAGAATCAGGTTATCTCTTCGAATGCAATGAGTCTAGTGGATATTCAGCTATACTTAACTCGAGGTAACCAATTTCAAATTCGAGCATACAGTACAGGTTCACCAAACTATGATTCGATGAATGATATTGGCGATGAGATCTTTAATAAGAATTGCTATCCTTTTTTGGATTTTGTTCCGGATGTGCAGGTGATTGTGGATGTGGGCGCAAACATTGGTCTTGCCAGTGTCTACTTCCGCGCTCACTATCCAGAGGCTACCATCCACTCTTTTGAATGTGATCCTCTTACAGTATATCTACTAAAGCAAAATGCAGTGTCTATTGGTAATTGCCAAGTTCACCCTGTTAGGCTTTATAGTGAAGATATCGAGCATTCCATTCAGTTAAACTTGCAGAATGCTATCAGTAGCTCAACTGATGTTTGCCACAGTTTCTATCAACCCCGCCAGTTTAGAAAAGCAAGTTCCTATCTGAAGGATATTAATGTCGAGCGAGTTGATATCCTGAAAATAGACGATGCGGGATCCGAGCTGAAGATACTGACGGACTTATCTAGGAATGCTCCAGGTCAACTTAGTTCAATTAAAGTCATTTATGTAAAGTTTTATGCGGAGGAAGATGGGAGGCTGATTGATCAGCTCTTGTCTTTAACTCATGTACTCTGGCAAGGGGATGTTCTAAATGCTCACCGCGGCAACCTCTGCTACTTGCATAGGAGCTACGTACCTCAGGTTCTAGGGGCAGAGCCACTTGGCAGATAGTTTTGCTCAGGGTCTTATTGGGCGCACGTGGCGCTTAGAGTTAGAGTTAGCTGTTCTTTTCTAGCTCCCTATGTCCTACACCCTTGCCGACTTGAAAAATCACGGCCTCTCCCCCGAAGAATACCAGATGCTCCTAGAGCGCTTGGGACGGGATCCCAATCCAAACGAGTTGGCCATGTTTGGGGTGATGTGGTCGGAGCACTGTTGCTACAAGAACTCCCGCCCTTTGCTTAAGGGTTTTCCCACCTCGGGTGAACGAATCCTAGTGGGGCCAGGGGAAAATGCCGGGGTGGTGGATCTAGGGGATGGGGATCGACTGGTTTTCAAGATTGAGTCCCACAATCATCCTTCTGCTGTGGAGCCGTTTCAGGGGGCAGCTACGGGGGTCGGAGGGATCCTGCGGGATATTTTCACCATGGGGGCGCGCCCGATTGCTCTGCTCAATTCACTGCGCTTTGGACCTTTTTCCGAGCCACGCAACCGTCGGTTGATAGCAGGTGTAGTGGAAGGGATTGCCCACTATGGCAATTGCTCTGGGGTACCGACGGTGGGAGGAGAGCTGGCGGTGGATCCCTGTTATACCGGTAACCCACTGGTGAATGTGATGGCGCTGGGGCTGATGGAAACGGCCGAGGTGGTCAAGTCGGCCGCCAAGGGGGTAGGCAACCCGGTGCTCTACGTGGGATCCACCACCGGACGGGATGGGATCCGGGGGGCCAGTTTTGCCAGTGCCGAGCTCAGTGAGCAATCGCAACAGGATCGACCGGCGGTGCAAGTGGGGGATCCCTTTTTGGGCAAATGTTTGATTGAGGCTTGTCTGGAGGCGTTTCAAACCGGGGCAGTGGTAGCTGCCCAGGATATGGGCGCAGCAGGCATCACCTGTTCCACCTCGGAAATGGCGGCCAAAGGGGGGGTGGGGATCCGCTTTGACTTGGATCAGGTACCGGTACGGGAAAGCGGCATGCAGGCCTGGGAGTATTTGCTCTCGGAGTCGCAGGAGCGGATGTTGTTTGTAGCTGAGAAAGGGCGGGAGCAGGAGCTGATTGAGATTTTTCAGCGCTGGGGGCTACATGCCAGCGTGGCCGGAACCGTGTTAGCGGAGCCGGTGGTGGAAATCTGGCACCAGGGATCCTGTGTGGTGAGGGTGCCTGCCCGTGCTCTTGCTGAAGATACCCCTCTCTATTCCCGCCCGGTGTTATCGGAGCCGCCGGACTATGTGCAAGCAGCCTGGCAATGGGATCCTAATCTTCTGCCGCCCTGCGACCAGCAGGGGATCCAATTGGGAACGGAACGGCTGAGCTGGGAACAGGTGCTTCTCAAGCTTTTGGCCAGCCCCACCCTTGCCAGCAAAGCATGGGTTTACCACCAGTACGACCATCAGGTGCAAAACAACACCTACCTCTGGCCAGGAGAAGGGGATGCAGCGGTGATTCGCCTGCGTTCCCAAGCTTTTGGCTGTGGAGAGGTGCCGCCACTGCGTTCTTCTCTCAAGGGAGTGGCTGCCACCGTGGATGGCAACGGTCGCTGGGTCTATCTGGATCCCTATGAGGGGGCAAAGGCAGCTGTTGCCGAAGCGGCCCGCAACCTCTCCTGCGTAGGAGCAGATCCTTTGGCGGTTACCGATAACCTCAATTTTGGTAACCCGGAAAACCCTGTGGTGTATTGGCAGCTGGCGCTTGCCTGTCGAGGCATTGCCGAGGCTTGTCGGGTTCTCGCTACACCGGTAACGGGGGGGAATGTTTCTCTGTACAACGAGACCCTCACGAGTCAGGGATCCCAGGCCATTTACCCCACGCCTGTGATTGGTATGGTCGGCTTGGTGCCGGATCTCAGGCGAAGCTGTGGGCAAGGTTGGCAGCAGCAGGGGGATTGGATCTATCTGCTGGGATCCACCGCCGCCACCGCCTTGGGCGGGAGCGAATACCTGGCTGTTATCCACCAGAAAGTAACCGGGCGACCGGCACCTGTGGATCTGGAGCTGGAAAAACAGGTGCAGGCCAGTTGTCGATTCGGGATTCGGCAAGGGTGGATCCACTCGGCCCACGATTGCAGTGAAGGTGGGCTGGCTGTAGCTTTAGCAGAAGCATGCCTGAGTGGTGGACGGGGAGCAGCAATTCGGATCCCTAACCGTTCATCGGAGCACCGCTGGGATCAGGTGCTGTTTGGAGAGGGATCCAGCCGTATTCTGGTTTCTGTGGATCCGGCCTATTGCCAGGCCTGGGAAAGTTACCTGGATGCCTTGATTCCCGGCAGCTGGCTGCGGTTGGGTCAAGTGGGGGGTGAGGCGGATCCTTTGTCCCTTCACTCGGATGCCGGGGATCCGATACTGAGCCTCTCTTTGCAGGAGATGGAATCAGTGTTCCAAGGGCAATTTCCCATCCCCACAGGCCCTTAGTTTTTAAGGTTTGCAGAATCAGACATGCAGCCTTTAGAAAACTTCAGCAATCCAGGCTAATCTGTCAACCGACTCATTGAGAGTTATTTCCTCTGTGAAAGGAGAGAACAGTCCGACAAAAACTGTTTTCCTGGTTTAACAGGAATGACTACAAAGCTTTGGCAGTCAGGAGTTATCCTCTGCTGTTGCTGGGCTTTTTCTTATGAATGCAATCTTCAGGAGCAGCAGTACCTTTACCTCACCAGAACCTTGTCCTAGCTACTGTCACCAGTAACCTAAAAAAGGGCTGTAAAGTGGTATCATTCTCTGTGGAGTTCTCGCAATGGGCCAGGAGATCGCCTCCCTTCACTTTAGTGCAGAAGATTTTAGAGATTTTGCGGTTCAACTGCAGGAAGAGACTGATTTGCTGGCCCGTTGGCTGACGGGATCCCCGGGTTTGGATGCAGCCTGTCCACCTTTTGCCCAGGGATCCTTGGTAGGTGGATTTGAGTTAGAGGCCTGGTTGGTTACACCCCAGGGAGAGCCATACCCAATCAACCAAGCCTACCTAGAAGCGGTGAACAGTCCGCTGGTAGTACCGGAGCTGGCTCAATTCAACGTAGAGATCAACAGCCAACCCCAGACTTTGACCGCATCTGCCCTGCAGCGGTTGCACCAAGAACTGAGCCAAACTTGGGAGCACTGTTGCCGCGTGGCGGATCAACTGGAGGCAGGGTTGATGATGATCGGTATTTTGCCAACGGTGCAGCAAGACCAGCTCACCCTAGAGATGATCTCTCCCCGCAGGCGGTACTACGCTCTCAACGAGCAGATCCTGAAACTCCATCGACACCGGGTTTTAGGCCTAGATATTCGAGGTGTGGCTGCTAACCCTGGGCAAGAGCAGGATCACCTCAGGATTCTGCACCCCGACATTATGCTAGAGGCCGCTACCACCTCTTTTCAAGTCCACCTGCAGGTGCCCCCGGATCAGGCTGCCCGCTTCTTCAATGCCTCTTTGATCTTGACAGCCCCGCTGGTGGCGGTTGCAGCCAATTCTCCCTACCTCTTCGGCAAGGATCTGTGGGCAGAAACCCGCATTCCCTTGTTTGAACAAGCCTTGGATGGCCCACCCCCACCTTCCCCCACCCACCACCCCCGCGTCACCCTCGGACAAGGGTATGTGCAGAGCTCCCTGATGGAGCTGTTTTGGGAAAATCTTCAGCGCTACCCAGTTCTGCTCCCGCAAAAGTTGGGATCCCCACCGTCACAACTGGCCCACCTGCGTCTCCACAACGGTACTATCTGGCGCTGGAACCGCCCTTTAATCGGGTTGGATCCCATCCCTCATTTGCGGATTGAGCAGCGGGTGATGGCGGCAGGCCCAACAGTAGCAGACATGATTGCCAATGCCGCTTTTTACTTTGGATTGGTGCAAGCTTTGGCCTCCCAGCCTACACCCCCTGAGCAGGATCTCAGCTTTGACCGGTGCCGAGCCAATTTTTATGCCGCGGCCCAACTGGGTTTAGAAGCTCCCATCACCTGGCTGGGTGGCTGGCAGGGATCCCTGCAGCAGCTGCTGCTCAAGGAGCTGATCCCCTTGGCTGCCGAAGGCTTGGCTCATCTGAACCTAGCTCCGGCAGAGATAGAAGAGTATCTGGGGATCCTCCGTGCCCGTACTGAATCGGGACAAAATGGCACCACTTGGCAGCGTCGCTATGTCGCCCGTCATGGTAAAGATATGCAACAATTGACCTGTGCTTACTGGGAACGCCAGCACCAGGGTCACCCAGTGCATACTTGGGACTTGTAGATGTCTTGCTCCTCCTGTGGGTACCCGGCTCAAGCTGAACCTTCAATGGAATGGCCTCTCCAACCTTCTCAAACAACTTGGCCCAAATCCTCTTGCAGGAATCGGGGAAGCACTCACACAGCAGTGATATTCCTCAGGAAAAAGTTTGTGAAGGTTTACTACAAACACTCAACCAAGCCAGAGGAAAACCATTCCATTTTTAATCGCATAGAGTTTGAAAAGCAGTGGGAAGCTCTGTCTATGATTCTGGTCACCTTGATTTGCTTGAGCCCAAAAGTAGTTTCCCGACAGCATAATGTTGGTTTCTCTGAGTCCGGTGAATGTTTCTATGACCTCAGCTTCTGATTCACCTGTACTGACTACACTGGATTATCTGCCCAATGGGTTATTGGAGCGAACGGCTCAAGAAATTCACCAGCTGCTACCGGGGCCAACTTTGATTCACCTGCCAGGGCGTCGGCAACCTCCTCTATTTGTTTCGGTTCTGTTGCACGGCAATGAAGTTACCGGTTGGCAAGCGATTCGGCGGCTTCTGAGCCACTATGCTCGACGGGAGTTGCCTCGTTCTCTTTCTCTTTTTATCGGCAATGTTCAGGCAGCCAGCCAAGGGCAACGGCGCCTAGACGGCCAACCGGATTACAACCGTATTTGGGGCCCCGGTGCTACTCCTGAACATGCAATTGCACAGGCGGTGATTGAGCAAATGCAACAACGGGGTACTTTTGCCAGCATTGATATTCACAACAACACTGGCACCAACCCCCATTATGCTTGTGTTAATCATCTAGATGCCCCTAGTCTGCACTTGGCTAGTCTGTTTGGACGTACCGTGCTTTATTTCACCAGACCAGAGGGGGTACAAAGTATGGCCTTTGGCCGCTTTTGCCCGGCAGTTACTCTAGAATGTGGCAAACCGGATCACCCGCACGGCACCCAACATGCTTATGAATTTTTAGAAGCCTGCCTCCATTTGTCCGGGATCCCACAGCGACCTGTCCTGAGTCAGGATATTGACCTATTTCACAGTGTGGCCATTGTGAAAATCCCTGATCAAGTCAGTTTCAGCTTTGGGGATCCAGAAACTTTACTCAGCAAGGGCGGATCCCAAACCCACATTTGCTTTCCTCCGGATTTGGATCATCTTAATTTCCAAGAGATCCCCCCGCATACCCGCATCGGTTGGACCAACAATGGCTTCCAACTGGATGTGCAAGATGAGCAGGGTCGAGATGTAGCAGCTCGCTTCTTTTATACCCAGGATGGCGAAATTCGCACCGCTGTTCCTCTGATGCCGGGGATGCTGACCTTGAATAGCCGCATCATTCGCCAAGACTGTCTTTGCTATTTGATGGAGCGTTATCCTTTGGCCAGCTGAGCTTGTGAACTCTTCACTGTTGAGCAATAGGCATTTACCCTTGGCATCGGGATACAAACTTTGGTGAGTTTCAGAATTACAGTTTCAGAATTAAAAGAAGGCTAGGCAAGACCAATTGAGATGTAGTTTGGGATTTCTGCTCCAGAGTCTTTGCATGGGTTCGTTGAAGGCATAATCCCTATTCTTGCCAAAGTGGATGGGAGCTGACAGAGCCGGTCGCATCCGTTCTGGTGGTGAGGCGGTTATTGGGGAAGGTGGATAGCTGTTCTGGGTCTGAATGAAAGGTTTGATGAGATGTTCAAGGAGACGTTTTGAAGGCTACGGCTGTAGACATCCCCAACCTGAAGGAAGGATGGTAGGCTGGCGTTGGTTTTTACTCTTACCCTGTCAGCTCTATGCTGTAGGGGTGGGGCAGTTGTGGCGGCAACCGCCTCAGGTCACGCCTGTTAGAAACACAACACATCAGCAGGGTGGAGTTGTGAATCGAACTGAATTTTGGGGAGTGGGGAGGACATCATGGCATCTCGACAACATCCAACACACCTGCAAGGGGTAACAAGATCTCACACCCGTGCGCTCCAAGTTCCCATTCCAGCCCCGCGATCCGGTCCTTCTTATCCCTCCCCTCGTCCGCTGCGGAAATCTCGCTTGCGGCCGTTCCGCTGGCTGGTGCTGCCGGTAATCCTATTGGGTTTTAGTGCCGGAGCCCTGATGGCTTGGGGAATTGCCAACCCCGATTGGGTCAATCGTTTGCCCGGTTTGTCTGAACCCATCCCAGCCCTACCTGCCCCCCGGGCTGCGGCCAAAGCTGCCCAACAGCAACGTCTGCCCATCCTCAAAGAGCCTCAGTTGGAACGGGATCCCTTTGCTTTGGATCCCTTGGCCAGCCTTTCTTATGTGCCCTCGATTATGTATCACGATGTGGTGGCCAGCCGTAAAGAGGTCTGGTTTGACACCACCCTGGCGGAGCTGCGGCAACACTTTGAGGCCATCAAACGGGCGGGAGTCACCCCGATTCATATTGACCAGCTCTACAGACATCTACGGGACGGGGATCCCTTGCCGGAGAAAGCCATTCTACTCACCTTCGATGATGCTTACCTGGGTCTGTATGAAAATGCCTATCCTCTCCTGAAGGAGTACAACTTCCCGGCCACCTATTTTGTTCAGACCGGGTTTGTTGGTGTGCCCACCAGCAAAGATCACTTCACCTGGGATCAAATGCGGGAGATGGATGCCAGCGGCCTCATTGACTTTGCTGCCCACACGGTTAACCATCCTCCCGATCTGCGAGTGCTCGATGATGCCCGTCTGCGCCGGGAGGTGTTCGACTGCAAAACCAAGCTGGAACAGGAGTTGGGCCATCGCATCGATTACTTTGCCTACCCAGAGGGCAATCGGGATAAGCGGGTGATGCAATACCTGGCAGATGCCGGTTACTTGATGTCCTTCACCATGGATCCCGGTTTTACCGGGCAATCCCCTAATTTGCTGGAGGTGCGCCGTTTTAACCAATTCCGCATCACCGAGGCCATCATCGGCGCCAAAACCATCAACCTCAGCCGTAGCCCTGACTATCTGCTGGATGTCACCCAACCATTAGCTTTGACTGATGAAGTGATCGATCAGGTGCGCACCCTCACCATTCGCGGTGGACGGGCTGCTACGGTTCACGCGGAGCGTCGCTATGAGGTCAGTACCCTGGCCCAGCGCTACCAAGCGGATGCCGGCATCAACGGCAGCTTTTTTTCCATCCCCTGGATCAACTCCGCCAGCAACGTCATGGTCGGGCCGGTGATGGCTGCCAATCACAAGACTTTTATTCCCGGCCGCCCGGAAGATGACAAGGTGGTACGCGGTCGTCCCCTAGTACTGATGGGTAAGGATCGGGTGCGCTTTGTCCCCTTCGATCCCGATACCATGAGCAACTTGGCCGGTATTCAGGCACTAATGCCGGATGTAACAGATCTGTTCGTGGCCGGTTTGTGGTTGGTGAAGGATGGGCAAGCCCTTTCCCAAGCGGAGATTGATTCTTTCCGGCTTTCTAGTGCAGCGGAGTTCCGCCCAAGGGCCTTTTTTGGCATTGATGACCGGGATCAGGTGGTGATTGGAGTCACCAAAACCCACGTGAATGCTGCAAGGCTAGCCCAAATCTTGCCCAAAACCGGGATCCGCGAGGCTGTTCTCTTGGATTCTGGTTTCAGCACTTCATTGCTCTACGAAGGGGAGATCCTGGCCACCGGCCATGCCGGCCCCAACCAACCTAGCCGCCCTGTCCCTCACGCCATTTTGCTCTACGACATGACGGAGTTATGGGCCGGGGATCCCCGCTCTGAAACAGCCGCTACTTCCCTGGCGGGGATCAATGTGGAAGGGTTGGTGCATCTACTGCCCACCAGCGAACAAGCATCTGCGAAAGCCTATCTCAATAGCGTTCTGGCCGGTGAACGCACCCTTAAACGTGGGGATCGTGGACCGGCGGTGGTCGCTGTGCAACTGGGGTTGAGTCGATTGGCTGCTCAGCAAGGACGAACAGATTTGCTCCCCTCGGGTCCAGATGGTGTGTACGGCAATGAGGTGGCCCAGGCGATGGTGGAGTTGGTGCTGGCAGATCCTGCCTCTAGGAGTGGATCCCTGCATCCGGTTCCGCAAGCCACGCCTACCCCCTTGGTGGCTGGGACCGCCTCGATAACTGCCTCCCGCCGTGGGGAAGAAATTGATGCTCAACAGTTGCAAAAACTGCTGGATCGGGTCAAGCTGGCTCCCCCCTCAGTGCTGGTGGATACAAGGCTGGAACGACAAGCCCTACCCTTGGATCGCAAACCTGAGCGTAAACCCCTACCTCAGGTTGCAGCAGAGCTCCGTCCCATTGCTTCTAGTGCAACTTCTCCGTCGGGTTCGTGACTTAGGACACAGCCATTCCCAAAAACAGCTTCTATCTTCAAGTGCTACTTACTCTAGGATTGGTGGTGGATCTCAGACTTACTGCCAAGGGTGCTGTGTTAAGGCCTGAAAAATCCGGCCAACCGCAGCGGAGCATGAGGTACGAATGAAGAAGGGTGAGTGTTGAGGGGATCCCATGGCACGTACTTCTAGAAAGCAAGCTCCAAATGCCCGACAGGATGTTGTCCAAGAGAATGGCCTGCTGCAGACGGCGACTCAGTTGGTACCGGGTCAGTTGGTACCGGGAATGTGGGTGCGGGTGTTGTATCCTCCCTATGCGCGAGGGGCCTTGGGGATGATTACCGCCCGCGAGAACACCGAGCGCTGGTTGGTGAGGATTCCGGGGGATCCGGAAGGACTCTTGCTCTCTTTGGCTGCCCCGGAGTTATTGCCGGCGATGGGAATGACTGCAAAATAGTGGATATCCCAGAGGTCGTTTTCCCTGTTATCCTGCGTTCATATCTTTTCGGTATCCCCGCTTTATGGTTTCTGGTTCATCTGCCGATACGTCTGACTCTGTCCGCAGTCTCTCAGCGGAGGAGCTTGCCTGTAAGGACTCCGTCCTGCTGTCGCAACTGGACAGTCTTCGCTACAACGAGCAGGGTTTGATCCCCGCCATTGTTCAGGATTATCTGGACGGGACGGTGTTGATGATGGCCTGGATGAACCGGGAATCTTTGCAAAAGACCTTGGAAACAGGCCGCACCTGGTTTTGGAGTCGTTCCCGTCAAGCTCTCTGGGCCAAGGGGGAAACTTCTGGGCATGTACAATGGGTCAAACAAATCCGTTACGATTGCGACGGCGATACCCTGCTGATCACAGTAGAACAGGTAGGGGATGTAGCCTGTCATACAGGGGCGCGCAGCTGCTTTTTCCGGTCTTTGCTCAACAGCGCCGCTTTTGTTCCTCCGGCAGCGGATACTCTTTCCCAAGTGTTTGCGGTGATCAAAGCCCGTCAGGCGGATCCCAGTCCCAACTCCTACACCAGCAGCCTGCTGGCCAAGGGGGACAATGCCATCCTCAAAAAGCTCGGTGAGGAAACTGCCGAGGTGGTGATGGCTGTT
>CALFBB010000019.1 GCA_937944885.1 uncultured cyanobacterium
ACCCAAGCTTGCCAACTACCATCACGGCGGTAAAGCACATCTAAGGTGGCTGTGAAGGTTTGGGATCCCTCCACCCGCACCTGCTGGCGATACTGCAAATTGGGCAGAGGCGGCAATTGACGCAGAGCAGTGTTGTAGCGCTCCAACCACTGCAGCGGCCCCAGATCTGAGGTTTGGGCGGTAGGTATCGGCCGAGGAGATTGAGCTAGGGCTGTGGGCAGGAGTTGAGCACCGCCGAGTAGGCTCCACAAAAGCACCAACCCCCACGGTGGGCACAGCTTGCTCATCCTGGCCGGTTTTCGGAGCATCGGCACACTCCTGCTCTGTTGCTGCTCACATTGGGGATAGTTTGCCCCAGCTGAGGAAGCCGCCATAGGGATCCCGGCTCCCCCTTCATCCTCATGGATTAGACCTTTACTCAATAGAAATTGGCGTGGGGCCACCGGAATGGTCTGGTTTCTCCTCCACCGTCAGACCCTGGGACTCCAGCCAACTGCGCAGGGGATCCTGCTTAACATCCAAACCAAACAGACCGCTCAAGAACCCCCCACAGAAAGGAACGGGATTGCTGAGAAACTCTTTCCAAACACAATTCGTTTCCATAGCCATTACATCGATTACCCCCCAATCCTAGCAGGGCCAACTCCCTAGGGATGCCAGATGACTGCCAATGTTATAGCTGATACAGCGAAACGCCGCACCATGTATAGTCTGTTGAGGTCAGCTAAGCCAGAGGTAAACCCTTGCTCCGCTTCTGCACCCAAACCCAACACCGCAAGATCAACGGATCCCTAAGACCGCCGAGAAGGTCAGCTCCTGCCCAAAAACTGGACAAGGGGTGACAATCCTTGCGGCTGTGTTAACATTTTGCATAACTTAAGGAAAGCTGACTCCTCCTGGATCGGACCTGGGATCTCGTCAGCGGTGCGTAGCACTATGGGCAAGGTTTTGGTTTTGAATGCCTCCTACGAGCCGCTCAACATTACCAGTTGGCGTCGGGCGGTTGTTCTTTTGCTTAAGGGTAAAGCCGAGCAGGTTGAGCACAACGGCAAAGTTGTCTACGGCAACATGCCGCTGCCTACCGTCATTCGACTGCGCCACTACGTCCACATTCCCCACAAAGAGATCCCCTTGACTCGGCGCAATGTGTTGCATCGAGATGGTCATCGCTGTCAGTACTGCGGCTGTACAGGTGAGGATCTCACCCTCGATCACATTATTCCCCGCTCCCGTGGCGGCGGCGATACCTGGGAAAACGTGGTTACTGCCTGTGTGCGCTGCAACGTCAAAAAGGGCAACCGCACCCCCCGCGAAGCGGCGATGCCGCTCTTACGTCAACCTCGTCAGCCCCACAGCACTCTTTACTTTGAAATCTGCAAAGCGGTCGGCAGTGGCAGCCATCGAGAATGGTCCAAATACACCATCGGTTTGGAAGGGGGATGGGCAGAGGAGGTGCCGCAAGAGAGGCCAGAAAGCCAAGGATGCCATTAAGGATGCCATTAAGGATGCAGTTCTGAAACAGGGGCAACTTTTGAAATCGGGGGAGAGGAAGTTGCAGGGAGCCCGGTCTCGATCCAATCGTGGATCAGGGCATTCACCTGTTCTGGGCGCTCATCGTGGGGGCAATGGCCGGCCTCCAGAAAATGCTCCACCAGCTGTGGATAATGGGCACGGTACAACCGAGAGCGCTCCCGCACTCGCATCCAGGGATCCCGTTCTCCCCAGATCAACAGCAGCGGACGGACCAAACTGCGCAGCAACTCATCCACATAGCGCCCCTTCTGGCCGCCTCGCATGAGAGCCGCAAACACATCCGCCGCTCCTGGATCCAGCGTAGGGCGATGGATATCCTCCACCAGCTGATCCGTCACTGCCGCCGCATCGTAGTAAACCTGCTTTAACTTGGCTCGAATCACATGAGGCTGGCGCAAATAGTGAAACAACAGGTACGACACCAGCGGTTGGCGTAAACCCCAGCCCATAATCCCGCCTAGCCATTGCCTCCAGCCTGTTGGGGATCCCCCTAATGTGGAAAAGCCACCGGCCCCGTTGAGCAGTACCACAGCGCGAACCCACTCCGGCCATTCTGCGGCCAAACTCAGCACCACATAACCGCCCAAGGAGTTGCCAATCGCCACCACCGGCCGACGCACCACCTGCTGGCAAAAGTCCCGCAGTTGATCCCGCCAAATCTCGGTGCGGTAATCCCAGTTGGGTTTAGCAGAACGGCCAAAACCCAGCAAATCAATGGCGTAAACCTGATAATGTTGGGCCAGTTGCGGAATGTTTTTGCGCCAGTGGTCGGTAGAAGCCCCAAAACCATGGACCAAGAGCAAAGGTTGACCTTGCTCACCTTGCTTAACATAATGAACCGACTGCCCTCGCCAAACCCAGCGTGCCGAAAGGGGAGTGGCCGATACCGATGTTGAAGTCATAGTGACCGCTCGCAAGCCTCTCTCATTTTAGATTCTCCTTGGGTTTTCCCCCAGATGTTGATCTTTAGCCTTCGCCACATCAGCTCAACACAGATTAAATTTGCAGCATGATCGCGTTTTTAGTGGGCCATTTGGTAGCCATTGAGTTGGGGGAGCGGAGCAGCCTCACCCTCGAGGTGCAGGGGGTTGGCTATCGGGTCAAAGCCCCAGCACGTTTTCTCAAGCAATTACCCCCTTTGGGAGAATCGATCCAGGTGTTTACCCACTTGGTGGTGCGGGAAACGGAGTTGGTGTTGTACGGGTTTGGATCGGCAGCTGAGCGAGACTTGTTTGTGGAGCTGATTAAGGTTTCTGGAGTAGGGCCGGCGTTGGCCTTGGCTTTGCTCAATACCCTGAGCCTGTCAGAACTGGTGCAAGCCGTAGTGACCAACAATGTACGGGTGCTCTCCCTTACACCCGGAGTCGGCCACAAAACTGCCCAAAGGCTGGCCCTAGAGCTGAAAACCAAGCTGGCCAACTGGCGGCAAGCCCTGGGGGAAACCGACCAACCCTTAGCAGGCGGACCCCCTATGCCCATCCGGGAAGAGGTGGAAATGGCTTTGCTTGCCCTCGGCTACAGTGCCAGCGAAATTCATGCAGCCCTGCAAGCCTTACCCCCGCAGCCCCGCCAAACAGAAGACTGGCTGCGTGCTGCCATCACCTACCTGAGTCAGTAATTATGAGCAGTTTTGTTCTCAAGTCTCAACGGATCGGTGTTCTTGGCGGTACCTTTAACCCTGTCCACTACGGTCACTTGATCATGGCGGAGCAAGCCCTGTGGCAGTTTCACCTGGATCAAATCCTGTGGATGCCAGCTGGGGATCCCCCCCATAAACCCTTGGCCGCCGGTGCTAGTACCGCCGATCGTCTAGCGATGGTGAAGTTGGCCATTGCCGACCATGAGCGCTTCGCTTGTTCAGAGCTGGAGATTCAGCGTCAGGGGCGCTCCTACACCATCGAGACCCTGCGTAGCCTCAGACAAGCCCAGCCCAATACCGAGTGGTACTGGATTATCGGGGTCGATGCCCTGCGGGATCTGCCCCATTGGCATCAAGCTCAGGAACTGGCCCAGATTTGCCATTGGATTGTCGCCCCTCGCGTGGATGCCGGTGATGCGGCGCAGGTGTTACGCTCTGTTGCAGAAAAGCTGCCGCTACAAGCAGAGTTGCTAGACGCTCCCACGCTAACCCTATCCTCCACCTACCTCCGGGAGCAAATCCAAAAAGGGGGATCCATCCGCTACTTGGTGCCTGCCACCGTTGAGCAGTACATCCGTCAACACCAGCTCTACCGATAGCTCGGCTAAAAAAATAGGGGAAAGGGATCCCCCATACGGCTACAGGTCAGGTTGTAGTCAAATACCCACCTCAGTAGGCCAAGCCCATGCTGCGGGTGGTTTCGGGGCCAAGGTAGACCCGGATGCTCAAGAAATCGGTGGGGCAAGCGGTTTCACAACGTTTGCAGCCAACGCAATCTTCCGTACGAGGGGAGGCCGCGATCATCCCGGCCTTGTTGTTACCCTTCCAGGGCACCATTTCCAACACATCGGTGGGGCAAGCCCGTACACACTGAGTACAGCCGATGCAGGTATCGTAAATCTTGACCGAGTGAGCCATTAGCGTTCTCCAGTCCAGGATGAAAAACGAGTTTACTGAATTGGCGTGGCAGCAACACCACTGCGCAAGTGCCCTCAGTGTACTGTAGTCCTGGGAAGCCTCCAAAATCTTGGATTCAAATATTCAAACAAATTTACATCCGAGCCGGTAGCGGTGTTGAGCCCCACGGGCGGTAGCTACTGGTGGGCTAGGATGGGGCAGAAGGGATCCGGAAGGAAGCACTCGATGCGGGATTTTGGAACGCAAACTCGAAGTAGCCTGCGTCGCCTAGGACTCATTTTGGCGGAGATCTTTGAAGAAACCAAACCGCGTCTGCAGGAGTGGGATCGGCGCCTCACCGATTGGGTGCGCAGGCGACGGATGGGGGTAGATCCGGCCTTACCCAAGGTGGCCATCTACGTTGTGACAGCGGTTGTGGTTTTGGTGATTCCGATTCTCACCTTGGCTGTTTTGGTTGCTCTGATTGCCTTTTTTACCCTGCAAATCAGCACAAAGTGGTCCCGCTGGCAAAAATCGGATCCCTATCTTCGTAGTGAGCGGCGCTATTTGCGCCGTGCTGCTGAGGAGCAGGAATACGAAGATGAGACCCTGAACTAGGCTAGTCATCTGGCTCAGCTGATTCCGGTTGGCCGCAAGACCGAGAAGGATTAACACCCAAACGTTGCTGCACCTGTCCAGACAAGCGTTGGCGGGAACGGTTCTCCAAATGATTGAGACCAAGCATGGCGGCCAGGATCCCCAGTTGTAGGACCAAACTGGGCAGGGTAACACTCAGATTGCGACCTGCCAAAGCTCGAAAGAAAAACACAAAGGCCCCGAGGCTGGCTGAGGATCCCACCGCCAGGTAAATAAACTGGCGCAAGCCTCGATAGGGAGAGGCTAGCTCTGTCAATAACCTCACCCGATCCGCCGGCAAAAGATCACGACGCTGCAGCAACGGCGATTTGTCAAGGGAAGATTTGGGATCCGGTTGATCCATGGGGTTATACCTCTGCTGTTGATAGAATGGGGTCTCGGCCAGAAACTGCCGCCAAGATTTCCTCAGAGGCTCGACAGGCGGCCAGAATATCCCGCTCTTCTCCCCCCAAATAGACGCGGCCAAAGCTGCCGAAGGGCATCACCTCCAGGATATTGATCTGGGCAGATTTTTCTGCTTCGTTGGCGGCTAGGGGCGCATACCCTGCCGGCTGTACCTCCAGAATGTAGAGGGTTTGCCCCGCCAAAAGCATCTGACCACGGCGGGAACGGTTGATCAACTGAGTTTGGTGGGGGTCGATGTTGCGGATGATCTGGCTGGAAATGATGCGGGGTTTGAGGCGTTCCTGTTCCTGCACCCCCAAAGCCGCTAAGATGGCGCGTCCAGCAGTACGGGTATCCCCTTGATTGCTAGAGTGCACCTCCAAAAGGCCGTAAAGGCGCTCCACCACCTGTAGCCCCGGCTTCACCGAGGTGGACTTGAGGGCTACATCCATGATGCGGTTGATCTCGATGCCAGGGGAAATCTCAATCCACAGGGAGGTATCGCCGGGGAGGGGCAAAAACCCGTAGGCCACTGTACCCAGGTAGGCAGCATACTGTGGCTGCAACCGATCCAAAAACACATAACTGCGCAGATCAATCCCCAAAAACGTGCTCCTGTTGCCAATTAGGTTCTGTAAAGTTGGGCTCCGAATCCGTTTTTGCTCTGCCTGAGTCTCTGACAGAGGCTTCTCGGCTGGATTTTCCAGAGAGAATTGGGAGTTTCAACTCGGATCAACATCAACATGGATCTAAGCCCCTCCCCTCACCAGCCACCCTGGGCTATCACCTTCACCGTTGTCAAGGCCTCTAGGTTAACCGGGCCGCGTACGTGCAGCCGCTGGGTTGAAATGCCCAGAGATAAATCCCGGAAGGCACCCAAGGTCGGGATCCCAGCCCCTCGCCCCGCCGATAGCGGGGAGGTATTGATGTGGATCAAAGCCGCATCCACCTCTTGCAGGAAACGCTGTGCCGCCGATTGGCTATCGGTGAGGATTGTCTCTGATTGATGGTAGCCGTTTTTATTGATCCAGGTGATTGCCTCCGTTAAATCAGCAACGGGCTGCAGGCGCAGATGTGGGCGTTCTGTGGAATCAAACCCTTCTCCGATCGGGCGTAAGTGGGGAAATTGTTCCAGGATCAGGGCTGCCGCCTGCATATCAATCCCTTGGGCCAGTAAGGTCTCAATCAGTTGTGGCAAATGAGCTGACCCCCAGTCGGGGTGGATCAACAGCCAGAGGGTAAGGGGTTGGTAAATCGGGATCCCTTCCGAGCCGTACTGAGCCAGATGATCCAGCAGGACCGACTTCACCAAGGACCAGGGAGCAGTGCGATCCAAATAGATATGCCCATAGCCCAAGTGGGTAGTTAAGATCGGGACTTTGCTGGCTCGCAGGAGAGACTCCACCCAGCCAGGACGACCACAGGGAATCACCAAATCCAGGTAGCGGGTTTGCTGCAGCAGGGGCAAGAGGGGGGAATCCTCTGGTGCATCCGCTGTCAAGTCCTGGGCAGAAAATGGTGTGCGTGCAGAGTAAGATTGAATCGCCCCTTCGGGGATCCCCTGTTCGTAGGCCGTCTCTGCCAACAGCTGCACAATGGCTTGGTGGGTTTTTTGAATCGGGCCAGTCCCTGCCGTAATCACACCATTGCCGGTCTTGAGAGCCATACCGATCCCATTCAAGGCAAATTCTGGATAAATCTCATAAACTAGGGCGATGAGTCCCAAAGGCACGCGGTAGCGACCGACGAATAAGCCATTATCCTGTCGATATCCCTCTTCCAACCTGCCGATGGGATCCGGTTGTTGGGCCAGGTGGGTCAGCAACTGAGCTGCTCGTTGTAGGCGCTCGGGGGTGAGCTTCATGCCATTGAGGATCCACTCCGGTACCGTCTGCTCACGACAGCTTTCCAGATCCAGGGTATTGGCCTCCAAAAGTAGGTCAGAGCGTGCCAACAAAGCCTCTGCTAGGGCCAACAGCGCCTGACGTTTGGTTTGGCTACTGAGACGCTGCAACTGTGGTAACAGGCGGCGTAGCTGTCGCAGAGTCGTGCCCAAGTCAAAATCTTGCTGGAAATCTGTCACCGCAACTTCCCCCGCTGGAGATAGAGCCGCTGTATTCCCCAGACCACTGCTAACAGGAAATGACCCTGTTCACAAGTGTCGAGATTACGAATTTACCCTTGGCTGCACTTTGGGAAAGCTCAAGGCCGCCGCAAGATCAAGAGCGCGGTTACCATCAACAGGGTCAACACTAGACAGAGAAGGATGAACCAGCTGAGCAACTGAGCTTGACTCGGAAACCACACCGCCGCAAAAAAACTCAACACGAGGACAATCCCCAAGCTGAGGGTAAGAGCGATGAGGGCAGAGCTCTGTGGGGTATTTTCCCGTCGCAGCACCCATTGAGAGCCGTTCCAAAACCAAGTTTTGCGATAGGGATAAGCTACTGCCAATTGCTCAATGTGCATCCGATCCGGGGTAATGGCAAAGATGTGTTGACAACGGCTACAGCCAAGGGCCTCTGTTAGTGCAATCGGGCGTAACTGACCCTGCTGGCCACAGGGACAGGGGTAGATTTTAGTTGGCTCAATCGGTTGAGCAACAGTCAGTACCGACTTTCGGCAGGGAAACTTGCGGGGAGAAAAGAACGCCACAGGTTCCGGTAAAGGAAGAGTCAGGGTCCTCTACATCCTATCTCTACAGTCTCTGCCCGATCCCGAATGTAAAACGGCGGATCCCTGAGCGAACCCGCCGTGATGCTGCTCCTGGGGGGTGGTCCCTGAACGCGTAGCCGCCTTGAACCCCCTTTCCACTGCTTATAAACCTTGCTAGGGCTGGAGTTTGAAGCTTTTGACTTCCAACACCGGCCCTACCTGTGCCACCGTTAGCATGTCTGGTTTTACCTGTCCCTGGATCGTCACCTGTAACCCTTCCTGCAGCAGATCTTTAGGGGCACGAAAGAGGGCATAGTGCTCGCCGGAAGGCACCGTCAGCACCCACACCCCCGACTCAATATCCAGGAACTCGATTTTACCGCTGTACTCCTGCATCACTTCCTCAGCGCTAGCGCTGTAGAGGGCTGTTCCAGAGAAGCTTGTGCTCCCAAGTAGGCCAAGCCCAGGCAAAGCACTCCATTGAGGAGCAAGAAGGAGCGACCCAACCAAGCAGAGGATCCAAACCATACCACTCCCTCATAGAACAGGGATCCAGACAAAAGCAGATGGGAGGCCATGCCCACACACAAGCCGACTACGGCCCACCGCCAGCGTCGATGCCCCAGCAACAGCAGCATCAACAAACCAGGGATCAACACACTGGCAAACAACGGGTTCAAAGCATGGGTCTGGGCCAAGGCTGTGCCCAACTCCGGCAGGGAACTGCCCGCCAACTGGAAGGGCCAACGGGGGGCACCGACAATCGCCAACCCTTGCAAGGGGAACAAGCCGGCACTGCCCAAGAGGATCCCAGCCAGCAGCGGCACCGAGGCAAAGAGACGTTTGGGCGCCAACCACCAGCGGATCAGCACCAGAATGATGTAGCCGCCCACCACCATCAGCAGCTTGGGTACCAGAGCAATCGGACCGCCATCAAACCAGAAGCGGGGATTGAGGTAGCCGTTGTTGTTGAGGTACTGCAGGAAGTCCTTGAACCAAAGGACCAAGGGGTTTTCCTCCTGTTGCCCGCTGGCCCGTGCCAAAGCCCTGGCAGCATCCAAGCGACCGGCACCGTAGAAGTTCTGCTTATCCCCCTGGACAGGGGTGGCAGACATTTTGAGGATTTGTTCCACCTTGTCCGGATCTTTTACCCCTTGAGCTTGGATCAAAGCGGCCACACCCACCACGTGTGGGGTAGCCATACTGGTGCCCTGGAAGTAGGCAAAGACAGCTTCGTTGGGATTACGGCGGTTGATGGTTTGCTGTAGGATGCCGTATTCCGGGTGATCTGGGGTTTTGGCTCCACCCGGAGCAGAAATATCCACACCTACGCCGTAGTTAGAGTAGGGGGCTTTTTCCCCATTGGGGCCCGTCGCCGATACCGCAATCACATGCTCATAACGGGCCGGGAAGCTAACTTGGTTGGAGTTTTCATTGCCCGCTGCTGCGATCACCGTCACCCCTTTATTGTGGGCATAGGTCACCGCCTCTTGCATCAGTTGGGCAGAGGCACGGCTACCCAAACTGAGGTTGATGATCGTAGCGCCATGGTCGGCAGCATAGCGGATCCCTTCCACCACATCCGACAGGGATCCAAAACCGTTGGCATCCAAGACCCGTACCGGCATGATCTTGGCCTTAAAGGCAATCCCGGCTACCCCTAGGGTATTGTTGGTGGATTGGGCGATGGTTCCCGCCACATGGGTACCATGTCCCTGTAAATCCTCAGGGTTGTCATCGTCGTCCACAAAGTCGTAGCCCTTGACAAACTCGGTTTGGGCTAGATCAGGGACGCGAGTGACGCCGGTATCCACCACTGCCACCGTGACGCCTTCTCCCTGAGAAATATCCCAGGCTTCTGGCATGTGGATGGCTCTCAAGTTCCATTGCTGGGGATAAAGACGATCATTGGGCACAAAGGCCGCTTGGAATTGATAGTTGGGATGGGCATACTCGATCAAAGCCTCATCCGTGAGCCGCTTGATCAGGCGCCGTGTGGATCCCTGCTGGCTGGCATCCACATCGAACAGGTAGATAGCTTCATTACGAGCAAAGTCACTGGCACTGCTCAGGCGCAGCGGCAGATTATATTCCTTAGCAATAGCCGAGATCTGAGCAGGAGTGGCCGTGTTGACAAAATTGACCACAATGCTGTCATAGGGGGTGGATCCCTTGCCACAAGCCGTCAACAGCAATGCCATCAGACAGGCGCAGCAAAGACCCAACCAGCGTCTGAATTTCATAGTTCACGCCCTCGGGATCCATACATAATCGTTGCAACCAGTATGCCCTCTGGATTGGCAATTGACGAGGCACCTACAGGAGCTCATGCCGGTAAAATTACCAAAACGTGCAACCCCGGCCACGCAAGAGGGGATCCCAGCTCTCCCGGGAAAATGTTATGACAAGATGAGCGTGAAGTTCCCGGGGGTGAGTGAAGATCGATGGATACGGTTTTACAGTTGCTGATCCGGGGTTGGTACTTCTCCATCCCGCTGCTGATGTTCTCGGTCTTCTCGGTGGCCTGCTGCATCGAGCGAGGACTGTTCTGGTGGAAGATCACTCACCGGCAAGAGGAGGTTGTTCGCCAATCCTTAAATCAGTACCGCCGCAACCCCCGCGCTGCTCAGTACCTGCTGGAGCAAAATGCCGATCTCCCGATTGCGCGGATTTTTTTGGCGGGGTTGGACCTCAATGAAGCTAGCCCGGAGGATTTTCGGCTGGCTTTAGAAACCGCCTTGGCAGCAGAAATACCCCTCTTGAAGCGGTTCAACACTGTCTTCGATACAGTCATTACCATTGCACCTTTTTTGGGCCTGTTGGGTACGGTTACCGGTATCATCCAGATTCTCAGCTCCATCCAGCTAGGAGATATTGGTGGCACCGATACCCAAGGAGTAGGCCAGGGGATTGCCGAGGCCCTTTACTCAACGGCTTTTGGCTTGATTGTGGCGATTCCAACCCTGCTTATTTCCAATGTCTTCCGCTCTCTCTACCTACGTCAACTCTCCAAGATTCAAGAGTACGGCGGTGAATTGGAGCTGCTGCATCGGCAGCGCCAGGAGCTACAGGCTCAACAGGCTTCCCAGCGAGCTTACATGAAGCCCGGTTCCCTTGCCAACTCTACCGTCCCTCCCCATTCTTCTCTTGAGCAACCGGTACAGGAGCCCTATGCGAATCCAGGAAGAGAATTTTAGAGCTGCCGAGATCAACATCGTGCCTCTGATCGATGTTATTTTTTCGATTCTGGTGTTTTTCGTCATTGCCAGCTTGGTGCTGACCCGCTCGGAGGCTCTAGATGTCAATCTGCCGGATGCAACGACGGCAGAAACTCGCCTGCAACCGGATGTGACAGTGAGTGTCACGGCGGAGGGGCAGATTGCTGTGAACCAAGAAACCATTGCTGATATCTCGGGTTTGCTCCCGGCAGTGGAGCGTATCCTGGCAGAGAAGTCGGGAGAGGGGCGACGCTTGGTGGTGATCAATGCCGATTTGGCCCTCTCCCATGGCAAGGTAGTGGAGGTGATGGATACCCTGCAACGGGTGCCCAATGTCAGCTTGGCCATTGCTGCCCGCCGGCCTAGCAGCAGGGGATCAGGTAGTTAGTCGAATATCACATAGTTAGAGGGAGCAGTTGACCGGCTTTGGTAGGGTGAAGAGCTGCCACCACCCTCTGTTAAGTGGCAACCCAAGTTTTGCCCTCTAACCGTTCTCAATCCATATCCATAGGCCTAGCGGTTGGATCTCCAGATGGCAGCTCCATCCACAGAACATCGGTGAAACTTCTAATGGGTATATCCACATCCTTATGATCAAGGATTAAAGAACTTGTCTCTTCCAGGTAAAGTGAGCAAAGGCAGTCAGCCCCAATTTGATAAGCTCAAATCATCGCAATGCCAGGGATCCGATGAGAACTGTACCCAGTCACATGGCCCCTTCCCAGGTGGGGCAGGCCTGCACTGGTGTCTGGATCCTGGGGGATCAGCTGCATCTGCAACAGGCGGCTTTGGTCTCTTTGGCGGCTTTACCCCCGCCGCAAATCCCGGTTATTTTAATTGAATCCTCAAGGTGGGCTGAGGGTCGCAATTATCATCAACAAAAGCTGGTGCTGGTTTGGTCGGCGATGCGCCACTTTGCCCAAGAGCTACGCAACTTGGGCTACCCCGTCACCTATGTGGAGTCAGAGGGCTTTACCGAACCTTTGCAGGCTTGGGCTTGTCAGTATCAACTCGAGCAGATTCGCCTGATGCAGCCTGCCGATTTTCCGTTTCGGGCTGAGGTTGAAAAGTTAGCTTCCCAGCTTCCCTGTCCGATTGTGCAACTGGAGAACAACCATTTTCTCTGGCGGGGAGAGGAGTTTATCAACTGGGCCAAGGGGCGCAAACGGCTGCTCATGGAGGACTTTTATCGGGAGGGGCGCCAACGCTGGCAGGTGCTGATGGAGGGTGACAAACCCCTAGGCGGACGCTGGAACTACGACAAAGAAAACCGCAAACCCCCCAAAGCCGGGATCCGCTACCCGGCTCCTCTGCACTTTCCCCCTGATGCCCTTACGCAAGCGGTGATTAAAAAGGTCAAGCAATGCTATGGGCACCATTTCGGAGCCTTGGAGGGGTTTGGCTGGGCAGTGACCCGTGCCCAAGCTCTGCAGGTGCTGCAGCATTTTATTGAGGTCAGGCTGCCCCACTTTGGTCCTTGGCAAGATGCCATGCAAAGTGGTGAAGACTTTCTCTACCACTCTCTGCTTTCCCCTTACTTAAACTTAGGTTTGCTCACCCCCCAAGAAGTGATTGCTGCTGCCGAGGCCGCCTACAGCAAGGGCGGGATCCCGATAGCTTCTGTGGAAGGCTTTATTCGGCAGATCCTGGGTTGGCGGGAGTACATGCGTGGCCTCTACGAGTACCAAATGCCCATGGGGTACAGTCAACACAACTTTTTCGGCCATACCCGACCTTTGCCCGACTTCTTCTGGACCACGGACACCGACCTCAACTGCCTGCGGCAAACCCTGAAGCAAATTCACCGCCACGGATATGCCCACCACATCCAACGGCTGATGATTCTCAGTAACTTTGCCCTTATCAGTGGTATTCAGCCTCAGGCAGTGGAGGCGTGGTTTCACGATGTTTTTATCGACAGCTATGACTGGGTGATGCAAACGAATGTCCTCGGCATGGGCCTATTTGCTGATGGTGGCCTGCTAGCCAGTAAGCCCTATGCAGCTTCTGCTCAGTACATTCACAAGATGAGCGACTATTGCCGCAATTGCCGCTACAATCACAGCGAAAAGGTGGGAGAGCAGGCCTGTCCCTTTAATACTTTTTATTGGGATTTCCTGTTGCGTCACCGCTCTTGCTTGGCCTCTTCGGGTCGGATGGGATTGGTCCTAGCTCATCTAAATCGGATGCAACCAGAGCTAATCACCCAAATCCGAGCTCAAGCGGCTGCATGGTGGGAACGTCTGTGTCCAACAGCTGGCCAAGAAAATCCCTCCCTTTCCCAAACCATTCGGTAGGATTGAAGCACCCTCCCCTCGACCTGTCAGTTTGTTAAGGATCGCCGGTTATGAAATGTCCCCGCTGTGGCAAACAAGAGATCCGAGTTCTGGAATCCCGTTCTGCAGAAGCCGGTCAAAGTGTACGGCGGCGACGAGAATGCATGTCCTGTGGATACCGCTTCACTACCTACGAGCGCATCGAATTTGTACCGATTATGGTGATCAAACGCGATGGATCTCGGGAAAGCTTTAACCGCAACAAGATTTTGCAAGGAGTGATGCGAGCTTGCCAAAAGACTCAAGTCAGTGTCAAGCAGATGGAAGAGCTGGTGAACGAGATCGAAGAAAAGTTGCAGCTAGAAGATGTCCAGGAGGTTACCACGCTGCGCATCGGCGAAATGGTGCTGGAGCGGCTGCAGCACTTAAGTGAAGTGGCTTATGTGCGCTTTGCCTCTGTCTACCGCCAGTTCCAAGGAGTCAAAGACTTTGTCCATGAGTTAGAGCAGCTAGAGCCACCGCTGCGCAAGGATCTGGAGCGCCTGTTGCGGGAGTCCCCCTCTTCTGAAGGCTCCCCTGATTGGGTGGGTGGGTACTCTTAGGCCATCAGCTCTTCAGCCTCCATCAAGAGCTCTACCCCAGATTGCTTCAGCGCTGGCGCTTGTGGGTGAAAAAAATTGCTGCAACATGCCACCCATCTGAAGGGCTTGAGGGTATGCTTGGGGTAGTAATTGCTGCTGACACTAGCTGTGGTGCTAGCTAGAATACGCTAGCTATATTCAGCACTATGCTTGGGGAACTCTCCCAGCTCTGTCTGTTAGGGATCCCTAAAGCCATCCACCTCAGACCCCCAATTTATCGGAGTCAACATTCCACTATGCCGTACGACTTTCGGGGATCCCCAGAAGCGCGCAATGGTCAGGGCAGCTTTAGCAGTTTGCCTGGTTACAGCTATCGTTCCTCTTCTGCTATGGAAAGCGGTCCAGGAGTGGCACCTGCCCAGATGTACCAGCAAGTAGTAGCCGAGTTGGAAGCTGCCCGTCGGCAAATCCGTCAGCTCTCTACAGAAAACCAGCGCCTGCGCTCTTTACATCAGCAGCTATCGGGAGAAATCGCCAGTATCAGTCAGGAATTTCAAGGTCAGTTGGGCCACGCCCTGAAACGTTTACAGCAAGTTGGGCAATCTGCCCAAGCTGCTGCTTCAGAAGGGGGATCCCAACCTTTTCAACCCACTCGCACCCCAGAGCCCAACCCTTCAGAAGCTCCTCTCACCTACGACTTCTTAAATCGGCTCAAGCGCCGACAAAGTAGCAACGGAACCTTGCCCTTCCCGTCGAACGGTTATTCAGAACCCTACACCTCTAACCCTGGCTTCACCACTCCCTCGGATCCCTCCCGCAGACCGGCCCCCTCCCGCCCAGAGGCCAGTGTGCCTCCGTCGCCTGTCCGCCCCTGCAACGACACGCCTACTGAGTCTTATTCGCGCACCGGCTATCAAGTTCCGGCCCTGGATGAGCTAATACAGGATATGGGCGGTTCGGATCCCTATGGTGAGGCTTACCCTACGGGTGTTTACCAGCGGATACGGGAGCAACACCACGGATCCCAGGGATCCACAGTTCTGTGGATCGCTGCTGCAGTCATTCTGGTGGTTGGGTCGTTTGGATTGGGATTTGTGGCTGTACAGCCCTTCCTGCGCAATGATCCGCCACCACCCTCTGTACGAGCCCGCTAGAAGAGAGCTGCAGAGACTGTAGCTGTACCTCCAACATACCCACTCCAGAAAGGTAAGCCAGAACCCAAGGTGGGATGTCACTCATAGAACCTACTCATGGGTCATGACTTGTTTAGGACTACCCGAGAGCGTATTCTGATGGCAGCTTGAGGCTCAGAGACCAAACCCTCGCAGGTGGACTTGACTTTATGACCCCCGAAAGCCTGTGCCGGGTGATTGCCCACCGTGGGGATCACACCCATGCACCGGAAAATACCTTAGCTGCTTTTACAGCAGCCATTCAGGTGGGAGCTGACCAAATCGAGCTGGATGTCCGCCGCAGCCAAGATGGGATCCCACTGGTTTTTCATGATCCAGATTTGGAGGGCCAACCCTTAGCTACCCTGACTTGGGTAGAGATTCAAGCCCGCCAGCCTACGATTCCCACCCTGGAAGAGACCCTGCTGCAGGTTAGGGGCAAAATCAGTCTTGATATCGAGCTCAAAGAAGCAGGATACGAAGAACAAGTTCTTGCCTTAATCTGCAGCATTCTCACCCCCAATCACTATGTCATTACTTCTTTTTTACCTGAGGTGGTTCGACGAGTGAAAACTCTTGAGCCTCATCTCCAAGTTGGGCTGTTGGTTGACTCTCAGATCCCGTGCCAGGAGAAGGGATCCCTATTGACAAATTGTCGGGAAGTAGGAGCTGATTTTCTTGCTCCTCACCACAGCTGGGTCGATCCAGAATTTCTTACTCTGGCCAATCAGGCTGGGATCCCACTCTATGTTTGGACAGTTAATGATCCCGAGCGAATCAGGATGTGCTTGCAATCACAAGCCATCATAGGACTGATCACAGATTACCCTCATTTGGCTTTACAAATTCGCGCCCAGCTTGGCCAGAAATCCAGTAATTGACTGCTATGGAGCAGTCTGTATTAAACCATGAGAATAGTTTCTCTCTAGCCTTTCTCCCAGCAGATAAATACTTACAAATCAGTCTGAATCCTTTCTGAATCCTTATAGACTTCATCCATTGACTGCATTGAACTAAATAGCTCTAGTTCCGCTAAGTTGTCTGGTAGGAATCCACTTGTCACCAGGCACAAAACTCTAGTTGGGTAACTGAGGTTGGAAGCTAGAGTCAGGAAAAGTGCAACCTGCTGTAGGAACTTGAACACTGTTGTTTTGCACTCGCACGGGGAAGGTAGGCGAACGCCCTGTATTACCCTGAGCCACCAGTGCATCCCGCAACGGTACACTGGGATTGGCAGCAAGAATGGGATTGGTAATACCAAACAGCTCAAGAACAGAACTACCACCTTGTGACCGCAGATGATAATCCTGAGGTGCACCTGTGCTAATTGAACTATTGCCTTCAAGCCTTAAGCAGAGACGGGAAGCAACCTGAGAGCGGCCAAATATACCGCCATCAGCTGCTGCAGAGGCATTATTCACAATGTTGTTGAAAAGACTAACACGCAAAACGTTGGTCTCCGCTCCTGCCCCCGCGCCCGAACGAACGCGTATGCCATCGCCATTGGCACCATTCACCTGATTGCCGATCAGTATCCCGGTTGCATTGGCAGTATCCTCAAGCTGCACGTCATAGGCACGCTGCCCGGCATTTTCAACCCTATTATCCTCAAAGCGGAAGCGTGCTGTTGCATTATTAACCGGGCCAGCACTACCATCACCACGGTTCATGTTGATGTCAATGCCTTTACGGCGCGGATTGGTTACAGTGTTGTTGCGTACAGTAATATCCATTTCTGAATTACTGCGCGGGCGAATACCAATACCATCTCCATCTACACCTGGACTTGGACTTGGCGCCGTAGGCCCGGTGATCTGGTTGCGTTCAATCAAGCCCCGGACACGGCCATTATCTGTGGACACAAAGGAGATACTGCGATCCTGAATCTCCTCTAGATTGTTATTGCGAATGATGATGTCGAGCTGAGCTGTACCCGCAGTATCACTATCAATGCCGTCATCATCCGTATTGCGAATCATGTTGCCTTCAACCAAAGCAGTACCCACTGCCGTGCCAAACATGTTCACCTCGATCCCATCAATATCGAGGAGGGTTTCACCTGTTAAAGCCAAAGTCGTGCCGTTGGGGTTGATATCAACGATATTGTTTCTAATCGTTGTGTTAACCGTACCCCGAGTGTTGGTATGAACAATGCCACCTTCAATTCCGGAACCACCAGCCAGAGTAGGCTTGTAGCGCACATCAAAAACTTGATTGTTTGCAATAGTGGCTGTACCTGTCACATCGCGCAAGTAAATCCCTTCGTTGAGCACGCCATCAACAGTATTGTTCTCTACTAATACAATGCCGTCAGTATCCTGGATAAAGATTGCCCGTGACCCGGAGTTGGTGAAGGAAGCGCCTAGTACTTGAATAGTGCCAGAGGCATCACGGATTAGGACAGAGGTTTGATTAAGGTCGCTTGCTTCAAGGTCTTTCAGTGTAGCGTTTGTAAGCCCTGTTAAAAACACACCATGGGTTGCTTCGGGTGCCGGTAAATCCACACCGCCGGGTATCGGTGCAGGATTGGTGCCGATTAGTGCAACTGTGTCTAAGGTAAGGTCATCAGCATCAGCGGTGCCATGGATAAGCGCTGCTCCATCAGGGCCACAGCTACCGCCTACACCGGCACCGTTTACTGTCAGATTCTTGAGCGTAATGTTGGCAGCCTCAATCAGAATGCCATGACAGACCAGGGTGTTCGACGGTGCAATGATGGTTGAGTTAAGGCCAGCACCTACAAAGGTTACATCCCCGATATTCAAAACTAGGGTGCCATCACCCGTTTGGTAAGTGCCTGCTGCCAACTGAATCGTGTCTCCTGCAGCCGCTAGGGTGAGTGCATTTGCCAGGGTGGTTGGTGTCGCAGCACTGGAGCCGTCGCCGGTGCCTGTAGGGCTAACAAAAATGGTTTTCGGGCCAGAAGGTGTCGGAGTGGGGGTGGGTGTCGGGGTAGCTGTTGGAG
>CALFBB010000020.1 GCA_937944885.1 uncultured cyanobacterium
AAGTGTTCATGCCAACTTTTGGCCTGTTCCCTAGGTTTATCAATCGGGTGATGCCAGGACTTGCAGGTTGAGTTGTACCTTGCCAAGGAGGTCTTAGATCTACCCAGACGCCCAGAGTTCTGGTCTGGTGGGCAATAGTGCTGTACTTGACTGGAACACTTCTACCCCGTCCGCCGTTAACTAGCCAATGACCTTCGCGTTCATTCGTAGGATGCGCGGCGGCTACCCTCAAGGAGACGGGGACTGCGGTTTGTCACGGCCCGATTGGCAAGGCCGAGCTGGCCGGCGGGATCGCCCCCATTCCAAGGATGCTGTCAGACGGGATCCGCATTGGCCTGAGCACCGATGGGAATATCTCCAAAAACAACCTGGACAGGTTTGAGGAGATGAAGTTTGCTTCTTTGCTGCAAAAAGTGAAGCACTAGGGTGCTGCTGCCCTACCTGCCCCCACCATGCTGCAGATGGCCACGATAGAAGGGGCTCAGGTACTGGGTCTAGAACAGGAAATTGGCTCTGTTGAAGTGGGCAAGAAAGCGGATTGGGTCTTGCTGGATCTGGCCTAGCCCAACTTGATGCCCCAGGTTTGGGAGAGCACTTTCAACGGTGGAGAGGGAACCAACATTCTTTGGAACTTGGTCTATGCTGCCCGCGCCAGCAATCTTCACACTGTGTTTGTGGATGGGATCCCTGTAGCCGGACAAGGCACGCAACTTTCAGAGGCCAAAGCCCTGGCAGAAATTCAAGCGCAAACGGAAGATCTGCTGCGCCGCCGGGATCCCTTCAAGGCTACCCTTACTCCTGTTGTCGGTTGAGGCCATCCCATCTGATCCCATCTGTTAGATGTGGCCGGTTAGCTCTGAGAGGACTTTTGTACCACCAAAACCCCCATCATGCCCCCCATCAAAGGGAAGAAAGTCACCTGCTCAAACCCTGCTGCCAAGGCCAGTTGCTTTTGTTCCTCTCCACAGGGAAATCGATCCAAGCTGGGATCAATGTAGGCATAGTCCTCTCCTAAGCCGAGAGTTTTGGCTTGAGAAACCACCTGTGTGTTGAGGTACCAGCGTTGGAATTGTTCCAGGAAAGGGATCCCTGTAGGCCGATGAAAGTCCAAAATGGCCGCTCGACACCCCGGCTTGAGCACCCGCTTTATCTCCTCTAGGGCCTGTGGAATATCCGTAACGTTGCGCAAACCATAGCCCATGGTGATGCCATCAAAGCTGTGATCGGCAAAGGGCAAGGCCAAAGCATCACCCAAAACCCACTCTAGAGAATGCTTTGGCAGCAGCCGTTGAGAACGGGAGGCAGCAATCGACAACATAGCCGGCGAAAAATCGAGGCCGATGACATGCCCCTGCCGTCCGACGCGACGGGCTAGCAGCAAAGCCAAATCCCCGCTACCACAGCAGAGATCAAGAGCTCGTCCTCCGCGGGGCAGATTGGCCCAGCGCACCGTCATCTGCTTCCAAACCCGATGCAGCCCGAGACTGAGCTTTTGATTGAGGTCGTCATAATGGGGGGCAATACGGTTAAACAGTTCCCGGATTTGCTCCGGTTGTTCGGCAGTTGGACTGGGCACATCAGCTCCTTACAAGTTTTCTCGAAGATTTTGTGAAAAGTTTTGCTCTAAGTGCACCTCAAATTACAGACCCTTCAGGGATCACCCAATACCTTTTCGGAGTTCCTCTCCCCTCTGGGAGAAAGTTACGGTTAGAGAATGGTGTGGTCGGAGGCTGTTCCAAGCTCTTCTATGGGAGAGGGTTGCTCTACCCGTAAGCTGAAATACAATTTAGGGTGAGGGTAAGAACTGGGGCAAAAGTTTTTCTACTTCTGCCGCAGTAGAAGCTCCGCTAGTAGTTAACTCAAGACTAACATTCTCCCAAATGACGAAGGAACCATCCTCCCGTTGCCCGTAAACTGTGATCACCGGGAAAGGGATCGCCCCTGTCGGTCCTACGCCGGTAATATAACTAGCAATGGTGTAAATATCTTCCAAACCATCGAAGTACAAGTCTGTAAAGACAACGGCATCCAAACTAAATGGAAAGTAGGATTTTGGTATGAGTTTCTCCGAGAAGGGCAATTCTTTGAGTACTCTCCCAGAGCCTACCAGCCAGTGAGTGAGTACTGGGGGCCGATCTGGCAAGCTTTGATCAAAAAAAGAGAGAAAATAAACATTTCCATATCTGGATAAGTAAACTGAAAAGGATTGATCCAAAATCGGTCTTAGAATGGGCGGTTCGGTTTTCCAAAGGTTGGAGATAGACTCTAGCTCTGCTGCGGTGATAGGGCGAGAGGGTGCAATCCTCAGTCCAGGCTGAGCAAAACCTGCCTGAGAATACTTTTCTAAACAAGTTAAAGCCCAAAAAGTCAGAGTCAAGGCAGCCAAAGACAGAGTTTTCATAAGAGCTCCCAGGAGACGAGAAGAGATTCACTTGACAGAATTAGCAAGCGGAACACCTTCACTTTAGTCTTTTATCACCCAAGGGATCCCTGTACCGGCAAGGTAACTCTTTGCCGAGATAGAAGGGCTATGTGAATGCTCCGCTTATGACGCTTTGCCTACATAAGCAGCTTCCCAATCCTGTTACCAGAGAGGGAGGCGGCATTCTCGCCTACTGCCAGGAACTTTTGCCTTTGCAGCACCCCAGGTCATTTCTGCCTGTGGGTTTTGGGTTGAAGTTGTTCATGCCAACTTTTGGCCTGTTGCCTACGTTTATAAGTCGGGTGATGCCAGGACTTACAGGTTCAGTTGTACCTTGCCAAGCAGGCCTTATATCCGCCCGGGTCTCCAGAAGTCTTTTCTGGCGGGCAATAGTACCATACTTGGCTAGAAGAACCTTATCACATCCGCCGCTAACTGGCTAATGACGCTTCCCGTCCATTCGTAGGATGCGCGGCGGCGTTGCTCAACCAAAACAGTAGGGATTAAAGCTTCAAGGCAGCGCGTGGGTCATAAGACTGAACTTGTCGCAGCTTCTCGTAAAGCTCTCGTTCTTGCTCGGATACCTGACTGGGGAGATGAATTTGCACAACCACATAAAAATCACCCCGCTCCCCGTTACCCTTGGGAAAGCCCCTCTCGGCTAGGCGCAACTTGCGGCCTGATGGAGTACCGGCTGGGATCCTTAGCTTAACCATTCCATCAAGGGTTGGTACTTCGACTTGCGCTCCCAAGACAGCTTCACTGGGGCTAATTGGGAGGTCGCAATAAACATCAAATCCCTCCAGGCGATAGAAAGGGTGGTCTTTGAGCTCGATCTTGAGGTAAAGATCGCCAGCACCCCCATTGGGGTTAGGATGTCCTTGGCCGCGGAGCCGAATCCGTTTGCCGGGGGTAATGCCTGGGGGAAGGTTGACCTCTAGGGTGCGATTTCCTCCCACTCGTAGGCGGCGTCTTCCTCCTTCATAAGCTTCTAGAATGCTGATCTGGATGCTGGCTTCAGCGTCATAGCTGGTGTTGTTGGCAGACCCGGAAAAACCGCCACTGCGGTCTGAAGCCGGACCCTTGACCCGACCGAGCAATTGATCGATGAAATCTTGAAAATCCTCAAACTGGTTGAAATCAACGCCACCGCCGAAACCGCTAGCACCAAAGTCTTCAGCACCGAAGGGGCTACCCGCGTATGGATCTCGGCTGGCGCGGAACCCACTCTGCTGATAGTACTGGCCGAATTGATCGTACTGCTTGCGCTTGCCCGGATCCGAGAGAACTTCGTAGGCTTCGTTGATGTCTTTGAATTTCTCTTCAGCCGTCTTATCTCCAGGATTGACATCCGGGTGATACTTCCGGGCTAAACGCCGAAAGGCTTGCTTGACCTCATCGGGTGTGGCCGTTTTGCTGACCCCCAAAATCTTGTAGTAGTCCTTGAAGTTTTGCATGGAGGCATTGGCAGGTGAGTCGGCATGGAAAGGAGAGCCTCAGGATCTGCTGCGCTCGTCAAGGGAGGATCCCCTAACCTAACAGGCAGCTAAGATGACATTCAAGATAAAGAGAAGAAGCCGGGTTAGACCTAATTGCCTACCCAGTCTCTTCCCCCTATCAAGGCTCTGGTTAGGAAAAGGATCCACCCACCTGTGGATGGATCCCTGAGGGTCTATCTACTTGGTTTCGGTGAAGTCAGCATCGATGACATCGTCACTTCCACCAGTAGCACTTTTAACATTTCCATCCGGGCTAGAGCCCGCACCGGGCTGCTGGTAAAGCTCACTACTCATGGCATAGAGAGCCTCTTGCAGGGCGGTTTCCTTGCTTTGGATGGCGCTGTCGTCCTCCCGTTGGATGGCATCGCGCAGTTCTCGGATTAGGGTTTCCAGATTGCTGCGCTTGTCAGCAGGGATCTTATCGCCTAGCTCCTTCAACTGCCGCTCCGCTTGGTAAGCCAAGGAATCGGCCTTGTTGCGCCGCTCGATTTTCTCCCGCCGTTGCCGGTCTTCTGCAGCGAATTTCTCCGCTTCTGCAATCATGCGCTCTACTTCTTTGCTGTCGAGAGTAGAGGCTCCGGTAATGGAGATGCTCTGCTCCTTGCCGCTGCCTTTGTCCTTGGCGGTCACTTTCAAGATACCGTTGGCGTCGATGTCAAAGGTGACCTCAATTTGGGGCACGCCCCGGGGAGCCGGTGGGATCCCATCTAGCTTGAAGCGACCCAAGGATTTGTTGTCGCGGGCCATCTCCCGTTCCCCCTGTACCACGTGGATTTCCACGGAGGTTTGCCCATCTTCAGCGGTGGAGAAGATTTCCGACTTACGGGTGGGTACGGTGGTGTTGCGGGGAATCAGCTTGGTGGCTACACCGCCTAGGGTTTCTACACCCAAAGATAGCGGCGTCACATCCAGCAACAGTACATCCTTCACTTCACCGGCCAGTACACCCGCTTGAATGGCAGCCCCTACCGCCACGACCTCATCCGGGTTAACACTTTCGTTGGGCTCCTTACCCAACAGCTCCTTCACCAGTCGTTTTACCGCCGGGATCCGGGTGGACCCCCCCACCAAGACCACTTCGTTAATGTCGGCCTTGGTCAGCTTGGCATCCCGTAGTGCCTGCTCAACCGGGGCTTTGCAGCGTTCAAACAGATCAGCACAGATGTTTTCAAACTGGGCACGGGAAAGTTTTAGCTCCAGGTGTTTCGGCCCGTCGGCAGTCGCAGTGATAAAGGGGAGGTTGATGGTGGTTTCAGAAACGCTGGAGAGCTCAATTTTGGCTTTCTCGGCAGCTTCCGTCAGCCGTTGTAGAGCCTGACGATCGTTGCGCAGATCGATCCCTTCCATCTGTTTGAACTGGTCGGCCATCCAGTCCACGATCTTCTTGTCGAAGTCATCGCCCCCTAGTTGAGTGTCACCGCTAGTAGCTTTCACTTCGAAGACGCCATCGCCTACCTCCAGCACCGACACATCGAAGGTGCCACCACCCAAGTCGAAGACCAGGATGGTTTCGTTGTTGCGCTTATCCAAGCCATAAGCCAAGGAGGCAGCTGTCGGCTCGTTGATAATGCGCAGCACCTCTAACCCAGCGATCTTCCCGGCATCTTTGGTGGCCTGCCGTTGGGAATCGTTGAAGTAAGCGGGTACTGTGATGACTGCTTGGGTGACAGGTTGACCCAGGTAGCGGCTGGCATCATCTGCCAACTTGCGCAGCACCATGGCTGAGATCTCTTCTGGGGCAAACTCTTTGTTCAGACGGGGAGCAAACAGCTTCACGTTGCCGCGCTCATCCCGCTGTACGCGATAGGAAACCCGCTTAGAGTCAGCATTCAACTCATCGTACTTACGCCCGATGAATCGCTTCACCGAGTAAAAGGTGTTTTCAGGGTTGAGTACCGCCTGACGACGGGCCATTTGGCCCACCAGCCGCTCCCCATCTTTGGTGAAAGCAACCACTGAGGGCGTGGTGCGGGTACCCTCAGCGTTGGCAATAACGGTGGGGACACCACCTTCCATTACGGCGACAACCGAGTTGGTTGTGCCCAGGTCAATTCCTACGACTTTTCCCATCGGCTTCCTGTTCTCCTCTTGATATATCGCTCCGGTTACCGCCGCTAGCCCATCCGCCTTTGTGAAGTGGCTTGGGCAGCCAATTCATGGAATGATTTAACCGTTGACTGGATTGATCCTAGCCAGTCTGGGATCTCGACTAGGGCGAGAATGCCGCCCATTTCTGGTCTGTTGGTTGCGCTCTAGTTACGGATCTCCGCACCTGTGGAAAAGGGTTTCCGACCACGAGTGCCGGGAAGCTATCAAACCTGAATTTGCTCCAGGGCTGCCAACCCCCGCTCTACCACTGATTGCTCCAGGGGAAGGTAGCCCAGTTCCTCTGCCAGGGCTTGTCCTTCGGTGAGGCCCCAGCTCAGCACCGCCCGCAGGGCTTCGGCCATGGCAGGGTTGGGGTACTGGCGGTAGGTCAAAATCCAGCTGTAAGTAACAATTGGGTAAGCGTCTATCCCAACCGGATCCGGGATGAAGGCCCGCAGGTTCTCAGGCAGCTCCACCTCGCTCAGGGCTATGGCTGCCGATTCTAAGGTGGGTAAAATGTACTGACCGGCTTGGTTTTCCAGAGCTGCTACAGTTAGATTCAGATCGCGGGCATAGACGAATTCCACATAGCCGATCACCCCTTCACTGAGGAGCATCTGGGCGCTCATGCCTTCGTTGCCCTTGACCCCAATGCCAACCGGCCACTCCAGGGACATGCCAACCCCAATTTCCGCTCCCCAGGAGGGGTCGATGGCGTTCAAGTGGCGGGTAAAGGTATCGGTGGTGCCACTGCCGTCGGAGCGGTAGCAGACGTCAATGGGTAAATCGGGAATCTCCAGGTCGGGGTTGAGAGCCAAAATGCGGGGATCCCGCCAGGCGGTGATGCGACCGCGGAAGATATCCACCAACACAGAACGGGAGAGCTTTAGCCCGGAGGGGACTCCCGGTAGGTTGTAGCCGATAGTAATGCTGCCGGCTGTCATCGGGATCATCACCACCCCCCGTTTCACTTCGGCTATCTCGGCATCGCTGATGGCTACATCACTGGCGGCAAAATCCAGGGTATTGTCGATAAATTGACGGATCCCGGCGGCACTGCCCACCGGCTGATAGTTGATCTCTAGCTGCGGATCCACCTGGCGGTAGTCGGAAAACCAGCGTAGGTAAAGGGGGGCTGCGAAGGTGGAGCCTGCCCCGTTGATCAGCAGGAACTCTTGGCTAGAGCGCACAAAGGGATTTCCGGACTGGTTAGAACGGGATCCTCCCCTCTGACAGGCGCTTAGGGTTGTGGTGGCCAGCAGAGAGAGCAACAAATCGCGGCGACGGAAACGGGGCAGTTGGGCCATGGTTAAGTTCTCCGAGAGCACCGCCCCGATCCTTGACTTGGGTTCCTGGAGATGTCAAGCCGTTTTATTCCACCGTAATACCTACCAGGCTAAGACTGTTGTTTTTGGGGTTCGAGATCACCACCAAGTTGCGCTCAGGGATAAACTCAATCCCTTCCGGCTCCAGCTCAGCCGCTTTGTCTTGCCCGACGATGCCGGGGTTGAGGATCACGCTATCCAGAAGCTGGATGTTGGCCGGGTCGGTGATGTCGTGGATGGTGATGGCATCGGAGCGTTCAATGGCCACAAAAGCCAAGGTACGTCCATTCACCTCACCCACGCTCACCACCTCTGGCTCTGGGCCTTTACTGTTGCAGCGCATCGGCAACTGAGCAGCAATGATCGCCTCCTCAATGCTGTCACCGCTATCTCCTAGCAGTGCTCCTGTTTTGGCATCGTAAACACTGATGCTGCGGCTGCCGTGACGACTGAGGGGTACCTCCCCATGGGTTTGCTTGTTGACGGCGGTGAGGTTATCTTCATCCGCTGTAACCAGGTAACGGCCATCAGGGGTAATGGCGATGCCATCCGGTTCGCGGGCGGAGGTAAACTCCTGACGAGCAGTCAGATCGTAGGCACTAGAACGACACTTGCCCTCCCCAACTTTGTCTTGGGTCAGTCCTGAACCGGTGCGGATCCCGGCGTCGAAGTTGGTGACGGTAAAGGCATCTGCTCGCAAGGGGGTGGGCAATTTGGCAGGAACCTCAACGCGGGCAATGGCATTGTTTTCCTGTAACGTCGCCACGATAAAGGAGTTGTCGGGGGCGATGCGCACTGTTTCCGGCTGTGGATCATGAGGGAAAAACGGGATCCCTTCCGGTGGAATGGGAATTTCCACTTGGCTCATCAGGGTTGGCCCGTTGCGCAAGTCGATGATGGAGAGGGTACCGGGGCGGTTTTCTAGGTTGGTGAGATCCTCTTCGTTTTCTTCATCTTCGTTGGCTACCACGGCAAACTGACCGTTGGGGGCAATGGCGACTGAATCCGGGCCCCGTCCCACCTGAACTTGGCCAATTACTTTGAGATCCGGTAAAGAGAGGGCCAAAACTTTGCCGGGTACCTCATCAAAGGTGTCTAGGTTGGCCTTGTCGTCATCTTTAACGGCAACTAGGGCAAAGGTGCCGTCCGGGCTGATGGCCACACCGGTAAACTCTGCTGCTGTCGAGTTTTCCGGCAGGAAGGTATCTTCCAGCTCATAGGTACCCCGCACAGAGAGACCGTCATCAGCAATATCCACCAGGGTGACGGTGGTGCTACCGGCAACTACGGTGAAGGCCCCATCCTTGGAAACCGCCAGCATCTCGGCTCCCCCCAAGCCTTCCAGGGTAGCGATCAACTCACCCTTGACTGCAGCGCCGGCCTGAGCCACAGCCAGGCTGCTCAATCCTAGGCTCAACACCAGGGATCCCACAATTGTCCTCTTCAACATCCTCCAGAAGCTCCTCAGATTGTGGTCTTGGTTAGCCTTGCTACTTTACACCTGTCACATTAAGTTGCGGTTAATTCCCCTTCTCGGCACCTGGGAGGGCAACCCCAGTGGCCCTCAAGTCCCATCGATCTGTCCTTTTCTGTCAGGATGGGCTGCCCTGGGGGGTAAAAGTTGGGATCCAAACCAAGCCAGTGACAGCAACACGAAAGATAGAGCATTTCTGAGAAAATAAAAGATAAAACGAGCAAAAAAGAGCTTGTAGAAGTTTGATATTGACTCAAGTGTGCCGGAATACCTGAGCCAATGCCTTACCTGGCAAGGCTTAGCCGGTTTTGGCTGTGAATGGCTCTTCTCAGGAAAAATCTTGACGTATTCCAGAAAAAGGCAGTAAATTGTAGTTTCTGTGCAGAAATCCTGCGCTGTTCACATCTCGGTATCTGGGGGACTACTATGCCGACTTTGACTCGTTCTCCCTGGACACTGCGAGACAGCGAAAAGCTCTATCGCATCTCAGGTTGGGGGGATCCCTACTTTCGTATCAACGCCGCCGGTCATGTGGAGGTAACCCCGCAGGGCATGCAGCAGGAGTCAGGTATTGACTTGCACCAATTGGTCATGGACTTGGTCGCTCGCGGTCTGCAGTTGCCGCTGCTGATCCGGTTTCCGGAAATTGTGGCGGATCGGATGCGGCGCATTTGTGGCAGCTTTGAGCAGGCGATTGAGCGCTTGGGTTACCCGAATGTTTATCGCGGGGTTTATCCGGTTAAGGTGAATCAGCAGCGCCACTTGGTTGAGGAAGTGGTGAACCAAGGCCGCCCCTATCATTTCGGCCTAGAAGCGGGCTCCAAGCCGGAGCTATTGATTGCCTTAGCGCTTCTGGATACCCCTGAGGCGTTGCTGGTGTGCAACGGCTACAAAGACCGTGACTTTATGGAAACAGCCCTCTTGGCACAGCGGTTGGGGCGCACCCCGATCATTGTCCTGGAGCGGTTGCAGGAGCTGGAATTGGTTCTAGAAGCTGCCGAGAAACTGGGGATTGACCCAATTTTGGGGGTACGGGCCAAGCTGTCAGCACAAGGGATTGGGCGCTGGGGGAGTTCCGCCGGGGATCGAGCTAAATTTGGCCTGACAGCTACGGATATTTTGCAGGTGGTGGAGCGGTTGCGGGGAGCCGGTAAGCTGCATTGCCTGCGACTGTTGCACTACCACATCGGTTCGCAAATCTCAATGGTGAGTGTACATGGGCGGGCGGTACGGGAAGCCAGCCAGATTTACATTGAGCTGGTGAAGCTGGGTGCCCCCATGGGTTACCTGGATATTGGGGGTGGGTTGGGCATTGATTACGACGGATCCCAGTCCACCAACCCTTCTTCCCAAAGCTATAGCCTGGAGGACTATGCTGCCACTGTAGTGCAGACAGTATTGACTGCCCTTGAGCCGTATGGGATCCAGCCACCCGTTTTGGTAACCGAAAGTGGGCGGGCTTTGATGTCTCATCAGTCGGTCTTGGTCTTTGACGTGCAGGATATCAACGCTGCCAGCCCCTACCCAATGCCTACGGAGATCACCTCCGATGCTGAGGTTATCCAAAAGCTAAACCAGCTCTACTCTGAGATTCAGCCGGAGACCCTGACTGCCGATTATCGCCGCTGCCAAGAGCTGAAAGAGGCTGCCCTGCGCCAGTTCACAGAGGGATCCCTGAGCTTGCAGGAGCGGGCTCAAGTGGAGCGGCTGTTTTGGAATTGCTCCGACAAGATTTGCACCTTGGCCTACGAGCAGCACCAGGCAGGGCATCCGGTTTCTGTGGATCTTCTGGATCTGGACGAGATGTTAGCTAGCATCTACTACGGCAATTTCTCTTTGTTCCAGTCTTTACCGGATAGCTGGGCTATTGATCAGGTCTTCCCGATCATGCCGATTCACCGCCTCGATGAAGAACCACGCCAATGGGCTACCTTGGCGGACCTCACCTGCGACAGTGATGGCAAGATCAACCGCTTTTTCGGTGACGATGGACAGATTACTTCCGTCTTGCCCCTACACAATCCCGATGGGGAGCCTTACCTATTGGGGGTATTTTTAGGAGGTGCTTACCAAGAGATCTTGGGGGATCTGCACAACCTATTTGGGGATACCAACGCTGTCCATATCCGCTCCCGCCCTGGTGGATACCATGTGTCTCAGGTGATTAAAGGGGACACAATCAGCGAGGTACTCAGTTGGGTGCAGTACAACAGTGAGGATCTGGTGGAAGCCATCCATCATGCCACCGAAGCCGCTTTACAGCAGGGGCAAATCAGCTTGTCGGAGGCACGCTCTTTGCAGCGGCACTTTGAGGACAACCTGCGGGCTTACACCTACTTGCACTAGGGTTCCAGCTTCTGGTCCTAGCTCCTGCACAAAGCTCCTGCACAAGCAGAGTGACGTCCGCCGAGGCTGATGCTTTACCCTGGCTGCCCCGCAGCTTGCCAAGCACCCTATCTGTGTAACGTCTTCCCGACGCTGACTGCTTAGGCAGTACGGCACAGGCTTTCTACAGGCTCGCAGTAGCCCCCCATTGCGGGTTACTGGCGTCTCCTTGCAGCAATTGTTTTTTCCTTCCCACCCGCAGTGCCCACCTTGGAATACCTTTCCGCTTCAGTACGGCTGCTCAGGATCAGAGATGAATAGGCAAATATCGGCTGTGATTTTGAAGTTGTGTGGATTTTCGGGTAACCGAAACCCAGGTTTGAGTTTTCCGAGAACCAATCCAGTGGCTGCATCTAGGGGTTAGGATGGGATCCCAAAGCTAGAGAGTCGGAAACGTGACCCACGATGGAACTGGCTGATCTCAGACGCAACCTGGAATCGCTGACCTTACGCCTGGGCAATGCTCAGGACTATCTTTGACCTGCCCAACCTAGAGCAACAAATTGCCATCTTGGAGCAGGAGGCCTCCCAGCCGGAGTTTTGGAACGATACGGAGGCGGCCCGCAAACAGATGCAACAACTGAATAGCCTCAAAGCTTCTTGGGATCAGGTGCACCGCTGGAAAGACCGCCTTGAGGATGCCGCCAGCGCCCTGGAGCTGCTGCAGGAGGAACCTGACCCGGATCTGTGGGCAGAAACTGAAGCATCCCTAGCCAAAATAGAGCAGGAACTCAGCCAATGGGAGCTGCAACAGTTGCTGTCTGGCCCCTATGACAAAAATGGTGCCATCCTCACCATCACAGCAGGGGCAGGGGGAACCGATGCTCAGGATTGGGCGGAGATGCTCCTGAAGATGTATAGCCGTTGGGCCGAAAACCAAGGGTACAAGGTGAGCCTGTCGGAGTACTCCGAGGGTGCGGAGGCCGGGATTAAATCCGCCACCTTGATCATCGAGGGGCCCTATGCCTATGGCTATCTCTCGGCAGAAAAGGGTAACCACCGCATGGAGCGCATCAGCCCCTTTAATGCCAATGGCAAACGCCAAACCAGTTTTGCCGGGGTTGAAGTTATGCCAATTTTGGAAGCCGAAAATGAGTACGAACTGAGAATGGAGGATCTGGAGTTTGAAACCTCCCGTTCCGGCGGCGCAGGTGGGCAAAACGTGAACAAGGTGGAAACGGCGGTGCGGGTAATCCACAAACCCACCGGAATTGCTGTGCGCTGCACGGAGGAACGCTCGCAACTGCAAAACAAGGAGCGGGCCATACAAATCTTGAAGGCAAAACTCATCGAAATTGAGGAGGAAAAACGCCGCCAAAAATTAGCAGAAATTCGCGGTGGTATTGTTACCCAAGGGTTTGGGGGACGTATCCGCACCTACACGTTTGATCCCTACAAGCTGATCAAGGATCACCGTACCAATGCCGAAACTTACAATGTCGATGCCTTCATGGCAGGGGAACCCGGTGAGTTGATGCACTTCATTCAGGCTTATCTGCGCCAGGAAACCGCCAAGGAGCCTGCCACCGTCTAAATGGCCGGAAAATGGCCGGAGCTCACCCGATCCCGGTTAGCTTAGCTCCAGGTCTGCCAAACCTTTTGCATCAAGGCCGCTCGCTCGGCCGGGGAGGCGGTTACTAACCGGACGGGATCCCATCCTGAAAAACATTGCCCAACTCCCCAACCCACAGCTCTTGGGTAAGCAGTTTTGGGTTGCAGGGATCCCGCCCAAACCATACCCTGCCAAGCGCCAATCGGGGTTTCTAAGGCGGAAGAAAACACCACATCCAGCGGAGGGTGCTGCTGCTCTAGGTAATCTTGCAGAGCCAGACAAGAACCCATCAGGGCCGGTTTCACCACCAGGATCCCTCTCCAACCAGAGCGGTGCAGCTGTTGCAGTTGCTGCAACTGGGCTACAGATTCATCCAAAGCAATCGGGGTTTGGTACGTTTGGCTGAGTTGAAACAGGTAGGAATGCTGTGTGGGGGGAAGGGGCTGCTCAATCCATTCCACTGTCCCCGGAAGATCTCGGTTGAGGGCATCACAGTTGGCTAGCCATTGTTTAGCCTCCGCCAGCGTTAGCCCTCCATTGGCATCCAGGCGCAGGCGGGATCCGCGGGGTAGTTGCTCCAACAACAGCTTGATCTCTGCCCATTCTTGTTCGATGGGGGCAACACCGATTTTCCGCTTGTACACCCTGGGGTAGGGTGGTAGGGAGCCGGCATCTGCTCCCAACAGGTAACAGAAGGAGAGGTGGGAAAGATCGGCGTGAAAGAAGTGGGTCTCTTGGCAGGCTAACCAAGCCGATTCCAAACCAAAGCGACAGGCAGATAACTCCTCTGGGATTGCCAATATCTGGGCTTCCGAAATAGAGGAGGTTAGCTGCTGGCAAAACTGCAGGGCTTCTGCCAACGTTTCGCTGCCGAACCAAGGAATGGGGGCAATTTCTCCGTAGCCGTCGAGGCCGGTGTCGAGGTGGGTCAGACGAATCAGGATCCCTTCCCGTACCGACCAAAGGCCGTGGTGGGTGCGCAAAGGTTGCCGAAAAGGGCAGCGGTAGGGGCGAAACTGAAACAGAAACATCCGTTTGTGGGACGGAGTTCCTTCCCTGCCACCTGAACCTCTTGTTTGCAAATCAGACTTCATACTTTCCATCACAACCTCTGGTCAAGATCCTGCTGTGGCTGCCCCAGGCAAATTGATGGCCAACACCCTAGCAGGATCCCTAGCGGGTGTAGCAAAATGTCCAAGAAGCTTTCCAAACCTTCCTGTGGATATTGCTCTAGATGAAATACGGATCCCGCAGCCACCGCCACAAGTACGTTGGGCCAGACGGGTATTGGGGATGATTCTACTGACTCTGTTGGTTCTGATGGCCCTGTGTCTGCTTAATATCTCCATCGATTGGAACCGGGTCGTGAGCGGCGTGCAGCGCAATTTACCCCCTCTGCTGCGAGGGTTCAGTCGGCCATCGGGAGCGGTTTTCAACTTGGCTGTGCAGCGGATGTTTGAATCCTTTAACATGGCTGTGGTGGGTACCACCATCGGCGGTATTCTCTCCTTTCCGCTTTCATTTTTGGCTGCCAGCAACTTAATGGGATCCCCCTCTTTAGCTGCTCCTGGCAAAGCTTTTTTAGCTGCAATTCGCACTTTTCCTGAGTTGCTGTTGGGGATTATTTTTGTTTCCTCCTTGGGTCCAGGACAATTGGCTGGAATCATGGCGGTCGGGATTAACTCCATTGGTTTTTTAGGTAAGGTCTTTGCCGATATTATCGAAGGGATTGATCCGGGGCCAAGTGAAGCACTACTGGCAACAGGGGCTTCCCGTCTACATGTTTTTCGCTACGCGGTTATCCCACAGGTCTTACCCGAGTTTCTCTCGACGGTGCTCTATCGTTTTGAGGTGAACTTGCGCTCTTCTGCCACCCTGGGTTTGGTAGGAGCAGGCGGCATAGGGGTGCTTTTGGTGCAGCGCATTCAGTTTCGCCGTTGGGAGGAAATCTCGACGATTTTGCTGGTCATTGTTGCCTTTGTCATTGTGGTCGATACCTTGAGCAGTTTCTTGCGTAAGAAGTTGGTGTAGATCCTTATTTCCGACTATCTGTACTTATATTCGGGCTCCTCCTATCACCGAACAAATTAAGGTTTTTTAGGCTTCCATGTAAGCTTGCTAACCTCCCCAAGCTGTAATTTCCACTTGCCCTTGGCACAGATACGGCTCTGCTAGGATCCCTGAAACTTCCCCTCATCCGACAACAGAATGGGTCCTGCTGGGGGGGTTCTTGCAGAAGCAACTGACTTAACCCGGGAGCAGGAATTTCCTGGATTTCCAGAGCAATAGCCACTCCCCCTTGGCTCACCCGCACCCTAGCTGGATGAATATCCGCAATTGACCAAAGTCAGTAACAGGGGGCTGTTTGGGCTTTTCACAAATTTTCACAGAAATGTGGCGCTGATTTGAGTCAAGTTCCCGTTGAAGGCCAAACCGCACATCAGGGTGCCATTCACTGCCAGCTGAACTGAATCTAACCTGACTTTTACTCCCATCACCCAAGCAGCAGACAGGCTATCATGGTCAGGATTATGGAGGAAACCGCATGGATGCAAAGTTAATTGTGGTGGGAGTTGCGGTTGTGCTCTCTTTAGCAGCTTTTTACTTTGGTACCCGTAACGGCTTCTACAACACCGACAAGTACCATGGTAACGGTTCCGCCCACTAATGCTGGGCTCTTGGCAACGGTGTGGATCCTTTGGCCAAACGAATCTCCCCTCAGCAGACCGGTGATGCTGGCGAGAGCTGGGTGCGGCAATACCTAGCTCAGCAAGGCTGGCAGATCCTGGCTCAGCGGTGGCGCTGTCGTTGGGGGGAGTTGGATCTGGTGGCTACCAGGGCAGATGTACTGGCGTTTGTAGAGGTGAAAACCCGCAGCCGCAGGAGCTGGGATGAGAGGGGACTTTTGGCCATTAGCCTCCGCAAGCAGCAACGCTTGATCCGGGCTGCCCAAGCCTTTTTGAGCCAACACCCTCATCTTTCTGAATGGTCTTGCCGCTTTGATGTTGCTCTGGTGGAAAGTCAAGTATCTGAAGAGGGAACCGACTACACTGTGGTTGACTATTTGGAAGGAGCTTTTGATCTTTGCTGAGTGTTTTGAGAGCTTCTTGAACAGGTGGGTTCCCTGCTAGCCGCTCCTGACTCTGCAAGGTGGGGCACACCGCCCTTTGAAATTTGCGCCTCTACCCCCAGAGAAACCTGTCCTCCCCTAACTACAATGATTGGAGTCATTTCCGCCGGAGGTGGAGGGAATTGGGTCTGCAGCACAAGCAAGCAATCCGCTGGATGGGGGGGGTGCTAACGGGGGTGGTGTTGCTTCTCAGCGGTGCGGCTTACGCCCAGTTGTTCAAGCCGGGCCATTTCTTGTTTCAGAACCCTGGTTCTTCCTCTCAAAAAAGCCTTCAAGAACCCCCAACTACGGCTAGCCTCAATGCTTTTTGCCAGCAACCACCGGCAGAGGTAGCTCGCAAAGCACAACGGCGCCAACAGGCCGGCCAATCGGATCAAGCCTGGGCGGAGTACACCCAAATCTTGGCCGACCATCGCGCTGCCTTGATCAGCTGCCGTAGCCAACGTTGGCCTCAGATCCAAGCCATTTGGGTCCGCCTTCATCCCTGTGATGCCAATGCAGGTGTGTTGGATCAGGTGTTTGATCAGGTGGTGAACTTGGGCTATAACCGCGTCTTTATCGAAACCTTCTACGATGGCCGCTCCATTTTGCCTGAGTTGGATTTTCCAGGTGAGACGGGAATAGCGCCCAGCATTCAACCCAATGCTGATCTCCTGCAGCTGGCCCTGAAGGCAGCGCGGCAGCGGGGGCTATCAGCCTATGCCTGGGTGTTTTCCCTCAACTTGGGGTATAACTACGGGCAACGGGCGGATCGACAAGCAGTACTGGCCCGCAATGGGCGCGGTATGACCACCGTCTGGGATCCCACCACGGCCAAATTGGAGGATCTGGGCAGCCCGGATGAAGTTTTTGTGGATCCTTTTCACCCGCAAGCCCGAGCAGATTTTGCTGCCTTAATCACACGGCTGCTGCGACGACAACCGGACGGTGTCCTCTTTGACTACATTCGCTACCCGCGCGGCTCAGGTGGGGCCAGTTTGGCTACTACTGTTAAGGATCTGTGGATCTATGGAGAGGCAGCCCGACAAGCCTACCTGGATTTGGCGGAAAATCCGGCGGGTCGGGTGTTGTTGGAACGCTATTTGGCTCAGGGGTATGTAACGGTAAGTGATGTTTTGCAGCTGGATGCCCTCTATGGGGAAGAGCCCCGCTGGCGCCGGCCAGGGGACCCCAATCCTAACTGGCAAGGGATCCCATCTCAGGAATCAGCCCTTGCTCTGCAGGGGTTAAATGGGAGGGCCCCTGCTCAAGCTACGTCGATCAACTTGGTAGATACAGAGGGAGAACCCGACCTAGCACCATCAAGAGATCCCGATCTAGAAGCGGAGCACGGGGATACACAACCTGAAGATTTAGAAAATTTCCTTGAAGAGGCAGAACCTACCCCCTCCCCCACCCCCACAGCCAACGCAGCAACCCGACAGGAACGCTGGCAACAGGAGCTTTGGCTGCTCAGCCTTGACTTTGCCCGCCAGGGGGTGCTGGAGTACCTGAATCAGGCGGCTAATCTGGTGCAAGCTCATGGGATCCCGGCAGGAGCAGTCTTTTTCCCAGATGGCAACCAGCAGGTGGGGGAAGGTTTTGACTCCCGTCTGCAACCCTGGGATCGTTTTAACCCAACGATGGAATGGCACCCGATGGCCTATGCCAAATGTGAAGATGCCTCTTGTGTGGTGCAGCAAGTGGAGCGGGTCTTGACTGTGGCCTCTCCTAACACATTTGTTTGTCCGGCCATCGCCGGCTTGTGGGGGCAATCTCAACGCCAACGCCCCCCTCTGGAAGTACAAATAGCAGAATTGGCCCGTCGCTTACCGCAATTGCCTTGTGTTAGCCACTTTGCCCTCTCCTGGATCGAGCCGGAGCTGGAGCGAAATCGCCGCACCTGTCAGCTGTAGCTTGTTTAGCTTGCTACGCAAGGTGCAATTTCGGGATCCCAAATCTCAGGAGATTCCCAGGATGTGACCTGGAAAGAGGGAGTTGGGCTGTTCCCGCAGTTCAGCAATACTGACCCCCAGCGGGCAAGCGTTGACCAGGCAGCGGTTTACTTCCCACCCATCAAAGCATCTGCCAGTAGCCAGTTAGTTGTACGGATGCCGCCCCATCTCGAGCCAGCAACTCATTTGTTAGGGCTTTCATCCCGACGCTAGACAGAGCGCGCGGCTGCCCGCCGACTCAGTTAAACCGGTAAGCATCCCTGGGGTGGGATCCGACCCAGGAGAACCTCTAGCAAAGCTGCCAGGGAAACAGGGGTTGTACCGTAGCAGGCCAGATAAACAGGAATCTGGGGCAGAAAGGTCTCATCGTAAGGGGATCCTAAGGCCAAACCGATGACCTTTTCCCCTGGCAGGGCCTTGAACAATTGGACTTGAGCAGGATGCCGAAACAAATCCAGGGATCCGACCAGGATCTGAGGGGCTCTTTTTGCCCTTTGCAGAGCTGTTGCCCAATCCTCAGGGGTGGGCTGTGGGCTGATGGGAAGAACTTGGGCAGTAGGCAAAACCTGTTTGAGCAGCTCCCCTAGGCTAGGGACAGGGGTAATCAACAACGGATCGGCTACCAAAGGGGGCAGGGATCCCTTGAGCAGGGTAATGCTGGCTTGGGCAATACGCCGAGCAAGAGCCTGAGGGTTGGGGCCGGTAACAGGGTTGGCCTGGGGCAGGGATCCAACTCGGTAGCGAGCCTTAAGGGCTAGGATTTTCCGCAGCGAGCGATCCAGTTGCTGCCAAGAAAGACGTTCGCTGCGCAACCCTTGCAAGAGGTGGGCATAGGCTGCCTTTTGGATTGCCGGGCTAGAGCCGGGATCCGCTCCAAACAGGAGAATATCGGCCCCAGCTTGGAAGGCCAGTTCTGCCGCCTGCGGGATCCCGTAATTTTGGGCAATTGCCCCCATGGTTAGAGAATCCGTACAGATCAGCCCCTGAAATCCCAATCTTTGGCACAACCAACCCGTGAGGATCTCGGGGGCTAGAGTGGCCGGGTGGTTGGATCCCAAAGCCGGCATCACCACATGAGCGGTCATAATGGCCTCTGCCCCCGCCTCAATCAGAGCTTGAAAGGGGTACAGCTCTCTGGCCTGCAACTCAGCTAGGGGGCGATCCACCCGCGGCAACCCCAAATGGGAATCAATATAGGTATCCCCATGGCCGGGAAAGTGCTTCGGAGTACAGAGGATCCCAGCCTGTTGGTAACCCCGCAGCATTGCCAAACCGTAGTCCGCCACCTGTCTGGGGTGAGAGCCAAAGGCGCGGATGCCGATAATGGGGTTGTAGGGGTTGCTGTTTACATCCACCACAGGGGTAAAGTTCAGGTTAAACCCCAAACTTTTTAGCTCCATTCCCAAAGTACAGGCCATAGCTTGCGCATCGGCAAGGGATCCCGCTGCTGCTACCGCCATAGCGCTAGGGAAAACCGTTACTCCCTCCGTGAGGCGCACCACCGGCCCCCCCTCTTGGTCAATACCTATCCACAGCGGGATGCGGCTTCGCTCCTGCATAGAAGCAATAAGCTGCGCCACCTGAGGTGGGGTTTGGATATTGCCGGCAACCGAGTAGAAAATAAAGCCGCCCACATGGTAGTCCTGAATCATTTCCTCCAGCGCCGGCGAAAGTTCTGAGCCTTCGAAATAAACCCAAAACAGTTGTCCCAGCTTCTCCTCAAGGCTCCAGCTGCTCAGATCCACTTTAGGTGGCAAAAATCCATCAGCTATTCCCAGTAAGTCAGTCAAAATCAAGATCCCTTTTATTCTTCAATAATGATTGAGAGTAACTTATACGATATACTAAAGACAGGTGCTAGAGTTAGAATAACTTACCTGTCTCAATCTCAAAGCAGCTATGCTACCTCCACAACAGATTTGGATCAAGGCTTTTCCGACGCTGGCCGGGGCTGTTGTAGCCATTAGTAGCTTGGGGACAGGGGGATCTCTGCTGCAGGCGGGAGCGGCCGGCTTAGCTACAGGCATGACCGGCTATGTAGCCTCTGCTTTGTCCGTGGAAGAGGCCAGGGCGCGAGTCAGGCTTCTGGAGCAATCTTTAGACCATCAAAATCAGAACAAAGTCAACGCCTTAATCCTGCAACAACTACAAAAAGCACTAACAGATCTCCAAGTTACCCTCCACCTGCAACAAGATCAGCAAAACCCAGAACGAAAACCCAAGCCAATTGAATTGGCATCCGAGATAGAATCCCAAAGACAGTTACTTATAACGCTACAAGAAGAGGAGCAAACTCTGAGAAACTCAGTTCAAGATCTACAAACCAAAAGACAAAAGCTTATCGAATGCCTCAAAGAGAGTTTGGCGACAGTTGAGCAGCTTCAGAAAAAACGAAATCACTTGAGGCAAGATATTCTTCGCTTGGCTAAGACTCAACAACCCACAAGCCACGCCGGCAATTCAGTTGTGACTCAGGCTCTACATCACCCTACACAATTAAACTCGAAAGTAAACCTTGAAGCTCTACATTCAACAGGGATCCCTAAGACTGTTCAGTCGGGTAGTAAGTATGATGCTATTCTTTCAGATATTGAGAGAAAGATCGATGATCTACAAAATAGAGCAAAAGCGACTTCAGATTTGATATCTATCTAGGAGCCTTACATGTGCAGTTTTACTGTAACTTTACTGTGCTGTAACTTGATTGTGGTCTCAACACCCACAAGATCAGCCTACCAGTTGTTCACCAGCTAAACCGAAATAAATCAAATAAACCGAAAGAGAACCTAGAGGAGCAACAAAGTATATTAAAGTAAAAGTATATTCATGAGAACCATCTTCATCTAAATCTAACTCTCCCTTTTGTTCTTCTGAGTTACAGCTATAGCTCTTTTTAGCAATATTATCTCTGTCCCTAGTCTCAGATCTCATTTTTAAGGATACTGCGCTACCTTAGCTTTTCTAGTAAGTTGGGGAAAGCCGTCTTGGGTGAAATTATTTACTGGTCAGATGACTACCAAAAGAATAAAACAACACCAGGAGCATACTTTATAGTCTCAAGTTTATAGTCTTAAACAGTGACGATCAAAAGGTCAAGCTTATATCTGTCTTTTGGCATATATTCTCTTATATATATATTTTTATCTATCACATCTATAAGATAATACCAAGTGTAAGGGAGAATAGTTTTAGCTCAGCGTTAAATGCATCTTAAATATACCTTAACTAAATTACTTTAGCTTCAATGAATAGCGGTTACAGAAGTTACAAGGGGTGTGCTCGCTAAGCGGGCAGACGTAACGGCAACAAATTCATGCGGGACGGGAGAGCAATGAAACGTTGGATTGGACTTGCACCAGCTGCAGCGTTGCTGATGGCGGGTATTACGCCACTGATTAGCAATGCTCAAACACCTCAGACGGGCAATGTTATCTTTATTCACCCGGATGGTTCTGGCCTGAACCACTGGTCGGCAGCGCGCATCTATTGGAAGGGGCCGGATGCTTTGCTGGAGTGGGATCAGCTCCCCTTTATGGCTGTCTATCGGGGGCATATGGCTGATCGTCTCACCGGTACTAGCAATGGTGGTGCGACCACCCATGCTTTTGGCTACAAGGTGGAGGGAGCTGGCAGCTTTGGTTTGGATGGCGACCGTGAGAAGGCACGCCCTTTTGTCTCTCTTTCCGGCTATCCCGGCAGCATTGTGCGTGAAGCCCGCAACAATGGCCACCCGGTGGGAGTGGTGAACGATGGCCAGGCAGCAGAGCCGGGTACAGCTGTCTTCCTTGCGGAGGTCGGCAACCGGGATGAGTTCTCGGAGATTGTTCGCCAAATCCTACAGGGGCGCCCTGGTATTGATGAGAAAGATGAGAAACCGGATGTGATTCTAAGCGGCGGTGAGATGTACTTCTTACCGGAGGGCACCCCCAAGTGCGGAACGGAAATCACCCCTAGCTGCCATGTCCATACCGACCCTGTTACGGGTAATGGTCCACAGCGCAAGGATAACTTGAACCTGATTCAGTACGCCGTTGATAACGACTACACCGTTATTCGCACCCGTGCTGAGTTTGACCAATTGCTCAGCCAGCTCAAGGCAGACGACAACCTAGCACCGCGTGTCCTGGGTCTGTTTGCTGCTGATGACATTTTTAATGACTACCCCGAAGAGCGTTTAATTGCTGAAGGCTTGGTTAGGGAAGGAGTTAATCCTGAGGATCCCCAGGGTCGGATTATTCTCTTCGGCGGCAAGCCCGATACCCCTAGCTTCAATCCGCCCACGGTAGCAGAGATGGCCGAAATGGCGCTGATTATTCTGGAGCGCCGTGCTGCCCAGGCAGGTAAGCCTTTCTTGGCGGTTTTTGAGCCAGAAAGTGTGGATAACTTCGGTAACAACGCCAACGCCATCGGTACCCTGACCGCTCTTAAGCACAGTGATGAGCTGATCGGTGTGGCCCGCGCTTTTCAAGGGCGTGTAGCTGACACCCTGATCTTGACTGCTGCTGACAGTGATGCCGGTGGCTTGCAATTGGTCTCGCCACCACCGGTTAAAAAGCCCGCCGGCACGGTAACTGGCATAACGGGTAACCCAACCGATGATAGGGCAGAGGGCTTCAACAATTTGCTTGATGGCATTGAAGGACGGGCTACCAAGCCCTTCCGGGCTGCGCCTGATGCTTTTGGTAACCGCCTGGAGTTTGCTGTGGCCTGGACTGGCACACCTGATGTGGCAGGGGGCATTTTGGCCCGGGCACAGGGCTTGAATGCCGATTTACTCCAAAGCAAGTTCAGCACATCTTTTGACAATACCGATGTCTACCGCCTGATGCACCAGACCCTCTTTGGTCGCGAGCTAGAAAGTGCTTCAGGTAAGCGCGGTCCTGATCGCAAGTAATCGGGGCTAGAGTCTTGCTTTGAAACGGCTGAGGTAGGGTAGGGGTTTACTCCTACCCTACTTGTTTTCGACCCTACTTGTTTTCGGGTTGTCTGGCCGGTGTGGTGATGCTGTGGTGATGATCTCAACGGGGTTTGCCACCCATCATGACCTTCAGGCTACTCCTGGACAGCGGTGATGGGGGATGAGATTGGCTCAGTCCGGCAGCCGCCCTAAGCTTACCCCTCGGTAGTAATAGGTTAAGATTTGTCGGTAATTCCAACCTTGACGGGCCAACTCCTGTGCCCCCCACTGACTCATGCCAATGCCATGTCCATGCTTGGGATAGGGGCTGACATCCGGCAAGCTCGATAAATAAGGGATCCCGCTCACCCCAACCGTTTGACCGCCGCTACTGGCGCTGTACATGGCATTGACGAACTGCCCTCCGTACACCATCACCACTCCCCGTGTAGCCTGTGTAGCTGCTAGCGCTGCTGCCGACCGCTGCGATAGACCCCGGTACACCTGGGAGCGAGTATCGCTAAATACATCAAACCAGCGTTGTGAATTGCGGTGATAGAGCACATAACTGCGGGCTGCCACCGCCTGTGCCTTCAGGGCCTCGGGAAGGAAACTGGCTCCCATTTCCGCATCTACCACGCTGGCTACGTAGTCTTCGAGATCAACGTAATTGATAGCCATCAGTTGGTTATGGCCCATCAGGAGCACCTCGCCAGCGTACCAGCGGCCATTCACTGCCACCATGCCACCTGCTTGCGGCCTGATGAACAAAAGGGGGGAAACCACCTCCCGTAGATATACCCCCCGGGGGCTGGGTTGGGCCATAAACCCTTGCATAGGGGGCAACTCGGCCAGGATCTGACCACGACCATCAGTGAGTTGAGCCGGGACAGAAACCCCGACCGTCAGAGGAGCGTGGGTGTTGGCCAGTTGTACCCGTACCGTTACTCTTGCCCAGGTCGTCTCTACCCAAGCCAAAAGCGCGGCCACAATCAGGGATCCGGTCAGCCTCACCCACTGCCCTGCGTTCATATGCAGTGCCTAGAGTTTGTTTTTGTACATCACAAGGCTAAGAATAGGGTCAGTTTCCAGAAATGGGTAGGGTACTCTCGGAGAGAAGGTTATCTGCGCTGGCCCACAATCGAGGGAGAAGATTCGCTATCTAGAGGGACAGAGTCATGGGGCTGTTGGGGAATGGCAGGTTGCCGCCGGTCAAATCGATCCGGACCCAATCCTAGGGCAAAGCGCAGCGAAGCTGCCGGTTCTCCGTTGGAAAAAACAAGAAAACACACCAGCGCAGCCAAGGCAAGGAGTACTGAATAGCCGAACACGGACCGATAGCTGGCTCCCACTGCCAAGGTACCCAAGACCGGCCCCCCCAAACCAATGCCCAGGTCGAAACCACACATCACCAGGCTAAAGAGGCGACCTCGCTCCGTTGGACCAGACCGATCGGCAACCAGAGCGGAAATGAGCGGGATCAAGGTGCCAAAGCCAGCTCCTACCACAACTCCGGCCAGCAGAAAAGCACCACTGCTGTTGGCGCCTAAGAGGATCCCCATTGCCAGAGCGTAGGTGGCTAAACTCATGGAGATGAATAAACCTCGCCCGTAGCGATCGGAAGCCCAACCGGTTAACAGGCGCACCCCAAAGCTGGCAAAAGCCACCGCCGTGTAGAACAACCCTGCATTCAGGGATACCCCTGTCTCCTGGATGAGCAGCGCAACAAAAGTGGTTTGGGTACCAAATGCCAATCCCACCAGAAACATCACCAGAATTAGGGAGTGTACCCCAGGGCTCCCTGTCCAGAAGGGTGGATCTACCGACAGGGATCCCGGCTGCTGGCGCCGTTGTTCTCGCACCAACCTTGTACAGAGGAAACCCACCCACCCCAGCAAAGCGGAGAAAAGAAACAGCGGGCCATAGCCGGCAAACTCTTGCAAAAACCCTCCCAAGGCTGGTCCAATGGCGGCACCAATCGGATTGACCAAACTCATGTAGCCGAGGATCTCCCCGCGTTTTTCCTCTGGCGCGAAATCCACCACTAAGGTCACATAGCCGGTGGCAAAAGCAGCAATGCTAATGCCTTGGAAAGCTCGCACCAGGGCAATCCAAGGGATCCAATCAAAAAGCAAGTACCCCAGGGGGGCCAACCCCACCACTCCCATACCAATAAGCAACACGATTTGGCGGCTGTGGCGATCCGCCAAACGCCCCAACCAAGGGCGGGGGGCCAGCAACCCAATCGAGAAGGCCCCCATCACCAAGCCAACCTGCTGACTTGTACCACCAGCATCCTTGACATACAAAGGCAGAGTGGGCAAGAGCGAGGACAAGCTGGCCCAGAAAAGTAAACCGGCAATGAATAAGATGCTTAAATTGCGGCGTTGTGCAGGTTGTAGTTGCCCAAATACCCTCACAGAGACTCCTCACACAAAATGGACTCAAAGCCTGCTGCCGCCCAGGGATCCAAAAGAAACAAACGCCAGGCAGGAACCCTAAAAAAATTCAGGTGCTAACTTTTATGATTGATTGTAACCGAATTGGAAAGGTGGGGAATTGCTCTGGATTGACCTTGAGCAGGTCCGCATGACAAGGCAGAAGTTGCAGGGTTACCCTAAAGTCAAGTTCCTCTCTGTTTATCCATGACGGAACACTCCGATCTGTTGACCCGCAGCTTTGTTGCCCTGATTCGCGGCTATCAAGTGGGTATTTCGCCCTTGCTTCCTCCTGCTTGCCGCTACTCTCCCACCTGTTCTCAGTACACCCTAGAAGCGGTGCGCCGTTACGGGGCGCTACGGGGGGGCTGGCTAGGGATCCGGCGTATCTGTCGTTGCCATCCCTGGCATCCGGGGGGCTACGATCCGGTTCCGGATTTACCGGGATCCCTGCCTAACCTAGGGGAATAGGCCAAGTCCTGGTTGGCTTCTGGTGAACCTTTACCTCTACCTTTGCCTTCCTGTTGATCCTGATTTTTATCGAGAAAACAGTATCCCTACTTAACAAACTCCACTGAAGCAGTTGCTATCATCAGCTAGAGTAGGGGCAGTACTTGGATCCCGAACCGTGAGTAAGACCACTGACATGCCTTTGGCGTGCTGGCGTCAGTAAACTGGGAACAGAGGGGCGAGCTAAGGAGTGTGTTGTTGAGTAGGAACAAAAGTCAGAATCAGGCTTGTTGGTCGTGGCAGAAAATGCTTCGTACCACCCACAACAAATAGATACAAATAGATACAAGCAAATAGATACAAGTGTTGTTACCCACTGCTCAGCATTCTCGATGAACTGCAACGGAACCCTCACGATGTCCCCTGATCTGAGACCCCCTTTTCGCCCTGTACGGCCCCCCCAACCCAACTCAGCCGGTGGGAAGGTGGCGTCACAGCAGACGGGTAGTACCGTTGAGGGAACAGATTCCCTAGAGCGCTCTTTGGATCCCTCTGCTGCCTCTCAGCCAAGTCGCTCGACCACGGATAAGCAAGTTAAAGCAGTACAAGCAGAAACCTCAGAAAGAGAGCGAACCTATTTGGAACCAATTCCACCGCCTAGCGAAGAGATGCAGTACCGGGCCATTGGCCTGATTGAAGGTCAGTATGTCCCCTCTGCTGAGCAATTTACTCGTGGGGTTTTGCGTACACCCGATGGGTTAGAACTGGATGCAGTCTTGCTGGGTCGAGTAATGAGTCTGGTACGCAAGCATCTGCAGCCGGAACGTAATTACCTGTGGGTGGTCTATCCGCGTACCCGTGAGAAAACCGAAGATCTGCATGTGCAGTTGATGGGGGTCTGGGCGCCCGAAGAAATGGGACAACCCCTACCCGAGGGATCCCGTGCTGCTGTGGTGCCCGACTGGTTTTCGATTCGGGGGGAGGTGGTGTTTCAATCCCAGGAGAAGGGTTTTATTATTGTCAAAATTCGTCAGGCTGGCAAGAAAACTTCCGCCAACCGCAGCGAGACTGCCGCGAAACCGCAAGCTTTCAAATTGCGGTTGATGGGATCCCTACCGGGCAAAGGGGTAGGTAACTTCTGGGACTTGCAGGTGCGCCGCCAGGGATCCCTGCTTTACGTGGAGGCGGGCACCCCGATTGGTCCTGTCCTCAAAACTCCACCGCGCCCGCGTCTGAAGCGCTCACCCCCCCGCTCGCAGATCAAGAGGGCTGACCAAAAATCTACCGAGCGCAGAGCACCGATTCCAAAACAGTTTTACTCGCCACGGGATCCCACGAAAGTTCCCAAGCCGATTAAGAAGAAGCGTCTGTAGTTTTGTTGAATAATTTGGTTAGATTGGCTATTTAATTTTGCTGATGTTGTTGAACCTGCCTTTGCAAACTCTTCTCTTTCACTGGATGTGCCGTGCCAGAAGAATTACCCCCCCCTAAAAAAGATGAATTTATCTCGCCTCGCTATCCCTACTGGGGTGACGTGAAACCTCAGAATTTGATTTTTGATGCCAATTTACAGGAATTCAGCAATAGGGTAGCCCTGATTTGTAGCTTGGAAACCGGCGGGAAACTGAAGCCCGAGGAAGCCTATCAACAAATTAAGGAGCTGTGGAAACAACTGAAAGGAACCAAGAAAGCCATTTTGGATGACCCAAAGTGGAATGAACCACCACCAGAATTGCCAGAGGACTAACCGGTACAGCGTTTCAGCTTTATGCAAAACATGCGGCCGTGCAAGTACCTGGCCTAGCCTTTCCTCATCTGCACTGGCTGAAGTCGATGCCACTCGTAACTGAATAAAGCTGCAGGATCCAGGTTCCCGCAGGCAAAAAAGCTGATAATAAAGTCTGGAAATCTAGACTTTGCCGAGCGGGATCATGCAGACCTATCCCTCCCCTGAAGCGTTACGACGGTTGCCAGCCGGGGTTGCTGATGTTGCTGTTGTTTTCGGTACCCTGGTGCTACTGGCGGCAGTTGCCCAAGTGGGGGAAGGGGCTTTTGCTCGTTTTCAGCCCCCGGCAGTGGTACCTGAGATTGACCTGGATCCGCGCAACCTACCCTACTATGCGGCGCGTTCCACCCTGCGCATGTTCATTGCCCTTGGCTTTTCCACCCTTTTCACCTTAATCTACGGCTACATTGCCGCCAAAAGTCGTTGGGCAGAACGAATCTTAATCCCCCTACTGGATATTTTGCAATCGGTGCCGGTCTTGGGTTTCCTATCCATCACCGTCACTGGTTTTATTGCTTTGTTTCCGGGTAGTTTGCTGGGATTGGAGGCTGCTTCCATCTTTGCCATCTTCACCAGCCAGGTCTGGAACATGACCTTTTCTTTTTACCAATCCCTGCGCACCCTGCCCCAAGAATTACTGGAAGCCACCACCCTCTATCGCTTATCCGGCTGGCAGCGGTTTACCCAGCTGGAGGTGCCCTCCGCCATGGTTGGCCTACTCTGGAATGCCATGATGAGTTTTGGCGGTGGCTGGTTTTTTGTGGCGGCCAGCGAAGCCATCAGTGTGCTGAACCAGGACTACACCCTGCCGGGGCTGGGATCCTACGTGGAGGCAGCCATCCGCGCCGAGGATCTGGCGAAATTGGGTTGGGCTCTGTTAACCATGGCTGTGGTTATCCTGCTGGTGGATCAACTTTTCTGGAGGCCCTTGATTGCCTGGTCAGATAAGTTCCGCCTGGAGCAGAGCGCCGGGGCCAATGCTCCGGAATCTTGGCTCTACGACCTCTTGACCACCGCTCGGATCCCACGCCTGATCGGCGATTGGCTCAGCCCAATCGGGGAGCTAGGGGATCGGATCCTCTCTCAACTCAGCCAACCCCGCTTGGGGAGTGCTGCCGATCCCCGGCAGCAGCAACGGCAGGAGCGCCTGTTTACCCAGGTTTTGCTGGTTTTAATCGGAGCTATTTTCGTCTGGATTGCCCATTTTATAGGTACCACAGTGGGCTTTGCTGAGGTGTTGCTTACCTTGGGTCTAGGGCTACTTACCTTGGGACGGGTGGTCTTGCTTTTGGTTCTGGCCACCGTGATCTGGACACCGATCGGGGTGGCCATTGGCTTTAACCCGCAACTGGCGCGGTTGCTCCAGCCGGTGGTTCAGTTTTTGGCAGCCTTTCCGGCCAATTTCATCTTTCCCTTTGCCACGCTGTTTTTTATTCGCACGCACATCAGCATAGAGTGGGGCAGCATTTTGCTCATGGCTTTGGGTGCCCAGTGGTACATTCTGTTCAATTCCATTGCCGGAGCCCAGAGTATTCCCACCGACCTACGAGAAATGGCGGCAGATGTGGGCCTAAAAGGTTGGCAGCGTTGGCGGCAGTTGATCATCCCTGGGATCTTTTCCGCCTGGGTCACCGGCGGAGTAACCGCCAGTGGAGGAGCCTGGAACGCTAGCATTGTGGCAGAAATTGTAACCTGGGGATCCACTACCCTGACGGCAACAGGACTGGGTACCTACATCGCAGAGGCTACAGCGGTGGGAGATTGGCCCCGCATCACCCTAGGTATTGGCATGATGAGCTTGTTTGTCGTGGGGCTTAATCGCCTGTTTTGGCAGCGGCTTTATCAATTGGCTGAAGATAAGTATCATCTCTAGTCCATCCATCAGCACAGGGGCAGCAGGTATGAATTTGGATAGAAACTCAGCTCTGATTCAGGTTGAGGAGGTTTACAAGCGTTTTCCTCTACCGGAAGGCAAGGGAGAGTTTACCGTTTTAAGCAACATCAGCCTTGAGGTAAGGGCAGGAGAAGTTGTGGCCCTTTTGGGCCGCAGTGGCAGTGGCAAAAGTACCCTGCTGCGGATTATGGCAGGGTTGATCCCACCCAGTCAGGGGCAGGTATTGAGCAACGGCAAGCCTTTGCGGGGGGCCAATCCGGATGTAGCGATGGTGTTTCAAAGTTTTGCTCTGCTGCCCTGGCTGACGGTGCAAGAAAATGTGGAGCTGGGGTTACAAGCCCGTGGGATCCCCAAGAAGGAGCGCCGGCAGCGGGCCTTGAAAGCAATTGATCTGGTGGGGCTAGATGGCTTTGAAAGTGCCTATCCCAAGGAACTTTCAGGGGGAATGAAGCAGCGGGTGGGCTTTGCCCGCGCCTTTGTGTTGGAGCCGAAGGTACTGTTTATGGACGAGCCTTTCAGCGCCCTGGATGTGCTGACAGCAGAGAACCTGCGCGGGGAAATTGACGATCTCTGGAATGCCGGTAGCTTTCCTTCTCAGAGCATTTTGATTGTGACCCACAATATCGAAGAGGCCGTCTTTCTGGCGGATCGGGTGGTGATCCTGGGATCCAATCCTGGGCGCATCCGCGGCGAGGTCAAGATTGACTTGCCCCGCCCCCATGATCGGTTGGATCCCCGCTTCAAATCCTTGGTGGACTACATCTACACAATTATGACCAACCCCGAGATTGAGGTCACAACAGAAATGGCGGTACAACCTCCTGTGAAGGAGCAGGTGTCCTCGCCCTATGCCTATCCCCTGCCCTATGCGCGGGTGGGAGGGATCAGCGGCCTGTTGGAGCTGATTGTGGAGCAACCCGAAGGGCAGGTAGATATTGCAGAGCTAGCAGAACGGCTCCGCCTGTCGGTGGATGATCTACTGCCGATTTTGGATGCAGCCGTGTTGCTGGGGTTTGCCGAGGTTTTGCAAGGGGAAGTTCACCTGACCGAGATTGGCCGCGACTTTGCCACCACCACTATCTTGCGCAGCAAGGATCTATTCCGGCAGCAGCTACTGGAGCGGGTACCGGTGTTCAAGAGCATTCTGCAAACTTTGGAGGAAAAACGCAGCCACTCGATGCGGGGAGAATTCTTTCTGGATTTGTGGGATGAGCATTTTCCTCATGCAGAGGCTGAACGACAGTTCGCCACCGCCATCGACTGGGGTCGCTACGCGGAGTTGTTTGAGTACGATGCCCTAGAGGAACGGCTGTACTTGGCGGAAACAACGCCGGAGCCCGTTGGAGTTGGGCAAACCCCAAGGGAGTAGCTGTGCGGGTATCCCACGGCTGTACCGCGCCTGGTCGGCAAAAACTTTTCTGCCGCTCTGCCGTCTTTGTTGACTGATAACACCTAGACGACAAAATCTAGAGCCAGAGAGGATGACAAATCCGGCAGCGCCTCCAGGATGCCATATTCCAGCATCAAACGTGCCGCTTCGGCCCAGACTTTAGCATCGATCACACCCAGTGGCCCACCTTGACCTCGCACATAAGGCTCCAGCAACTCCAGTGTAGGAGCTTGATAGGCTACATCCTTGTAGGGGGATCCCTCTGGCACAAAGCGTTCCACCACAAGAGCAGCCGCCCGCGGTTTATCCTTGAGGGCGCGGGCCCAGCCCCCGAAAGTTGCCGCTAGAAAGGCACGCACCGCTTCCGGTTTTTCGGCCAACACGCGCTCCGAGGCAACTATCGTCTGGGCAGTGGACAACAAGCCGTACTCACTTAAGCGCAGAACCTTAAGCTCAAAACCATATTTGGCCGCCACCCCAATCGGTTCGTCGATAACGTAGCACTGCACCGCTGCAAACTCCCCAGAGACAACCCGATCAAACTTGTCAGCATAGGGGATCTCCACCACATTAATATTGGTGATCCCATTAACCCCCTCGACCAACTCCATCACCTTGATCCCATCCACATGAACACCAACGGGCTTGCCGACGAGATCCGTAAGGCTTGCGAGTGCTACCTCCGGCACCGTCATCAGGCCGTAGGGGGAAGCGCGAAACATCGTGGCCACTGCCTTCACCGGCGCACCGGCAGCCTGGGCGGCAATGATCAGGTTTTGCTCAGCACAGGCCATATCCACCGCCCCCTCCGCCACAGCCTCAATCACATTCAGGCCATCCGACCACTCGCGGATTTGCACAGATAGGTCGGAGGCAGCATAGAGGCCCTCTGCCTCAGCCACGAAGAGACCCGCAAACTGAGCGTTGTATTTCCAGTCAAGCTGGAAGGTCAGGGGTGTTGTTGCAGATGCCAATCGCGGCAGCATCAGCGTCGCCAACGCAGCTGTTCCGGTTGCCAAAACGGCTCGGCGACTGCGGAGCGTTCTCATGGGGGTCAACTCTCGATGCACTTTGCAAAAGGAAAATAGAAACGCTCTAAGTTTGCATGTCCCTCAGGACATGTTTTGTATCTATCCTTGCGGGGTAAGGATTTGCCCACCAGCAAAGAACTTAAAACTGCACGGGATCCAAATTCCAAAAGGGTTCCCATTTGCGGGATCCCTTGTTGTTGTCACTGGTTGTGATCGGGTGGGTTACCTGACTGGACAGAGAAGGTGGGCACCACACTCAGCTGGTCACTCTATGGACCAGCCTCTTAGGGGGCCATACTTCCATGTGGGTAGGGTTGACCCCTATCTTCTCAACCAAACCGACCGGCACGGCGCACTGTAAAGTGGCCAACACCCACCTGGCGACCGTCGACAATAACTTCGACCCGATAACGGCCAACCAGGATAAAATCATTAAATTGCAAGAGGGAACGGACAGTATCGTAGATGGGATCCCAGACTAAAGAAAACTCCTGCAAAAGCTGCTCACCACCTGCCTCGCCCTCCTCATAGATCCAACGCACGCGCACATCGGCCCCACTAGAGGCTGACAGGGGCATCAATGCCCACATACCGGTGTCGGTGCTCTTAAACTCCCTTGTCGGTGGGCCTACGGAGCCATCTCCTTGAATTTCGTGTAGACTGACCGGGGTTAAATCACTCCCAGCTGGCGGATCAGACGCAGACACAGTATTCTCTTGCGCTTCTGCAGCCAGTTGATCCAACTCTGCCAGCAAGGCGGACTGTTGTTCCAGCAAGCTGCGCATCTCCTCCGCAGGGGTGTCTGGCGCAGCTGCCGCCCTCCCCGAGGTTGCCCCATTCAATCCGGCCAAAGCTTTGATCTTAGTGGGGTCAAGGGTTTCTAGGTCACCCTCGAGTAATCTCCTGAAGCGTCGGTACAGCTCGGTGCTCATCTGGGGTGAATTCACGGCATAAGCAACCCTAAGCGTGCTGTCGGCAGTTCTGGCGATGCGCCCGATTTCGTGTTGTGAGGCAAAGCCGTATTCAGCGTTGCAACCCGCACTGCGAAACTCATAGAGAACATCAGTGCTGGCTTCACGGTGGAACTCAAAGCTGCTTTCGGGACAGTTCATGAGAAGGCGATCCCGAAGATTGTTGGCAAGAACCTGCGGCACATCTGGCCTTTTGATGGTCATGAAGGTAAGCATCTCGTCCCAACTGGCTAGGTTCTCCCCTGGTCGGAGCAAAACCGTCATGCTCAGCTGCTCGTTCTCCTCCTGCTGAGCAACCACCCATTCCCTAGGGTCACCCTGGATGGTGATGTTGCCTGAGGGGCTCAAGCTGGCAGAAGCATAAAGAAGGGCAGTGAGCAATCCAGCCTGCATCACGAACCTCCTGTTGAGAATCTCATGGATCTTTCGTGATCGAAGTAGTTATGACTAAAAATAAGGCAGACTCTCTGTCGTATTCTGAGCTAAGTGTATTGAGGATTCTTCTCCAGCAGCAACTGCTAAACTCTACCGAGTTTTGAGATCAATAGTCACACCCAAAGTTATTCGCAGGGATAGACAAGCGCAGAATCGAGCACTATGGACATCAGCATCGGCCAATGGGTATGGAGTGGGGCAATTGCCTTGGCATCAATTCTATGGGCTGAGATTGTGCGGGATATTCGCCACTGGCTGGCCCATGTCTGGCCTTGGCTAATGCCCAAGCATAACCTGCACCATCGCCTGTTCCGTCGTGATCTAGGTGTGGTAGACAGGCAACTGTACCGGCAAGCCCAGTGGCATCACGATGTGCCCGAAGCAGTGACCATGATCCTGGTAGGGATCCCTTGGGTCATAGTTTTGGGATGGGGATCCTGGCTGAATGGCTTAGCAGCAGGCGTGGGTGTTGCCTACTCCGCTAGTTTTCTGGCCTCTGGGATGCTACGAGGTTGGGGTCTGGCCTTAGAAACCGATATCACTCACCAGCCGGGACCGTTTCTGTCTCCCCCTAGCCAATGGCATGTCAACCGTGCTTACCACTGGCGACATCACTTTGACAATCCCAACGCTTACTTTTGCGGCACACTAACCCTTGTGGATCGGATAATGGGCACCAGTCTTTCTTTGCAGGGCAAGCGAGTAGCAGTTACAGGGGCCTCTGGCACCCTTGGCCGTGAGCTACTGAAACATTTCCATCGGCAGGGGGCGAAAGTGATTGCCCTCAGCTCCCAGCTCCATCCTGTTCAAATCGAGGTGAACGGAGAGCTACAGGCGGTGGAAACGATCCATTGGCAGGTGGGTCAGGAGGGATCCCTAGTGCAGCTATTGGAGCGGATCGATATTTTGGTGCTCAACCACGGCCTCAATGTGCATGCAGCTCGGGATGCAGAGGCGGTTCAACAGTCCTACGCTATCAATACCTTTTCCAGTTGGCGGCTAATGGAACTGTTTTTCCAGACGGTACGCAGTAACCCAGAAGTAGCCACCAAAGAGATTTGGGTCAATACTTCAGAAGCGGAAGTCAGCCCTGCCTTCAGCCCCCTGTACGAGCTTTCCAAACGTACCCTTGGAGACTTGGTGACGCTACGCCGCCTAGATGCCCCTTGCGTGGTACGCAAGCTGATCCTAGGCCCCTTTAAGAGCAACCTGAACCCGATTGGAGTGATGTCTGGAGATTGGGTCGCAGCACAGATCCTGGCCCAAGCTAAGCGGGATGTCCGCAACATTATTGTTACCATCAACCCTCTCACCTACCTGTTCTTCCCCCTGAAAGAGCTTGCTGTAGGTACCTATTTTCGGTTGTTCAGCCGTCCGCTCCCCTCTCCCGAAGTCTCTGCTATCAACCCCAATGGCATCCTCTAGAACGGAACAGACATGAGAACAGACATGAGATCTATGGCAGGTCTATGGCGCTGAGCGCAAAAGTAGAGTAAGACAAGAGCAGGTTCCCGATAAAGCTTCCCCAGCAGGAAGTAGGTAGTGGTTCAGTTCTGTCTGTGTTAGGGGGAGGAAGTCTTGTTGCCTTAGCAGCACAGAGTTCTCTCCTATGCTGCAGGCAGAGTGGGCTCTTTGTGTGAGGAGTAGGAGTGAGAGATGAAAGTTGCACGCAAATGGTTAGGCGCAGTGTTTTGGGTAGTGGGCGGTGCTCTCATGCCTGGTTTGTTGTCGGGTTGTGCCCTTCCCATGCCTTCGGCATCTGCTGAAGTTTCTGAGATTCAGGTGCGGTTGGTCCATGTTGCGCCCAACACTCCCTTCATCGACCTAGAGGTGGGGGGGGTCAGGGCTGCTCAGCAGGTGGCCTATGGTTCAGTGAGCGAGTATGTGCGGATGCCGGCAGGCGAGTACGATATCTTCTTGTATTCGATGCCCAGAACCATTGACCCGAGCCAATCTTTACGTCCTGAGATTGCCGCTAGAACCGTGGCTAGCTTACGGGGTGGAGGGGTGTTTTCCGTAGTTGCTACCGACGAGCCCAATCGCATGACAGCCTTGATTTTGCAAGACAACATCAACCCCCTCTTCGATCAAGCACTGGTGCGGTTTGTTCATGCGGCCCCTGATACACCGCCTCTCCAATGGCGGGGAGAGCAAGACCGCGTGCTTTTGCCTCACTTGGCCTTTGGGGAAGTGTCTACCTTCCAAGCGCTGCGACCTGGGTTTACCCAAATTCAGGTGGCCCCGGCCCCTTCCACCACACCTGGTGTACAGCCTACGGCCGCTAGCTCTGCCTTGCGGCGGTTTGATCTACAGTTGGAAGCCGGTAAGGTGTACACCCTTTACGTGTCTGGTCTGTTGCGTAGCAAGCCAGGCTTGGATCTGGTGTTGGCCGAGGAAACTCGCGCTCGCAAGCTGCTGTAGAGAGGTTTTCCTCCCTCTGCCATCTCTAGCCTCTTGCGATCAATCTTTCTTCATTTAATTAACTTTTATTTAAGCTTTACGGCGGGTTCTGGGATCCCCTGGACGTCTGAGGTCTCTAATCGTTGATCGCGACAGCGGTGCGTAGCACTATAACTTGCCCTAGAAAGGTACCTACAGCCTGCCAAAATCCACATGGCGAGCACAGTCGCGTAGCGAGCACTAAGCAAGCGCTCATTGGGAAACCGACCTCAAAGTGGGAAAGCAAATGGACTCCTTGTTTCAAGTGGTGGTGCTTAACCAAACTCCCGACCCAGAACGGGTGGTTTACCAGGCTATGCACCAGGATTACAGCCCTGAGTTTGTGACGCCTGAGGAGCGGCTTCCAGAGCGTTACGGCGAGGCAGTGGTGCGGCACCTGCTAGAAGGCAACCGCGGCCATTACGGCCCCTTGGAGCATCCCCAAATCACCTTTGCTGTGGGTTACTTCCCCCATACGGTCATGCAACAGGCTCGCACCCATCGAGTGGGGGTGAGTTTTGATGTGCAGTGTTTGGCTGGCGATACCGAGGTGACGTTTGTGCGTAGCTCCGGTGGGTTGAGAAAAATCAAAATCGCTCAACTGTACGATCTCTGGGCTAACGGCGAGAAAGCAATTCGAGAGCGCAAGCTGCGCGGATGCCAGGGCGAACCGCCGGCTACCTATCGCCGCGACTGCAAAACTCGCCTGCAAAAAATGCGGCTGCGCGTGCTCAACGAGGACATCGGCCTATTTGAAACCGGCCACCTGCAAAACGTCATGTGTAGCGGTCTCCAGCCGGTGTACCGCCTGACCCTGGCTAATGGCAAAACCCTTGACTGCACTGTCAACCACCGGCTCTACACGTCCCAGGGCTGGCAGCGCATGGGGGATGCTCTGGGCTTAGTGGTTGACAACACTCACCAGGTCTTGGCCATCACAAAAACCTGCAAACTGATGACCAACGGCGTGGTTTGCCCCGATGCCCTCTACAACCAAAAACCGTGGCTAAAAGCCCATCCGGTAGGGGTCGTTAGTGTAGAGTACCTGGGTATGCAGACAACCTATGATCTGGAAGTGGAAGGCCCCTGGCACAACTTCGTAGCTAACGGCGTGGTAGTGCACAATTCCTTTCGCTACACCGGACAACAAATAGCTGCAGTAGGGCAAGCCCTTTTCTGGGGCAAAGCTGCCGACGTGGAGCAGTTATTTTATGTGCCGCAAACGGTCAAGGAAGGTAAAGCCAAAACCAGGCAAGGGGTGAAAACCCTCTCCCCCGAAGCCCTAGAAATTATCCTTGAGCAATATCGCAACCAAGCTATTGCCTATTACCGCCTCACCGAAGAATGTGGAGTGCCCTATGAGGATGCCCGCAACATCATCGGTTACGGCATCCGTCAGCATTTTGTAGTATCCTTCAATTGTCGTAGTCTGATGCACTTTTTGGATTTACGCGCCAAGGAGGATGCCCAGCTTGAAATCCGGCAGTTGTGCGAATTAATCTGGCCCCACTTTCAAGCCTGGTGCCCCCATATTGCGGCTTGGTACAAAGAAAATCGCTGGGGTAAAGCAAGACTGGCCCCTTAACGGGATAACGGAGCAAGATGGATCCCAAAGCCTACGAACAAATGGCCAAGTTAGAAGACGAGCATTGGTGGTTCGTAGGTCGCCGTCACATCCTTTGTCGGGTGCTCGAGACACTCAATCTCCCCGCTTCGGCCCAGATTTTGGAAGCCGGCTGCGGCAGTGGCGGCAACCTCAAGATGTTGTCTCGATTTGGTAAAGTCTGGGCAATAGAAAAAAGTGAGCTGGCGCACGCTATTGCCCAAGCCCGCGGAATTGGAACTGTCGAGCAGGGAGAACTCCCAGAAGGGATCCCATTCGAGAATCAACGCTTTGATTTAATTGCATTGCTGGATGTATTGGAGCATTTAGAGCAAGATCAAGAAGCTGTGAAGGCTTTGAGATCCAGGCTGATCCTGACAGGCTATCTGGTGATCACCGTTCCTGCTTACCCATGGCTATGGAGTGCTCATGATGAGCTCAACCATCACAAACGTCGTTATACTTACAGGCAACTGCTAGCTGTTCTGAATGCTTCTGGACTGGAAGTTGACTTTGTTTGTTATTTCAATAGTTTCCTTTTTCCTTTAATTGCAGGGATCCGAATCATGCAGGGTTTGCTACGGAAAGCATTTCATTTTCAAGAGGCTGATGATCTCAAGATGCCACCTCTTTGGCTGAATCAACTTTTGACACATCTTTTTGCTTCTGAAGCTTGCCTAATACCCAAGTTTTCTCCTCCCTTTGGTTTATCTTTGCTAGCAGTAGCAAGACCAGCAAGAATGAATCTGGTAGAAGATTAGCCTGAAAGTAATCAGATTTGATTCAGCCACAAGAGTAGGTTTTAGAAAGTCTTACAATCAATCTACCTGATTATCTAATTGTCTCTATCAATTGTTCTATTTTGAACTTACCTCAACTGTGCTTTGAGTAAATGCCTAAAGTTGATTGTGGGCGGAGTACAAGATTTTCTCCGTATCTCCTTCTCACCTCCCCAAGGAGCTTGGTAATTGGTTTTATTTGCTACCTTAATGAAGGCTGCTGACCAGATAACTACTCATTCTTTGTCCATGGATACTCGTCTTATCAACATTGGTTTTGGCAATATTGTCGCTGCTGGGCGTGTGATTGCCATCGTTAGCCCTGAGTCAGCCCCGATCAAACGTATCATCAGTGATGCTCGCGAGCGTGGTCAGTTGGTGGATGCCACCTATGGCCGCCGTACCCGCGCTGTGATCATTACCGATTCCGGACATGTCATCTTGTCTGCGATTCAACCGGAGACTGTAGCCAACCGCTTCCTAACCGCTAAGCTGGGGTTGTCAGAGGAAACCGACTAAACTAACCAAACTGACTCAGTAGCCTCGGATAGCACATCTTCAGCAGTCTAGTGGGCAGCTTGAGATATCCTAAAACAAACCAAGTGTAAACCAACTGTTCGGCCACCCCCTGTCGGTCTTCTGCTATGCCAGCTTCTTCTATGCTTCTGTTTCCTAGGTCTTCCCAGTGTGTGCAGCATCAAGGCGTGCCAGAAGAAAGTGGGCCGCAAGAAGCTGTGCTAGGTGGGACTCAGGGATCCCGAGAAGCCAATTTTACTCGTGGTCGTCTGCTGGTGCTGACGGGGCCGAGTGGTGTTGGCAAAGGCACCATTGTCAGCCAGCTGCGCCAACGACATCCTGATCTGTATCTTTCCGTTTCGGTCACCACCCGCCCACCCCGCCCCAATGAACAGGAGGGGGTTAACTACTATTTCCGCAGCCGCGAGGAGTTCCTAGAGTTAATCGCAGCCGGAGAGCTGTTGGAATGGGCGCAATATGCAGGCAACTTCTATGGCACACCACGCGAGGCTGTCTTGCAGAAGCTCAACCAGGGACAAGATGTGCTTTTGGAAATTGAGCTATCTGGAGCTCGTCAAGTCAGCCAACATTGTCCAGAAGCCATCCGTATCTTTTTATCTCCCCCCTCTTTCCAGGAGCTAGAACGGCGCATCCGAGCAAGGGGACAAGACTCGGAAGCCAGCATTGAGAGACGTTTGCAACAGGCCCAGAAAGAATTAGAGGCCCAAGACGAATTTGACTATGTCATTGTCAACGATGACCTAGAACAGGCCCTGCTTCAGCTTGAAACCTTACTCTATCCCAATTCCTAGAGCCTCTGCTGGTTGGGCAGCTATTGCCGGCGTTTTTTCTTGGGAACGCACTTACTGTCCAGAAAAACCCCACCAGACTAAGAGTTGTAGGGGTGGTTAAATCTCCTCAACCTATGAGATAGTAGTAAAGCTGTGCTTTTCGGCATAGCCTTGTGTTTCTATCTGGCCAATTAGGGGATAGTATGACTTACACACTATCTGGCCAATTAGGGGATAGGTCTTTGGCTCTGATTGGGGTTCACTGCATCCTAGAGCTGTACGACTGCCCGGCCAATCTTTTGAATGACGTCTCTCTCGTACAACAGGCATTACGGGAGGCAGCGAGACGCTCTAACTCCACCTTCCTAGGGGAGCTGTGTCATCAATTCCATCCGCAGGGGATTACAGCCCTGGCACTCTTAGGGGAATCCCACATTTCCATTCACACCTGGCCTGAGCTTGGCTATGCAGCGGTAGATGTATTCACCTGCGGGCGCCATACCCAGCCGGAGGCGGCTTGTGAGTATCTGATCACGCTGTTTCAGGCGCGTGGGCATTCTTTGCGCAAGGTGCCTCGCCGCCCGATGGGAATTGCCGATCCCGCTCTCACCCCTAGCCGGGAAGCAACCCCTCAACGAGGACGCTAGAGCATGGCTACACCTGGGATCCCCCTTTGGGTACAGGAATACTCCACCCCCTGGGATTACAGTGTCCGCGGCATCACTCGCATCCTGACCTACCGACAAACTCCCTTTCAGGAGATGCTGATTGTAGAAACCGGGGCCTACGGTAAAGGGTTGGTGTTGGATGGGCGCTGGCAATCCACCACAGCCGATGAGTTTCTTTACCACGAGGCTCTGGTACACCCAGCCCTGTTGCAAGTGGTGCAGGGGGGTAGGATCCCGAAGCAGGTTCTGGTTTTGGGGGGTGCTGAGGGTGCAACAGTACGAGAGGTGCTACGCTGGCGCTCCGTTGAGCAGGTGGTGATGGTGGATATTGACGGGGAAGTGGTGGAGGCCTGTCGGGAACACCTGCCGGAAATGCATCAGGGGGCGTTAGAAGATCCACGGGTACAAGTGGTGATCACCGATGCTTTGGAGTTTCTCCACCACACCGGCCCCGTCTGGGATGTCATCCTTTCGGATCTGTCTGACCCGATCGAGACCGGCCCTGCCTACCGCCTGTTCACCCAAGAGTTCTTCCGCCAGATCCGCTCCAAGTTGCAGCCAGATGGGGCCTTCGTGGTGCAAGCAGGACCGGTGGGGCCGGTGGAACTTCAGCAACACACCCGCATTGTTCGTACCCTCCAGACTGTGTTTGCTGCCGTACAGCCCTATGCCATCTACACCCCTACCTACGGTGGGCCATTGGGGTTTGCCCTCTGTGCCCATCAGCCCATTCCCTCCCGACCTGACCCAGACTCTATTGACCAAATCCTGGATCAGCAGTTGGATCCCAGTCGAGGAGCTTTGCGATTTATTGACGGCATTACCCTTTTGGGTCTTTACCAAGTCCCTGCCCATTTACGACGAGCGATTGCCGCAGAAACCACGGTCTATACCCTAGACAACCCTCCTTGTGCAGAATAAGCTAGTTTGCTCGATTCTTCGCTGTAAAACTTCGCTGTAAAACTGAGGATGCGGCAAGGGTTTGTCTTTGATCCCATAACTTGATAGATTCGTGAACAATCGAATTTTTTTCTGCAGATGAAAGTCCTAATTATCGGTGGTGATGGGTACTGTGGCTGGGCAACGGCTCTGCATTTATCCAACAGGGGCTACGAGGTTGCCATTCTCGACTCTTACGTCCGCCGCCTCTGGGATCTGCAACTGGGGGTAGCAACCCTGACTCCAATCGCCCAGCTGGAACAACGGGTGGCTTGCTGGAAGGCGCTGAGTGGCAAAGATATCCCTGTTTTTGTCTGTGACATCACCCACTACGATGCCCTGATTTCTAGCCTGCGCCGATTTCCGCCGGATGCTATTGTTCACTTTGGTGAGCAGCGCTCCGCCCCCTACTCCATGATCAGCCGTGACCATGCGGTCATGACTCAGGTCAACAATGTGGTGGGTACCCTTAATATTCTTTACGCCATCAAGGAGGAGTTTCCCGATTGCCACTTGGTGAAGCTGGGTACCATGGGCGAATACGGTACCCCCAACATTGATATCGAAGAAGGGTACATCACCATCGAGCACAATGGCCGCAAAGATACCCTGCCCTATCCGAAGCAGCCGGGATCCATGTACCACCTGTCTAAGGTGCATGACAGCCACAACATCCACTTTGCTTGCCGCGTTTGGGGCCTACGCGCCACTGACCTCAACCAAGGGGTGGTGTATGGGGTACTCACCGAAGAAACCGGCATGGATGAAATGCTGATTAATCGTCTGGATTATGACGGTGTATTTGGTACTGCTTTGAATCGCTTCTGTATTCAAGCGGCTGTTGGCCATCCTCTGACGGTGTACGGCAAGGGTGGTCAAACGCGTGGCTTCTTGGATATTCGCGATACAGTACGCTGCGTGGAGCTGGCCATTGCTCACCCTGCTGAGCCGGGGCAATTCCGAGTGCTTAACCAGTTTACCGAGCAATTCAGTGTTGAGCAGTTGGCGCTGATGGTGCAGAAAGCAGGTGCTGCCATGGGCCTGAAGGTGGAAATCAACTACCTGGAGAACCCCCGCGTTGAATTGGAGGAGCACTACTTCAACGCCAAAAACACCAAGCTGCTGGATCTGGGCCTGCAGCCTCACTACCTATCGGATTCGCTGCTGGATTCACTGCTTAACTTTGCCCTCAAGTACAAGGATCGAGTTGACATGGCGCAGATTTTACCCAAGGTGAAGTGGAGGGGTTAAGGCTTGATCTCCTGGGATCTCCACTAGATCTCTCCATAGGGGGATTTCAAGCCTTTCCGCCCAGACAAGTCCGGGCTATGCTCAGCCATCCTGCAGCTAGGTTGTTCAAGTCATAACCCCCTTCCAAACCAAAGACTGTTTTATGGGTTACCTGCTCTAGGCAGAGCTGGGCCATACGGCCAAAATCTTCCGGCTCCAGCAACATGCTTGCCAAAGGATCCCCTTTGGCACAGTCAAATCCAGCGCTAATCAGCAGCAGATCCGGTTGGAACTTCTGCAAAAACGGCAAAACGGTGGTCTCGAGGGCATTTTTATAGACCTTCCAATCCGAGCCAGCAGGCAAAGGCACATTGCAGACGTTGCTATGGATCCCGGTTTCGTCGGCAGATCCCGTGCCGGGGTAGAGAGGAAATTGGTGGGTAGAAGCATAGGCCAACTGTGGATAATGCTCCACCACCGCCTGAGTGCCGTTGCCGTGGTGCACATCCCAATCAAAAATGGCTACCCGCTCAATGCCCGGTTGTTCAAGAGCCCAAAGGGCGGCAATGGCAGCATTGCTAAACAGACAAAACCCCATCGCCCGCTCCGGTTCCGCGTGATGCCCCGGTGGGCGGCAGAGCACAAATGCCGGTTGGGAGCTTTGCAGAACCCTTTCTGAGGCAGCAATCCATGCGCCGACAGCCAAGCGAGCTGCCTCAAAACTTCCAGAAGATACGGGAGTATCGGCCTCAATGCGCCCCCCGCCTGCTGCTGCCAAAGCAGCTATGGCTTGAATGTGCTGAGGAGAATGAACCCGCTCAATGTCGGCAAGAGACGCTAGTGGGGGATCCCGCCATTCCAGTTGGTCAGCAAAAGATGCACTGCGCAGAGCTTTCACAATCGACTGTAGACGGGCCGGACGTTCGGGATGGAAAGCTCCCGTATCATGCTTGAGGAAAATATCGGAATAGTAGATGGGCAGCATTCCAGCATTCCAGAATAAGCAGGCTAAAGCAATGCTTTTGTAGTGTAGCCCAGCCTCCCGAAACTGCCCCCAGCTTAATAAGCCCAAGGCTTCTAGCCGTAGAAGGCTTCCGACATGGATCCCGCGTAAGGGTCATCGTTGAATGAAGCTTGCTGCAGCTTCTGATTGACCACGTCTCGCACAACTGAGCGCAACAGTTGCTGTTCCTCAGGGCTGAGTTGCTCAAGACTAGGACATTCATCAGCAGCCAACCACATATAGACAGCAGGGATCCGATTCAGCACCTGCTGGATCATCAATTCCCGCTCCCTTTCGTCATGAAATATTTGTTGATGTGGGTGCTCAGTACAAAGGTAATTTTCCAATTCCCCTAGTGCCAAGTACTCGATGATATTAACCAAAACTCTTTCCATCATGATGAACTCCAAAATAGGTAACCCTCAGCAATGCTAAAGAAGTTTTCTAGAACAAATGTGCTTCACGTCTTCTAGGCTCAAGCTACTGCTTGTAGCCTATCTCTGTTTTCTAACTTAGAATTCTAGCTCAAAGCAAGAAAGCCAACGTAAAACAGAATCAACCCTCACCCATCAAAAAAGATAAAACTGCAGACGCTACTACAAGAACTATTAAGCATATTAAGCACCTGAATCCCTAACCTAACTCCTACATTGAACACTCAACCCTTACCCAATCCTTCACTAGCTCTACAGTAGTTTAGAATCTAGGGCAAGCCTCGAGAACATCTTTTACCCAACTCTTCTCTTTCAAGTTGCAACCCCTGGATAAGTAGATCCTCACGAATTAGGCTGCTGCATTGAGCTGCTGTATTGAAAGTTATCAAATGATCAACAAAACTAGTTGGTTTAAGATTTTATCACTACCCTCCGAAACTGGCAAAAGATTACCAGGACTCTCAAAGAAACATTCCAAATCAATTAACAAAGGGTATAGAAAACTGAGATTGAGGAGAGAACAAGGTTGACCCACTAACCTTCCTTCTGATAGACTAACACGCAACTAATTAGGAACTTGTGAAATTGTTGCAAGCTTTACACATTTCTTAAATAAGTAAAATCCTAACCAGCCGACACTCTTAGACGTGTAGAGGAATACCTTGTGTCTCAGTAAAAATTGTGGGGATTTAGCCTGCTAGTGGTAGATCAACTCGGTGAGCTTGAGCCCAAAAAGACTCCAGGTCATAGTAATCTCTTTCATCCTGCATGAGCACATGCACAATCAAATCTGCATAATCGAGCAATATCCAAGAGGCAGATTCCTGTCCCTCAACACGGCGTGGAGTTTGCTGCCACTCTTCCCCAACCTGTTCTTCGATTGCTCGGGCAATGGCACGGACTTGCGTAAAAGAGTAGCCACTAACCAAGAGGAAGTAATCTGCCAGGGTTGAAACTTGAGATACATCCAACAGGACGATATCCCCACCTTTTTTTTCTTCGGCAGCACGGGCCGCACTCAAGGCCATACGATAGATGGGATCCATGGCAGGGGCAGGCATAAGATGTAGCAACTAAAGACCTCCTAAAACAACAGAATCCGCTTGGGGTAGAGAAATCTCTAGAGAATGCATCAGAAAATAATTACGGGTCATAAGGGTGCGGGGATGGATGAGCTGATTTCGATCTAACAAAAATTTTAGGCTCAGGTCACAGACTCCCACCACTGTTTTTGTCAAATCTGTAAAGGCCAGTTGCCGCAATTGTTGCAATTCTGAATGGTTGCCGCGGCTTGGCTCCAGAGCATCGGCAATAAAAATCACACAACTTAATGGATCCATACCGGGTTGCCCCAGAGTGTGGTTGGCAATGGCTGCCAGAATCTGTGGATCCCGCACCTGAAATCGCTCCTGTGCCACTCGGGATCCCACCTCCGCATGTAGAATATGGGGTTCAGCCCGCTCAATCTCATCCAACTCCCGCTTTTCAGACACCATCTGCAATAGCTTCTCAGGCGGGAAATACTTGGCCAAATCGTGCAGCAGCCCTGCCCAAGCAGCCTTTTGCTCATCCAAACCATGGCAGGCTGCCAGCTCCCGCGCCATTGCCTCTACCCCAAGAATGTGGCGGATACGGGGAGGGGGCACCTGCTCTTCTAACCAGGCCAGTACCTCTTCTCGTCGCAGTGGGGATCCCGTCATCCTACTCATTCTGCAACTTCAACACTGCCATAAATGCCTCCTGCGGCACATCGACTGTACCCACCGATTTCATGCGTTTTTTGCCTTCTTTTTGTTTTTCTAGGAGTTTGCGTTTGCGGCTGACATCACCGCCATAACACTTGGCCAGAACATTTTTACGCAGTGCCGGAATCGTCTCCCGGGCAATGATTTTGGAGCCGATCGCCGCTTGGATCGGTACCTCAAATTGATGGCGAGGGATCAGCTCTCGCAACTTAGACACCAGCGAACGGCCCACATAAAAGGCCTTGTCCCGATGCACAATGGTTGATAAGGAATCCACCGGATCGCCATTAATTAAAATATCCAGACGCACCAAGTCGTTGGGACGATAGCCGATAAGCTGATAATCCATGCTGGCATAGCCACGGGTGCGGGATTTCATCTGATCAAAGAAGTCAGTAACCACTTCCGCCAAGGGCAATTCATACACCAGAGTGGTGCGGCCTTGGGCTATGTATTTCATATCCTTAAAAGTGCCCCGTTTGGTCTCACACAATTCCATCACGGTGCCGACAAATTCCTCCGGCAAAATCACCTCCACCTTGACAATCGGCTCCTCAATGCTGGTGCGCTCGTTGGGGGAGGGCAACTCGCTGGGATTATCTACTCGAATTACCGATCCATCGTTGAGGGTGACTTGATATACCACTGTTGGGGCCGTGATCACCAAATCCAGGTTGTATTCCCGCTCTAGCCGTTCCTGCACCACCTCCATATGCAACAGGCCCAAAAAGCCACAGCGGAAGCCAAAGCCCATGGCACTGGAGACTTCTGGCTCAAAGTGGAGGGCCGCATCGTTGAGCTTTAGCTTCTCTAGGGCTTCCTTGAGCTCAGCGTATTGATCCGAACTACTGGGAAACAGCCCGCAAAACACCATCGGTTTGGCTTCTTTGTATCCCGGTAGTGGCTCTGCTGCCTTGCGACTGACCAGGGTGATGGTATCCCCGACACGGGCATGTTCGACACTTTTAATGGCAGCAGCAATGTAGCCGACTTCCCCAGCATGCAGGGATCCCACCGGCTCTTGCACCGGTCGCATCACCCCCACTTCGGCAATTTCATATTCCCGCCCCGAGGCCATAAAGCAAATCTTGTCACCGGTTTTCACCTCCCCATCCATGACCCGCACATAGACGATGACACCCCGATAGGGGTCGTAGTAGCTATCGAAGATCAGGGCTCGCAAGGGATCCGCCACCGTATCGCGGGGAGGGGGCACCCGCTGCACAATGGCTTCTAGAATCTCTGCAATGCCAATCCCCACTTTGGCAGAAGCCAGAATCGCCCCACTGCAATCAAGCCCAATCACCTGCTCAATTTCTTCGATCACCCGCTCCGGCTCCGCCCCCGGCAGGTCGATTTTGTTGATCACCGGAATAATTTCCAGGTTGTTTTCCAAAGCCAGATAGACATTGGCCAGAGTTTGGGCCTCCACTCCCTGGGAGGCATCTACCACTAGCAGGGCTCCTTCACAGGCGGCCAGAGAGCGAGAGACTTCATAAGTAAAGTCCACATGGCCAGGAGTATCGATCAGGTTGAGGACGTAGTCCAGACCATCCTGGGCACGGTAATTCATGCGGGCCGCCTGCAACTTAATCGTAATGCCCCGCTCCCGCTCTAGCTCCATGTTGTCCAGCAATTGGGGTTTCATCTCGCGGGCGGTCACTGTCCCTGTCTCCTGCAGGAGGCGATCCGCCAGGGTGGACTTGCCGTGATCAATGTGGGCGATAATTGAGAAGTTGCGAATGCGAGAGACAGGAACGTCGGTCATAAAAACAAGGACAAAGATTTTTTACGATCGTAACCCCTTCAGTCTTGGGCTGCCCCATCCCTTTTCTCAAGGTTTTCCTGGATCTCTGCAACCGTCGGAGCAGTTTAACCATCAGACAATCTATTCTTAACCGCTTCTGCCTTGTGGGCAAGGGATCCCATTCTTTAGGATGCTGGCTTGATGAGCAAAAATTGAGGCAGAAAATCCCCATGAAGACTAAGCGGGCTACCTTTTTGAGATTGGCAGCACTGGCTTTAGCGCTCTTTGCTCCAGCTGTTTACGCCCAGCAACGGCGTGCCGGCAGTGAGTTGAGTCTGCTGTGCACCCCACAGGTGGAGTGGTGCGAAGGTATGAAGGCGGAATTTGAGAAGGCCAACCCCGATATCACTGTCAATTTTGTCCGTCTGTCTAGCGGGGAAGCCCTCACCCGTCTACGCAATGAGCGGGCTAACCCGCAGTTCGATATTTGGTGGGGTGGGCCGGCGGACTCTTTTATTGCGGCCAAGCAAGAAGGCTTGCTAGAAGCCTACGAGTCTCCCAATCTGGCCAACCTCAAGGATCCCAAGTTGATGAAGGATCCCGATAACTTCTGGGCCGGTATCTACATCGGATCCCTGGGTTTTGCCACCAACACAAATTACCTGCAAGCCAACAACCTGCAAGCCCCCACTTCTTGGGATGATTTGCTCAAGCCAGAGTGGCAGGGGCAATTGATGATTGCTCACCCCTCTAGCTCCGGTACCTCCTACACAGCTTTGTGTACCATTTTGCAGCTGCGGGGTGAGGAGAAAGGTTGGGAATACCTGCGGGCGTTTAACGGCAACGTTTTGCAATATACTAAGAGCGGCTCAGCTCCCACCCGCTTTGTGGGGGCAGGGGAGGCGGCTGTGGGCATTGTCTTTTCCCACGACATTGTGGCTCAGATTGAGCGGGGCGCGCCTCTAACCCTTACCTTTCCAGATGAAGGGACTGGCTACGAGATTGGTGGCATGGCAATTGTCAAGGGAGCCAAAAACCTAGAAGCGGCACAAAAGTGGTTTGATTGGGCTTTGGAACCCACCACTCAAGAATTAGGGCCGAAGTATGCCGCCTACCAAGCCCCAACAGTCAAGGGAGCAGAACCGGCCCGTCCTGAACTCCTCCAGGTGAATTTGATCGACTACGACTTTGAGTACTGTGGCAAGAAGAAAAAAGAGTTTGTGGATCGCTTCACCAACGAGATCGCTAATGCGGAACGATTGAAGGAATAAGGAATAAGGAATAGGGTATGGCACAGCTGACTGCTCCATCCCCTGAGGTTCCGGTTACCCTTTGGCAAGAACGATGGGGGAAACTTGCGGGTACCCTCTTGCGGGATCCGACGCTGGGGTTGGGGCTGATCAGCTCGATTTTGTTTGTGGTGCTCTTTGTTGCCACGCCCTTGGTGCAGGTGATCGTTCAGGCTTTTTTTGACTCCAGAACAGGGGATCCCAGTCTGGAGTATTTCCGCCGCTATCTGGACCCGGTTTACCGAGGTCATCAATGGCGGGTCCTTTGGAACACCTTGATCATGGGTAGCTGTACCGCTTTGGGAGGGACTGCTCTCGGATTGATCTTTGCTTTGACTCTAGCTCGTTGCCGTGTCCCCGGTCAGAGGTGGCTGCATTACCTCAGCCTGCTACCGACGGTTTCCCCACCTTTTGCCATTGCCATTGCTGCCATTTTGCTATTCGGTCGTTCGGGATTGGTCACACGGCAGTGGTTGGGGATCCAATTCAGGCCAGGGGTAAACGATATCTATGGTTTGGATGGCATTATCTTCGTTCAGATCATCACGTTTTTCCCAGTTGCCTATTTGATTTTGCGGGCGCTGCTGGAGCGCATGGATGCGGCGATGGAGGAGGCAGCCATGAACATGGGCGCCTCCTGCTGGCAGGTTTTGACAACCGTTATCTTCCCCCTGTTGATTCCCGGCCTTGCCGGCTCGGTGCTGCTGCTATTTGTGGAATCACTGGCGGATCTGGGCAACCCCTTGCTGCTGGGGGGTAATGCCATGGTGCTGTCCAGCGAGATTTTTTTGGCGGTGAATGGACAGTATGACCAGCAACGGGGAGCGGCTTTTTCCTTGATGCTGTTGCTACCGACACTACTGGTCTTTTTGCTACAGCGCTACTGGGTCAGCCAGCGCTCCTACATCAGTGTTACCGGCAAACCCAGTGCCGGACAGATTGCCATTACCGAACCCTGGATCCGTTGGCCCCTGGTGATCCTCACCGGGCTGGGATCCCTGCTCATTTTGGCCCTCTACGGCTCGATTCTGGTGGGCTCCATCACCCGCCTGTGGGGAATTGACTACAGCCTGGATTGGCAGCATTACCGAGCAGCCTTTAACCGCGGCCTCACCCCGATTTTGGCTACAACCTTCCTGTCGGTTGCTGCTACCCCTCTGGCGGTGTTGATGGGTATCTTGATTGCCTATTTGGTGGTGCGCAAGAACTTTTGGGGTAAGCAATCGTTGGATTTTGTCTCCAACCTGGGGGCAGCGGTGCCGGGGACGATCTTGGGCATCGGCTACATTCTGGCTTTTATCCGGCCCCCTTTGCTGGTGGTGGTGGGGGCAACGGTGATTTTGGCCTGGTATGCCACCTGGAGTGTGTTGGCGCAGCGCTGTTGGGGGGTGCTGCTGCTGGGATCCCTACTGGGTGCTCTGTTGCGCTGGGTGGGGCCTTCCCTCAGCTATGAGCTATACGTGGGCGGGATTGGCGGCCTCCTTATGGCCATGGGGGGAGTGGTGGGTTGGCATAGCCGCCTCTGGAAGGGGGGATTGCTGGCGGCTGTGGGTCTCTACTTGGAATTGGCGGTGGTGGAACCCTTTGTTACTGAGCCGATTGGGGTGTGGGGCCGTACCCTAGGTGGGGATATGGCCAAGCTGCTGACCTCTGTGCAAGCGATGATTGGGGTGATTTTTCAGCTGCCCTTGACGCTGGTTGGCTTTGTTCTGCTGGGGGTTGTGGCCCTGGCTTTGCGAGCAGAAGCACGGTTGCTGGGGCGGTTACATCTGGGGTTGGTGGCAGTGAGCTTGGGCTTGGCCTTCGGTTTGATCTTTGCCGGGGAGCCCTTAGCCTTGGTGGGCACCCCCTACATTGTCATCGCTGCCTATGCGGTGCGCAGTTTACCTACCTCGGTACGGGCAGGTATGGCAGCGCTGCAGCAGATTGACCCCAGCATTGAAGAAGCCTCCATCAATTTGGGAGCCGACACGCAAACGACTTTCCGGCGGGTGACAGTGCCCTTGATCGTGCCGGCTTTGTTGGCAGGAGCTATTTTTGCCTTTGCCCGCCACATGACCAGCCTCTCGGCGATCATCTTTTTGACCACCCCCCGCTGGCCAATCTTAACTGCTTGGATCCTGAGCGAGGTAGAGCAGGGAGGGATGAGCACCGCTGCCGCCTATTCCATGATTTTGATTGCCCTTGTCTTCGGGGCGATTCTGTTGATGACGGCTTTTGCCGGTCAACAGTTGCGCCAACTGGGTGGGGGATTGGATTTGACAATGGGGGGTGGCTGAGGTGAGCTACCTGGTCTTTCAGGATATTGAGAAGCGCTTTAGCTCCCGTGAGGGCAAAGGGCAAGTGGCGGCGGTGCAGAATGTCAATTTGCAAATTGAGCAGGGGGAGTTGATCACCCTGTTGGGGCCCTCCGGTTGTGGCAAAACCACCACCCTGCGCATGGTAGCCGGGTTTGAATCCCCCAGCCGTGGGGAGATCCTCCTGGCCGGGGAGCGGATCAACCAAAAACCTCCCCACCGACGGGAAATGGCGATGGTGTTTCAGAGCTATGCGCTTTTTCCCCATTTGTCGGTGTTTGAGAACGTAGCCTATGGGCTGCGGCTGCGCTCTCTGCTGGAGATAGAGGTGCGCAAACGGGTGCTGGAGGTGTTGGAGCTGGTGGGCTTAGAGGGATTGGAACACCGCCCGCCGCAACAGCTATCCGGTGGGCAGCAACAGCGGGTGGCCTTGGCCCGGGCTTTGGTGCTACAGCCCAAGGTGTTGTTGATGGATGAACCCCTCTCTAACCTAGATGCCAAACTGCGGGAGCAGATGCGCACCGAAATCCGCCGCATCCAGCAAACCCTGGGCATAACCACCCTCTACGTCACCCATGATCAAGCGGAGGCTATGACCCTGGCGGATCGGATTGTCATTATGCATCGCGGCCAGATTGAGCAGGTGGATGTGCCCACCCAGATTTACCAACGCCCAGCTTCTGCTTTTGTGGCGGATTTTATCGGCCAGTCCAATCTCCTACCTGCTCGGGTGGTTGGTCGAGAGGGGGAAGTTTGGATCATCCAGGCCCTTGAGCAAACGTTTCGTCTTCCCTCCACAGCGCTGGCTAGGCCCCTAGCGATCGGGGAGGCTGCTCAACTGCTGATCCGACCGGAGGCGGTTTGCCTCCATCCCCGAGGATCCCTGCGAGCAGGGGTGCAACGGGCCACCTACTTGGGACCGATAGTGGAGTATGAGCTTACCCTAGGTACCCAACTGCTTACGGTTGTGGACAGGGATCCCTTGCGTCCCCGGATTTATCCGGTGGGGGCGGAGGTTAACTTTGACTTTTTGCCCGGCTGCCTTTATCTCCTGCCGGCCTGAGGCTTTTATCCCTCATCTACTTATCCAATTTCTCGATAAAAGGCCGGATGTCGTTGAGATCAATATAGCGGTCGGTGGCGTTGCGCAGCTCACGGGCGATCATCCCTTCTGTGGAGACCACTGTAATCTGGGTATTCTTGGAGCGCAACAGTTCAACTGCCCGTTCAAAGTCACCATCGCCGCTAAACAAAACAATCTTGTTGTATTGCTCAACCGTGTTAAACATATCGATGACGATTTCGATATCCAGATTCGCCTTTTGGGAATAGCGCCCAGAGTCATCATCTCGATATTCTTTGAGAAACTTAGTACGCACTGTAAAACCTAGACTAATCAAGGCATCTCGGAATGCCCTTTGGTCGTGAGGATCCTTGATACCGGTGTACCAAAAAGCATTGACTAGCTCAACATTAGGCTGCGATTTGGCAAAATACTCTAGAACACGGCGCGGATCGAAAAACCAGCCATTCTTCTGCTGGGCATAAAACATATTGTTGCCGTCAATAAAGATGGAAACCCGAGTAACGGGAGTTTGAAACATAAGAGTTATTTCCAAAACCTAGGGTGAACCTTGAAAAAAAGAGAACCGGGAGTATTTCCCTACATCCATCAGAGACTGAGAGATGCCAATCCCCTATCATAGCCAATGGAGGGATCCCTTGCTAAAGAAGCTAGCCGATTAGGGCTGTGCCACCGGAGGCCACAGGGGATTCCGGTTGTCGTAGAGCATAGCTAGCCCCTGGATGCCCTGCCCGGCTGACGTAGAGTTCCGCCAGTTGTCGGGCCAGGTTGCGGATGCGCCCGATGTAGAGGGTTCGCTCTGCCACTGCAATCACGCCGCGGGCATCGAGCAGGTTGAAAGTGTGGGAGCATTTGAGCACATAATCATAGGCAGGTAGCAGCAAAGAAACCGCCAGCCGTTCAGGTAAAACTTGTTCCTGAAACTTTTGTTGTGTCACTTCAATCAATCGTTTGGCCTCTGCTTCATAGCGGCGAAACAGCTCAAATAGCATTTCTGGATCGGAATACTGAAAATTGTAGTGGGACTGTTCCACCTCATTTTGAAAGTAAATTTGTCCATAGGTAATGTGACCTAGGGCCGGATGTTCACTCCAACAGAGGTCATAAACAGAATCCACCCCCTGTAGATACATAGCCAGGCGTTCCAATCCATAGGTGATTTCCACAGAGACAGGGCGGCAATCCTGTCCACCCACCTGCTGAAAATAGGTAAATTGGGTCACTTCCATGCCATCTAACCAGACTTCCCAGCCCACACCCCAAGCCCCTAAAGTGGGAGACTCCCAGTCATCTTCGACAAAACGAATGTCGTGCTCCGCCGGATTAATCCCCAAAGCGTGCAGGCTATTTAGGTATAAATCTTGAATATCCTCGGGAGAGGGTTTGATCAGCACTTGATATTGGAAATAATGCTGTAGACGATTCGGGTTTTGCCCGTAGCGCCCGTCGGTGGGACGACGGCAGGGCTCCACATAAGCTACCCGCCAGGGATCCGGCCCCAAGGCTCGCAAAAAGGTATGGGGACTCATGGTGCCTGCCCCTTTTTCGATGTCATAGGGTTGCAGGATCAAGCAGCCTTGTTCCCCCCAAAAGTGTTGCAATTGAAAAATGAGATTCTGAAAAGGATGGGTTGACATAACTAAGAGAGGGAGAACCTAGACACAGAGCAGTTCTTATCCTACCAAGGCCCTTCCCCCCTCAGTCGATTAACTCTTCCTCTTGATCTTGGGTATTGAGATGGGTCCACTCGATGGGAGGCATTTGATCGAAGGCTTGTTTGAGGGAGCTTTCCCACAGTCTGCGGATTTTGGCCAAATAGGGATCCCCCGTACGCAGGCGGAGGCGATGGGTAACTTTGAGCTCATCGGCTTGCACCATGACCAAGTCAATGGGAGGGCCAACGGAGATGTTGGACTTCATGGTGGAGTCGATGGAGAGCAGGGCACATTTGGCGGCATCCTCTAGGGAGGTTTCGTAGGAGAGGGTGCGATCCAGGATGGGTTTGCCATATTTGGTTTCCCCCACCTGCAAAAAGGGAGTCTCGGGTGTGGCCTGAATGCAGTTGCCCTGGTTGTAAATCAAAAACAAGCCTGGACTTTCCCCCTGCACTTGCCCCCCCAACAGTAGGCTACACTGAGCATCGATGCCATCTTTTTCCAGCCAGGGACGGTCTTGTTCTTGAATGAGACGAATTTTGGAGCCAATGTAGCGGGCAATGTCGTAGAGGTGGGGCAGGGTGTGCAGGTTGAGGGTTTCCTGTTGACGTAGATCCCGCTGGATCTCGGTGAGCACACTCTGGGTAATGGATAGATTGCCGGAGGTGCAGATCAAGATCACCCGCTCTTCTGGCAAAGAGAAATCAAACAATTTTGGATAGGTGGAAACGTAGTCAACCCCTGCATTGGTGCGGGAGTCGGCAGCCATCACCAATCCAGAGCGCGTGATGATGCCCAGGCAGTAGGTCATAGAAGGAAGGCAGGCTCAGCTTTTCGATTGTAGGGTGCTTCAGGCAAGGGCAGATCCTCTGATTTTGTTACGGATTTCTTCGCGGATGCGGGCGGTAATAGAGGCTTCATCTAGGTCGGCCAAAATCTGGGCAATGGCGGCTTTGGTTCCCTCCGGCCCCCAACTGGCCCCTTGGGTGAGGTAGCAGCGGGCCGCTTCCCCAATCACATAGCAGGAAACTCCTGCCAAAACGGCCTGGGTCAAGGCCACTGAGGTGTAGGCGCCCAAGGAAAATCCGCCCCCGAAGGGAAGGGATCCCCCGAGTAAGGTTTTCAAAGATCCCAACCCCAACAGGGCCACCCATTCACCGGCACCGAGGCTGAGCATGCTGAGAATAATCTTCTGCAGCAGTTGGGTAGCCCCTTGTGTGCTCATGGGCAGCCCGTACAGACGGGACAAACGCAGGATCAAAGCCACATCGATGGCCAGCCCCCCCAAGGTATCCAGCAGGGTAACCGGGTTGAGGGCCACTGCCAGCGCTTTGGTGCGGGCTGCGGCGTCAATCAACTCCTGGGCTTTTGCAGAGCGGGATTCTAGCTTCCGTTCGATCACCTGCTGATTCAAGCGATCGGCAAACAACAGTGCATTCAAGGCCAAGAGGGAACGCCCCTCCCGGTGCAAGACTTCTAAGATCTTCAGCCGCAGAGCATCCACCTGTGGGGATCCCACTTCCAGTTGTGCCCCAAAGCTGCCATCCGGTCTTTGTACCAGACGGGGAATGCGGGGGGAGGCTGCCACCATGACAATTTCATCGGGGGAAAGAATCTGTCGTACCCGTTCGTTGCGGATTTTGTCGTAGATGGCCTGCCGATCCGCCTCGGGATATTGATCGATTTTGTTGAATACCAAGAGCATGGGTTTGCCGGCCTCCCGCAGAGCTGACAGGGCTTCAAACTCCACCCGTGTCAAGTCTCCACAGATGACAAACAGGATCAAGTCCGCCCGCTGCGCCACCTCTTGAGCCAAACGGGCGCGGGTTTCTCCATCCACTTCGTCAAGACCAGGAGTGTCGATTAGCTCTAGACGGGATCCCTCCCAGCGGTTCACCTGTACTGACTGCACCGAGGCCGGCGGCAAATAGGATCCCTGCGCTGTCACCGGCTCCGCTTGGCTCTTGGGACGGGTCTCCCAACTCACTTTCCAGGGGGCAGCCTGCTGGCTACGGGTCACGCCATGGGTAGGTCCTGTTTCAAATACCGATTCCCCCAGTAGCGCATTGAGGAGGGAGGATTTACCTCGCCCCACCAAGCCAAAAGCTGCAATGTGGATCACCTCGCTTTCCAGCTTGTCTATAAGGGTTTGCAGGTTGTGCAACTCTGCTTCCAGGCCTGCAGCCTCTTGGGGTTGTAAGTCCAATTGAGCCACCCATTGGCGGAGACTGCGTTTGGCCTGTTGGTAATTTAGATCATCTTGAAGGGTATTGCGGCGAGCCATGGTTACAAAAATCAGCCGGTTTGAGAACGTTGCAGGAAATCAGGGGAAAAGCAGCCTTAGCCCAGGCTAGAACAGTGAGTGCAGGCTGATTTCATTGTTTAGGTTTAGGGCTTTGCAAAAGGAGACTCACCATGGCCAAGGCAGTTTGGAACGGAGTGGTATTGGCGGAAAGCGAACGCTACGAAACAGTGGAAGGTAACATCTATTTTCCGCCAGAATCCCTCCATCAGGAATATTTTCAGCCCAGTTCTACCCACACCACCTGCCCCTGGAAAGGGGTGGCTAGCTACTATACCCTCGTGGTGAACGGTCAGGAAAACAAAGATGCCGCCTGGTACTACCCGGATCCGAAACCTGCTGCTGCCAACATCCGCGGCTACGTGGCCTTCTGGAAAGGGGTAAAGGTGGAAACCTAGCTGCTCCGGCTGATTAAGATGGATTATTAAGGAAAACCTGGAGGGGCAATGTGATGCGGACCGATAGCCTAACCCGTTTGCGTCAGCGGCAGGGAAGAATCCTTTCTGGCCTCACTCGCTGGTCAGGAGGCCTGTGTATGGCCGGTCTTAGCCTGGTGCTGTTTGGCTGTTCTCCGGCTGGATTTCGTACCCCGAGGCCTAGCCTCACCAACAGCGGCCTCAACAGCATCTTTCCGGATGGGGAGCCTGCCTTCAGTGGCGATGGCCGTTATTTGGTGTTTTCCTCCGCCCGCAGCGGTAGCCAGGATATTTTCCTCTACGACACCCAAGAGCGCCGTCTGGTAGATTTGCCTGGCCTCAACTCCAGTGATGTGGCCACCACCTCTCCCGATATCAGTGCCGATGGCCGCTACATCGTCTATGTATCGAATGCATTGGGCAAATCGGAGATTTTTCTCTACGACCGGCAAACCCGCAGCGTCCAAAACATCAGCAGCCGCATAGCCGGAGATGTGCGCAATCCTACCATTAGCGGGGATGGCCGCTTTATTGCCTTCGAGAGCAACGGGCGCGGACAGTGGAACATTGAGATTTTCGACCGTGGCCCTGCTGCCAGCACTCGCCCGGCTCCTCCTTCCACCTCTAACCCCGGCCCCGACTCGTGAGTCACTCCTGAAGGGGAAGGAAATATTTGAATTTGAAAAGGTCAACCCATAGGGATCCCACTCATGCCAGAGGCTGTATCTAAACCTGTTTTCCTGGAGGTGATCCCGGCTATTGATCTGCTTGGGGGACAAGTTGTACGCCTTTATCAGGGAGACTATAGTCAGGTGGAGCAGGTAGCTGCCGATCCGCTGGAACAGGCCAAGCACTGGGCTAAGCAAGGGGCACCTCGTCTGCATGTGGTGGATCTGGATGGGGCCAAAAGCGGGGATCCTGTCAACCTGCCCCTTATCGAGCGCATTGTTGAGCAAGTAGGGATCCCGGTTCAGGTGGGAGGCGGTATCCGCTCTCTGGAGCGAGCCCGGCAACTGGTGGGTCTGGGGGTGGAGCGGCTGATTGTCGGCACCCTGGCAGTCGAAGAACCCACTCTTCTAGAAGCGATAACCACAAGCTTACCCGGTCGCATCTGGGTAGGAATTGATGCTCGCCAAGGCCAAGTTGCCACCCGTGGTTGGCTCCATACAACTCCCTTACCGGCCACCGATTTGGTGCAAAGGGTGAGCGAACAGGGGGCTGCCGGCATTATCTACACCGACATTCAGCGGGATGGTACCCTGAGTGGTCCCAATCTGGAACAGTTGCGGCAGATCCTTGCCCTCTCGCCATTGCCGGTGATTGCTTCAGGGGGCATCGGTTCTCTAACGGATTTGCTGGCGCTACTGAGCTTGCCTGGTTTGGCAGGAGTCATTCTAGGCAAAGCTCTTTACTCAGGTGCAATTCAACTGAAAGAGGCTTTGCGGGCTGTTGGGCCCGGTCGGTGGCAGGATCTTCCCTCTGAGGATAGCGCCTGGGCCTAGCAAGGGGAAAAGGGCAAACCGCGAGCATGTGCTCGGTGAGCCACAGCTTTGGCGAAACTTTGCCATACTGAGAAAACCTTTGTAAACTCTGCCCAAACCTTTGTGAAGGTTGTTTGAACGTTGCTAGGCTTAACCATGATCGCTCCCTCACTTCGCCCTGCCGTACAAGCCTTACAGCCGGAGTTGGTGACTTGGCGCCGCCATATCCATAAGTATCCGGAGCTGGGCTTTCGTGAGGAACAGACGGCTGCTTACATTAGCCAGCGCCTGAAAAGTTGGGGGATCCCTCACAAAACGGGGATTGCCCACACGGGCATTTTGGCCATGATCGAAGGGGAACAACCAGGGCCAACCCTTGCTCTGCGGGCGGATATGGATGCCTTACCCATCCAAGAGGCCAACGAAGTGGAGTACCGCTCTTGCCTGCCTAACACTATGCACGCCTGCGGACACGATGGTCATACTGCCATTGCCATGGGGACGGCCAAGCTGCTGCAACAAAACCGCCAACACCTCAAGGGCAGGATCAAAGTCATCTTTCAGCCTGCTGAGGAAGGTCCCGGCGGAGCTAAGCCGATGGTGGAAGCGGGGGTCTTAAAAAACCCGGATGTGGAAGGGATCCTTGGCCTGCACCTGTGGAACAACCGCCCTTTGGGGAGTATTGGCGTGAAAAGTGGTGCTTCTATGGCCTGTGCGGATCGCTTCCAGATTCAGGTGATCGGCCGAGGCGGGCATGCAGCCATTCCCCATCAGACGGTGGATGCCATTGTGGTTGGATCCCAGATTGTTTCGGCTTTACAAACCATTGTTTCTCGCAACGTGGATCCGATGCTGCCGGCGGTGGTGACGGTGGGTCGTTTTCGAGCTGGAGATACCTTTAATGTCATTGCCCCTACTGCCGAAATCTGCGGTACCGTGCGCAGTTTTCACCCCGATGTGGCCGATCTGATCCCGCGGCGCATGGAAGAAATCGTGGCCGGCATTTGCCAAGCCCACGGGGCCACCTACGAATTTCAGTTTGAGCGCCGCTATCCTGCTGTTTACAATGACCCGGCCATGGCAGAATTGGTCGAGAAATCCGCCCGTCAGGTGCTGGGACCGGATGCCTTGATCGTTCCAGAAATGACCATGGGGGGAGAAGACATCTCCTTCTTTATGAATGAGGTACCAGGCTGCTACTTTTTTCTCGGCTCTGCCAATCCTGCCAAGGGTCTAGACTATCCTCATCATCATCCCCGCTTTGATTTTGATGAGGCAGCCCTTGGTATTGGGGTAGAGCTGTTCCTCCGCTGTATTGAGAACTACACAGGACAAGCCTTAAATGCCTTAAATAATTAAGTACAGCTGATTATCTGCAGCAAAACAGGAGACCCCATCAGCGCCTTGCTGAGCGTTGAGCAGATACCAGCAAAAGAGCCGTAATGGTCATGAATTGACCTTCCATTCCTGTTAGGGCCTCAGCAAATCGGCAGCGCCGGTGCCAGGAATCAGCAAGCGCTGCACCGGTGTGGAAGTTGGACGAGGGGCAACAGGCTCAACATCCTCAGGAATATACAAAGGGGTCGGGTTGGGATCCCCGCCTAAAGCCAGCAAAATGGCCTTCAGAAGAGCTTGCCGCTGTTGTCGGTTCAGAGACTGTATGACGGCTTTATCCTGTGCGTAGGGATTCACCGTCAGCCGGTCGGCACCAGGGTAGCGCTGGGCAATCATCGGCTCGTTGGCATCAAAGTAATCAGCTAAGGTGAGCTGCCAATCAAAGCGGTCGGTTAGGGAACGACCCGCCACCTGCAGGTGATACACCATCATCCGCCGCACCAGGGTATCTTCTTCTGGAGATGGGCCACTACCGTCTGGAGACACGTAAGTACTCTCGAGGGGAAAATCCGGCAACATACTGTATACCTGCCGAGCTGCCTCTGGAATCAACCGCAACTGAGCTTGGACAGGCCGAACTCCCCAAACCCAGAGGATGCCTAGGGTAATGCCCAAAAGGGGAAGTTGCCACTTTTTCACTCGCTTGTCCCAATTCATTTTTTAGATCCTAACTGGCCAGCCTAATCGATACTTAAACCTTCCACCCTCTCAGCTTGAGGACGCGGTTGCAAAGGAGCCGATTGGAGCAGCCGATCCTGCTGACGGTGAGTTTGAAAGTGGTTTTGCCAGAGACCAAGAATATCCAGGGTTTCCCCACCGTGTCGGGTGTAACGCTGCCGCACTTTACAGAGTACCGGTGTGTTGACACATACCCCAGAAACAATCACTTGCCCTTTACTTAAAGCAGGCAGTTCTTGTAGCAAATCTCGTCCAGCTGCCTCGACACTGTGGCGTAAATTTTCTTGGTCAGAAGGATTGACAATCCGCATCAAAAACTGGCTCATACACTGGGATAAAATATCAGAATCTAGCTTGCCAGGGCGCTGTGTAATTAGCCCTACTCCCAAACCAAACTTACGCCCTTCACTAAGAATTGTTCGCAACACCTGCTTACAGCGAGAGGGTTCATGAGCAGGGGCAAATCGATGAGCCTCTTCTAACAAAATGAAAACAGGATAGGGTAGATAATTCTCATCCCTTGGCTCAATCTTACCCTTGTGGGTATTGATGCGAGCATGGTTAGCCTGCCGCAAAATAGCCGCAGCAATGACCTGTTGCTCCTCTTGGCTAATTTCATTCATCTGTAAAATGGTTACCTGCCCCGGCTCAAATAAATCTTTAGGCGATAAATGTTCCAAGTTGCTGAAATAAGGAGAGCGCTCAATCTGTTCCAATTTCCACTCTAACGCTGCAGCTGAGGATCCCTGGGATCCATCTTCTGCAGAATCTTCCTCATTGACAGCATCGATTAAGTCTCGAATCGTCCAACGCACCGGATTCAAGTGGATGGTGTTGCGAAAAGCCTTTTCCAGAAAAGACTTTTGTCGTTCGGTCATTTCCGGCAGCAGGGTGAGAATATCAAAAAAGTTGAGGGAGGAAACGCGGATTTTAATCTCTTGAGGGGAGAGTACCCTAACTTTAGGACGATACCCATCTTCACCCAAGAACTGAGGATGAGACTGCATTTCTGCTAAGGTACCATACTCACCATGAGGATCGAAAATAAGAACAGCAGCGCGATTTTTGGGTAGGAGTAGCTCTTCGATCAGCACCCCTGCTGTATAGGATTTACCAGATCCTGTACCTGCCAAAATGGCTAGGTGTGTACTAACCATTTCCTTGACATCCAGTACCACGGGCACGGCACCATCATCCCGCAACAGCAGGCTACCCAAGTGAGCTCCGCCCACTGCTGTCTTATCTCGCTTATTCAAGACGGAGCTCAGCAGTTGATTGGAAGCCAGAAAGACTTTGGTACCCGGATCTGGGGCACGACGAGGGTTGATAAAGCCCATAGCCCGATGAAAATAGCCGATCACCTCCACGGTGACGGCATAGATTTCCGGATTGGGATGGGTAAAACCTACCAAGGCTACAATTGCACTCGGATCAATTTCCGTATCGGCAAAAATACGATCGGGAATGTGATCCAACAGTTGTACTTGGCTAATTTTCCCTAGAATTTGCAGCAACTGGGATTGGGAATCCTGAACTTCGTAATAGACAAATTCACCCACCTTCACTGCTTGGGTGTTAGAGGTGATGAATACATATTGGTTGGAAGTTTCTCCAGGGCCTTTGACCGTGCCGATTACCTCCGGAGAGCTATTGAACAAAGAAAGGGTAGCCTCCTGGTAGTGGCCATTGCTGATTGGCTGAGGAGTATCTATAGCTCTTTTTGGCATTAGCGCATAGCTCCGATTGTCATCTTCCAGGACAGTTCTTTGCTCAGAATCTGTAGGGCCCGCTGTTGAGCTGGATCTACAAACATTGGAGTGATATCATTCAAAACTTGATAAATCAGATGCTCAGCAAAATTGCCACCGTTGTTCATCAGCAAACCATAGTAGGAGAACTGGGTTTTCCCTTCGGGATCCTGATGAAAGCCTAGGATTTCCTCTTGACTCATGCGAAAAACAGGGGTGTTTATAGGCACCACCACGCGCGGGATCCCTTGCTTACCATAGCCATACTGTTCATCCAATGCCCCAATCAAAACCACAGAAAGCAGGGTGCGCACTTCATTTTGCAAATCCGGTGAAAAATATGGATCTGGCTCACTGGACAGGCGGGGCCCAGAATTGAGAAACATAGGGTTCAAGAGCTGGGTGTTATAGACCAAGCCGACTGCCCAATGACGTTGCTCATCTTCCAGTTTGACGAAGCTACCGAAGCCGTAATCATCAGGAGCTGGAGGATTTTTAACTTCTAGAGCATCATCTACTTGCACCACATAGTCGCAGTGATTGTTGGAGCGAACCACTTTGCCCAGTCTCATCGCATCCGCCTCCGCTGCAGTTTACTTACCGTTTTACGAGACAGGCGTAAGTTGAGTTTCTCACGAGCTGCCCAATCTTGGATCAGACGCAAAAATGCATTGCGATCTTCAGCACGAATCAAAGCCGTTTGATCAGCAGTTTCAATCACATAAGGGTAGCCTCGCCCAATCACCACTTCACTGCGGACAACATCCACCAGCCAATCCAAAAGGCCGGCTTCATGAACCCAAAGGGGAATTTCCAGGCGAGCTGGGAAGTTGTCACTGGTACGTAAGTAGACAAAGCCGATCCGTTCTCGCATTTCTTGGTAGCAATTGAGGATGCCTTCCTGGGGATTAAGACCACCCGCACGGGCACAGATGAAGAAGGGTGTACGATCCCCCCAATTTAGCCAGGGGCTAAGCAATTGTGCATCGTGAAGTTGTGGAGCATCAGGTAAATCAAAGCAGTATTTGAGCAAGGAAACCAGATCAGAGGTGTAGGTGGTGTCAATGTAGGCCACCAGTGGGATCCGCCTTTGTTGACTAGCCCGCAGCACCGACAGTAGGCACTGCACATAGAAGTCTTGAACCTCCGGCTCAAAGGCTTCGGCAAAAGTAGCCACTAGAGCCCCATCCAAAAAGGCTAATTTCCGGGATCCCGGCTCTGATTGTTGGATATACTCGTACAGCCTTTCAGTTTCCATTTGGAAGCGACGCTGATTAACGATTCGTTCTTTAGGCTCCCCACTGCTGTTGGCACTCAAGTCATTTGGACTGAGGACATCCACTTGAATATCTTTTTGGTAACTGCCTTGAGCAGAGTGATGGTTCTCGTACCAGCCAATCTGGACTAAAGCAACGGGAATAGAGATGTCTTTACTTGGATAAATCTGGGATCCATCTACTGCAAAAGTGGAGATACCCTGGATAACCGATTTAACCCATTCACAGCTTTCTTCGTAGTTGCTCCATTGCTGTGAAAAAGGCACCTTCCAACTTCGGTATACTTCCCATTCAGCAGTGGGTAGAGACCCTGGGAACATGAATGAGGCTGTCTTTTCGGCAATCTCCAATGCTGACCATTTACATAATTGCTCCATGGCCTGTCTGTACAAGTCTCTTCGTTCCGACAGACTGCTGTCAAACGTAGCGAAGGCTTCACGCTTCTGATTTAAAACAGCCAGGATGCGATCCGTTCTAAGCACCATAAGAGGGATCCCTCCTTCCTATGGTTGAGTCAAAGCTCCTTTCCAGCCAAATCACATTTTCTGTGACTTGCTCAAAAGTATCATCATGGCTAATCACAAACAGTTGTTGGAAGGAACGCAGATGGGTAATCGCTTCTGCCAATCGTTGCCGTCGTTGTCGATCCATATTGGTGGTGGGTTCATCAAAGAAAGCAATATCCAGCTGTCCCAAAACCTTTAACAAAGCTAGGCGCACTGCCAAAGCTGCACACATTTGCTCCCCGCCGGAAAGGCTAGCAAAGCGTCGCTTCGTGCTACTGCCCTCTTGCACGCGGATTTCATAGTCTGGTTCCCAAGTTAGACTGACGTTGGGACGGTTAAGGATCTCTCGAAACAGTTGATCAGCAGTATGGTTGATCTGCTGTAAATAGTATTGGGTAACCTTTGGGCCAGCCTTTTTATAGACCTCTCGACTAAACTTAATAAACCGATGTAGTCTCTCCCTTTTAGAGCGTTCTGCTTCTAATTCTTTAAGGGTATCTTTCACCTGTTCTAGCTGCTGTATTTTTTCTTGTATTCTTATAAGCTGAGGTGTAAGATTTTCTAGATGTGCCCTGGCTTCCACCTCCTTAATCTTGGCTGCCTGGAGCAGAGTTTTACAACCTTCGTAGTCCTCCGATTGTAACTGGGAGATGAGTGGATCCTTTTGGGCATGAAGCTGAGCAATCTGAGTTTGTAGAGTATGCTGCTGTGCTTTTAGGCCCTCCAGAGTTTTCTCTCGTTCCGGTAGCAGCTGAGCAATTGCCTCAGCTTGTAGATAGCTCTCGTGGATAGGCCGGTATCGATCCCGTTGTTGTTGCAGGGATCCGATTTCTTGTTCTAGAGGCTCAGTTTCCAAAAGAAACTTTTGTAGCTGTTCAACTTCTAATTGGATCTGTTGCCGTTGCTGCAGGTATTCTGCTTGAACACCGAGACACTCAGGCTCAGCCTTAAGTTCTCGCTGTAAACGTTCAGACTGACTACGGGGATCCCCCAAGGTCCTGAGGGAATCTCCAATCTGTTCCAGTTGTATTCGGATAGATTCCGCTGTTCCATACTTCTGTTCCCATTCCCTGATCTGGGCTTGTTTTTGTTGTGCTTGGTTCTGAAGTTGATGTAACTTTGCTTGGGCTATCTGCAGCTCCTGTTGACGCTGTGCTAAACTTTTTGCTGTTTCCAGTACGGCCATCACTTGTTCATAGCCATTACGACAAATTTTCTCCTCCTCCTTTAGAGAGAAAATTTCCTCTTCTATATTCTGGAGTGATTGAATTTGATGCTCTAGATGTTGAATAGTTGTAACAATAGGTTCCATTCTTGCAACCAACTGTTTCCACTCTTGCTCGATCACTACTTTCTTTTGTAATTCTTTTTCCAGTCGCTTGAGTTGTCCTCGAGGATCTCCTAGTTTTTGCAGCTGTTCACTCAATCCCCTCTGTTGACGGATAAAGGTAGGTTCTGCCTCAAGACTCCAATGCAGATCATCTATCTGATTTTGCAGTTCTACCTGGGCATGTAGAAGCTGCTGTTTTTGGGCCTCTAGTTCAGGCAGCTGCTTTGTTAAGCCTAGCAGTGGCTGTAATTTTTTGAGTTCCTCCTGTAAGTTTAGAAGTTGCCGACGCAGTTGGGCCTCAGTTGTTTGAGGGGTTAGGTCTTGTAAAATGTTCTGGATAGATTGGAGTAGGTCTTGGCTAAGAGCCGAAGACTGGCTAATTGCCTCCTGAATCTGCTCACAAATTCTTGTCCATTGTGGATGCTGTTGATATAAATGTAGGTCTTGAAACAAAGATTGGATGCTTTTTTGTTGATGGTGTAGACGTCTGAATCCTTGCTCCAACAAAGTCTGTAATTCCTGATGAAATTGTTGGGCAGCTGCTATACGACTGAGCTGAACTTGGATGCGCTCCCGTTGAGATTCTAACTCAGGGATCCTAGCAACCTGTTCTAGATAATCCTGACCTTGCTTTAGGGTATCCTCTAGCTTCTGCAGTTGCTGCTGAAGATGGACTTGCTCCGTTTCCTTTTGCTTGAGGTCTAGACGAATGGATTGAAAAACAGCCAGCTTTTTATCTATTTCTGCTAATTGTTCTTCTAGAGATACCTGCTGTTCAGCTAGAAGATGTAGAGTACTTATTTCCTGCTCGAATTGTTGAAATACAAGCAACTGCTGCTTGTACTCGGCCTCCTGAATTTGTAAGCGATGCAGTTCTTGCTGGATTTTTTCCCGTTGGTTCACTAGGTGGCTACGGCTTTGCCGATCAACTTCTCGGCGAGTAATCTCAATTTCTATCTCCCGGTAGCGATCATAGGCAGGTTGATACTGATGACAAATGCCAGCAGCTGTTGCCGCTTCCTGTACCCGTGTCTGCAGCAGTTGGCACCGCTCCGATTGGGTTGCCCATTCCCCTCGTAGCCGTTCCCATTCCATTTGCCATTGCAAGAGTCCATTCAGGTGTTGGGTTAAATGAACTTGCTCAGACTCTAAGCTTTGTTGAACCTCTAGCTGGGGCTTAAGGCTCTCGAGTTCCTGTTTCCACTGCTCCAACTGCCTAAGTTTCTCTTGGACCCTAGCTAGCTCTGTATCGATAGTCTGTTGTCGAGAGAGCAACTGCTCCCGCTGCTTGAGGATATTCAACCGCTGCTGCTGTTGTTTTTCCAAATCCCGCAGCCGGGTTTCTGCTGCCAAAAACAATTGGGATCCCTGCAGGTATTGATCCTGTTGGGTTTGAGCTTGCCGAGCCTGTTGCAGGAGTGCTTCCGCTTGTTCCTGGCTAACCTTAAGTAAAGCTTCTTGCTGCTCTTTTTCCCAGAGTTGTTGATCGATAACTTGAATTTGGATAAGTAGTTTCTCCAGTCTTTCTAACTGGACCTGTGTTTGCTGAACAATGTTGGCTTGCTCCTGAAGTTGTTTTTGCCAATGGGATAAATCCTGTTCTAGCTTCGCCCGTTCCAGTTGTAGAGAGTCCCAGTCCTGAAGTCGTTGATTCAATAATTCGATGCAATGCTTAATCTCTTGGACCTGTGCTTCACTGTATTTTTCCACGGCCAGCAAATCTTTGGCAACAGCCTGGTACTCCTCAACTTTCAAGATTCGGTCGAACACCTCTTTTCGCTCTCGACCTGTTTTTAGAAAATCTGCTGTAAAAGTGCCTTGGGGTACACCGATCGTGGTTGCAAACAAACGAGGTAAATCGGTTCCTCTTGGCACGCCTAGATGTTGTTGCAGCCAAGACAGTACATCTGCCTTGCGCTCATACTCCAGTCGTTGGTTCAGCTGTGGGTCAAAAAGTCGATACCCCTGGGTAACGCTGCGGCGAACGACATAGGTGCGCTGATCTGCCTGGGAAATAAACTGCACAGTTACCACTGCATCGCTGGCCCCTACACGAATCATTTCTTCTTGGTTGTAGGGGGAGTAATCAAATAAAGCCCAAGCAATGGCCTCTAAAATACTGGTTTTACCTGCTCCATTTTCTCCACAAATAGCGTTGATGCCTGCTTCAAACTCAAAAGCTGCATCCACATGAGACTTAAAGTTTTGCAGGGCCAAAGAGAGAATACGCATTTTAATCTTCCTCCCCTAGAAAGGTGCTCTTTAAGTAGGAGTAGACCTGTGATTCCTCTTGACCACTCAAGATTTTTTCTTTTAGATCCAGCAGCAGGCGAGCCAGCTCAACGCTGCGCTGACGATAATGGGCATGGCTGCTCAGCAGATCGGTATAAATCTTTTCCTCAATTTGTAGCCGCTCTCCTTCCTCTTCTAGGGTAATGGCAGCGGATCCCAACTCTAGGGGAGTAGCCTCGAAGCGAAACAGCAGGATCAAAGCTCCGGTTAGCTGTTGCAGTTGTCTTTGTAGGGTGCGGCTATCCAGCTCATGTTTGGCAAAGCCCACCTGCCCCCTTAGGCGAACTTCCACAATGGGTTCAATCCCCTCCCTCTCAAGGCGGGATCCCTCTGCCAAGGCCAATAGGGCTGCAGTGACCTGCTCTGGAGTTTCTTTTCCCTTGGCCTCCAGTTGCAACCGTTGACAGGGCCGCTGATAGTAATCCCGTATTAATTCCGCTTGCGGTGCTCCCTCTCCCCACCGGACTCGGTAGGCGCCCCGCTCAAAATCCCATTCGGCGGTGCTGTTGGCCTCCAAAGATCCGGGATTGAAGACCCAGCCCTCCTCAGAGTAACTTTTGTGAATGTGCCCCAAGGCTAGGTAGCCCACCCCGGCTTCTCGCAGTGGCAACACCTCGCTGTAGCGCAAAGCCCCTTGATAGCGGGCAATTTGTCCTTCCAAGCCGTGATGAAACATCAGCACCACCCGTTCTGGGCCAGGGGGCAACTGACGAATGGCTGCCGATAGCTGCTCGATCGACTTAGGGGCTGCTGACCCATACCACTGGGAGCCGATCACCCTAACCCCACAGGGCAGATCTAGGTAGGCGCCGCGACGGTTCTCTGCTGACCAAGGCTGCAGATGGATCCCCTGCTCCCCTTCGGTCGGTTCTAGTAAAATAAGCTCCCCGTGATCCGCCAGGTAGCGTAGCCAGCTGGTCTTTACCCCAAAAGGCCGGTTGTCATGATTGCCTTCGATAGCCAGCACCGGAATCTTTGCCTGTTTCAGGGCTCTTAAAACAATTTGTGCCTGGTTGAGTACCCCTGGCTGAATTTGTCGATGCTCAAACAGGTCTCCGGCAATCAGGACAAAATCCACCTGATTCTCAATGGCATGCCGCTGCACCACATCCCGAAAAGCCAAAAAGAAATCTTTGCTTCGTTCCGGACTGTCATAGCGGTCATAGCCCAGGTGAATGTCGGCCAGATGGAGAAAGGTGCAGGTTGATCCGGCCATGGCAACACATCTGAATCCTAAGTAAATTGCCCACAGTTTAGCAAACCGGATTCTACTGCCCACCCAGATATAGGGATCCCCTCTAGAAAATTCGGGACTTTGTCTGCTCTTTGCCCTCTACCGGTAGGTACAACTCCTTCCGGCGATGTCTACCTCCCTCCTCTAGGGGAACGGATGGCTCAACGGATGGCTCATCTGTTACCTGTACTTGATCTGTTGTCTGAATCTGTTGTCTGAATCTCTTGTCATCGGGCCGTAGCTCTGGGATCGCATCTGGCGACAGGGGGAGGTTCTGCCGACTAAATCAATCTGTTCGAATGAATTAGGTCTGCAATATTGTGCTTCATTTTTCCACAAATTGTATCCAGCGGTAAATCATTGGGATCCCGGCCAAAGGGATTCTCGATTTCAAGGCCGATTTCCTCAACCCCAAACAACATAAAGCTGATCAAGCCTGTAATTGGCCCTGTCATCCAGCCTAACCCTTCCACCATCTGAAAGGGCAAAGACAAACAATACAACAACAGTAATTGCTTCAAGTGGAGGGCGTAGGCCAAGGGCATAGGGGTCATCAAAATCCGTTCACAAGCTCCCAAGGCATCTACCATGCTGTTAAGCCGTTCCACCATGATCGTGAGCTGATACACCTCGACGCGCCCGGTTTCATACTGCTGTTGTAGGTAGTCTCCAATCCAAAAGGCAATCTGCAAAGGGGGGTGATTCAGGCTTTTGAGGCGCTGCAGTTGTTGGGGGCTCAGTAAGGGTTGCAGCTCCTCCGGTAAGCATTCTTGGCGCAGATGCTGCTTGGTGGCCACAGCAAAGGCCGGCAACAGGTAGAGAATCTTGACTTTTTCCTCTCGATCCTCCGGTCGCTGTTCTTGAATTGCCACCCAAATCAAGCGGGCTAAGTTTCGCACATCATTCACCAGGGATCCCCAGGCTTTGCGCCCCTCCCAAAACCGCTCATAGGCGGTGTTGGTACGAAACACCAGCATCAAACCCAAAACGACGTTTGGCACAAACACCACCACTACCGGCAGATCCAGTGGCAGCCCTAGCTTGTACAAAATCGAGATCAACACCCCAAACAACCCAGAAATAAGGGTACGGGGCAGCACTGCCGGCACCACCGAGCCGTGTAGTTGCAGGGCCACTCGGAACCACTGCAACGCCCCCCAAGACTTGAGCTGACCGAGCATAGTGCGGTATCTGTGGGCTTGCTTCTCAATCCTACAGTTGCCCAGAGGTGTCTGCTGGGATCCCTTTCCCGGCAGGGCTTGGAGTTGTTCAGCCTACAAGATGCAAAACAAGAATACTGCTTTGGCAGATTTTTCAGATCCCTATTTGCTCAAGATCAACAGGTGCCCGCAAAAACTTCAGAGGCAACTTCCAAAAGCTGAAGTGCTTATGCTACACTCGCTTGCAAAGATTGACTTTGACTTTATTCTAGGCAGGTCTAGAGTCTCTCCCACTCGACGGGGTGGTTGGGGCTGTCTTTTCTATTGGCCTGGGTCAATTCGTCCTCCTTGCTCCATAACTCTTTGGTTTGGTCTTGTTCCTTTGGGGAGCGCTTGACCGGTTGACCTGCTTACAAATTGATTCCGATTGATACCACGATTCCGATTGATACCACGGTGTTTCACCATGGCTGGAGTTCTGAAGCTAGACATTTAAGAACCGGCTGAAGAGTTAAAATCGCTACTGAGTAAGCAGGCTACCTCCACTGGCAAGGAGCGAGTCCAAGCTCTTTATCTCCTTAAGATTGGCAAGGTCAAGACCATTACGGGATTGGCTGAACTTTTGGGCCGGGATATCTCAACTATTTTTCGTTGGTTTCAATGCTACAAAGCCACCGGCCTCGAAGGTATGCTGACGGTGCCCCGGAACCAAGGGCGTAAGCCCCTTATCCCTAGCTCGGTTTTGGAAACTCTCAAGCAAGAGCTTCACCAGCCCGGTTGCTTTCGCGCACCTACGGTGATGTCCGTGAGTGGCTGCGGGAACACCACGGCGTGGATGCCTTTTATTCTAAAGTGGTTCATGAAACGGTGCGCTATCGTCTCAAGGTGCGTTTACGGGGATCCCGCGGCAAACAGCGTTCTGGGCGTAAAACCTCCTAGAGCTGAGCTGGCCTAGGTGGGGTCAACCGATGACTCTCTAGCAGGGGTGCTCCTGTGGGCGACTCACTGCCTCCTGTCGGTTCAAGGGTAATCAAGAGGCGAGTGGGTTGCTCGGCAAGGGTGGGTCGACTGAGCCATTGCAGGGATCCATCTCCGTTGACGCTAAAGGTGCCGGCATTTTCCAGCAGTTGCCCCCCTCCTGCCAACTCCGATTGCAACCACAACTGATAGGTAGTTCCCTGGGGGGCAGGCGCCATTTCCAATGCCAACAGCAACACCTGCTTAGCACGGGGGGACCACAGGGCTTGCACCAACGTCGGGTTATTCAAGCTGGGATCCCGCAAGATGGTCCGTTGAATATCCGGTTGCTGCTGCCACTGCCGGTAAAGCCGCTGAATCGCTACCTGCTCCGCAGGCGGTAGGGATCCCTGGCGTAGGCGCCAGTATTCTACCGTGATTCCTGTCGCGTAGAGTCCCAAGGCCACAAGACCGACCCAGAGGAGGCGTCGAGGCCAAACGGGGACTGTTGTCTGAATGGCGGTGGGAGCTGGTAACCAAGCCCAGCGTTGCAGCCGTTCTTTGGCGTGAAAAGCTGTAAGGGCGTACAACCACACAGCTACCGAGCGATCCCGTTCGACATCAAAGGCATCTGCTCGTTTCCAGCAAAACTCAAACACCTGGCGTACCACCTCTTCTGCTTGGTGGGGATTTTTCAGAGTTGCCAAGGCAATATCCAGTAGTCGTTTTTGGTAGCGATCCTTGAGCAAAAAGTGGCTGCGTCGATCCCGCAATTGGATCTGACGCATCAACTCAGCATCGGTCAGCTCCGCCATAGGACCCCGTACTATTCAGGCCGATCCATCTCAGCCGGTAGCCTCATATTCAAGGGTTTTCCCAGAATATACACGACTTTCACTGCTTGGCTAGGGTGGGTTGAGCGGCAGTTCAGACCCCCGCTCCTCAGACAGCATCCTTCTCCACCACCTTCTCGGATTGGGATCTATCTCCACCGCTGGCTTCTTCATCCTTGCTGGGGTTATTCATCTCTTCTTTGAAGCTGCGTAGGGCCTTGCCCACAGCACTGCCCAACTCCGGCAACTTCTTGGGGCCAAACACAACTACCGCAATCACCCCAATCACCGCCAGTTCCGGCAGACCCATGCCGAAAATCCCCACGGCCAGAACCGGTTCATTCGGTAGCAGAATAGTCATAGCTTCTCTAGATCCCCGAAAACTTAGCAGTTGCCCATTCGTCTTACTCTAGCAAGATCTTCTCTCCTTCAGAAAGGGATGCAATCCTTCTTAGACCCCATCCACAAGGGCAGCTAGGATTGTCCCGTGCTCAGGGATTGTTGCAGCTTCTTTTCTGAAAAAGAACCATGGCTGTTCCTTACGATGTCGTTGTCATTGGTGCTGGCTCGGCAGGTCTTGTGGTGGCCAGTGCCGCTGCTCAACTGAAAGCAAAAGTGCTGCTGGTGGAAGGCAGTGAACGCCTCGGTGGCGATTGCCTCTGGTACGGCTGTGTCCCCAGTAAATCTTTAATCCACATGGCCCGTAGGGTTCAGCAAGTTCGCCAAGCTGCGGCTTCCGGCCTGGTACCTTCTCTGGTGGGGACAGGGCTCCAGGTGGATTACCTGAAGGTCCATGACCATATCGGCTCCGCGCAGGGGTTCATTGCCAACCATGCAGATTCACCCGATCGCTTCCGCAAGCTGGGGGTAGAGATCATCTTTGGAAAAGGCCACTTTGTGGATCCCCGCACCTTCGAGGTGGATGGGCAACAGGTGCGGGCGCGGGCTTTTGTGATTGCAACGGGATCCCGTCCATGGATTCCGCTGCTACCAGGGTTAGCGGAGGTGGGCTACCTAACCAATGAATCGGTGTTTGACCTGAGGCAATTGCCCAAATCGGTGGCAGTAATCGGGGCAGGGCCGATGGGTTGTGAATTGGGACAAGCCCTGGCCCGTTTGGGATCCAAGGTAACCTTGATTGCTAGCCGGGAGCGGATCCTGCCCAAGGAGGATCCCGAGGCAGCTCAAGTGGTGCAACAGCAGCTGGCCCAAGAGGGGATCCGTATTTTGACCCAGGTTCGTGTCCAAAAGGTCGGTCAAGAGCAGGGCGAAAAGCTGGTTTACGTCGGATCGAAAGATGACAATGGGGTTCAGGTGATCCGGGTGGAAGAGATTTTGGTGGCTGCCGGTCGGGTGCCGAATCTAGAAGGGCTAGGGTTAGAGGCTGCTGATGTGCGCTATAGCTCCCAAGGTCTGCAGGTTAATGCAAAATTACAAACCAGCAATCCCCGTATCTACGGGTGTGGGGACGTGATCGGGGGACCTCAATTCACCCATGTGGCCGGCTACGAGGCGGCGGTGGCTCTGGTGAATGCCCTGTTTCTACCCATCCGCACAGTCAGTTACCGTGTTGTTCCCTGGGCTACTTTTACCGATCCAGAGCTGGCCCGTGTTGGTTTGACCGAAAGTGAAGCCCGGCAGCAATATGGAAAAGATGTCATGGTCCTCAGGCAGGAATTTGCCGAGGTGGATCGGGCGCAAGCAGAGGCGGCCACGCTGGGTTTTGTCAAGTTAATCTGTCGGCGCAACGGCCAGATTCTGGGTGCTCACCTGGTTGGATCCCAGGCCGGGGAGCTAATTCATGAGGTGGTTTTGGCCATGAACCACAAGCTGCCGGTCTCGGCCCTGACGGGGATCCACATCTACCCCACTCTCTCAGAGGTGAATGCCAAAGCTGCTTTACTGTACAAGAAACAACACTTTGCTGCCAACACCCGCCTACAAAACTTCCTACAGCGGTTCTTTGCCTGGAGACGGGCCTGGAGCTAGATTATCAGGCGGGTACTCAGCCACCGTTACACTGGAAGAGTTATCTGTTGAGGATTCCCGATGGCATTTCTCCTGTCTGCCGAACAAGTGAGTCAGTTTGTCTCTAACCAATGGCAGGATCCCTATGCCGTTTTGGGGCCCCAGCAGATAGAGGAGGGTGGTCAGTCCTATTGGCTGGTACGTGCCCTCATCCCTAATGCCAGCCAGGTTTGGTTAGTAGAACGAGCCACCGGCCAGGCCCATCCGATGCAGCCGCTGCACCCGCAAACCCTGTTTGAGCTGCGCTTCAAAACGGGGAGCCCCTTACCTGACTATTTTCTCAGGGTCCAACGGGTCTGGGATCCGGAAGGGCAACAGCTGGAAGAAGGGGAGGATCCCTATCGCTTTTCCCTAGAACAGGTGAACCATGTGGGGGAGTTGGATCGCTACCTGTTTGGGGAAGGCAACCACCACCGCATCTACGACAAGTTAGGCGCCCATCTTTTAACGGTGGATGGAGTAGCCGGTGTACACTTTGCCGTCTGGGCCCCCAATGCTCGCAATGTCAGTGTTATCGGTGATTTTAACCATTGGGATGGCCGCCAACACCAGATGAAAAAGCTAGGAGAAAGCGGCATCTGGGCTCTGTTCATTCCCGGTGTATCGGTGGGGGCGATCTATAAGTACGAGGTGAAAACTGCCTGGGGGGATATCTACGAGAAATCCGATCCCTATGGGTTCCAGCAGGAGGTGCGGCCCAAGACCGGCTCGATTGTGACCGATCTGAGTACCTACACCTGGAATGACCAAGATTGGCTGGAAAAACGGGCCACCACCGAACCTCTACGCTCACCCATTTCGGTTTACGAAGTGCACCTGGGATCCTGGATGCATGGCTCGGCTGAGCAGCCGCCTGCTGGGGGGCAGCCTGTGCTGGTGGATCAAAAACCCAATACCCGCTTTCTCACCTACCGGGAGCTGGCGGACAAACTTATCCCCTACGTCAAGGAACTGGGCTTCACTCACATTGAGCTTTTGCCGGTGGCGGAGCACCCCTTCGACGGCTCCTGGGGCTATCAGGTGATCGGCCACTACGCTGTTACCTCCCGGTATGGATCCCCGCAAGACTTCATGTATTTTGTGGATCGAGCTCACCAAGCCGGGATTGGGGTAATCATCGATTGGGTACCGGGGCATTTTCCCAAGGATGGGCATGGGTTGGCCTTTTTTGATGGTACCCACCTATACGAATATGCTGACGCTCGCAAAGGAGAACATAAGGGTTGGGGGACTTTAGTCTTTAACTATGGCCGCAACGAAGTGCGCAACTACCTGGTGGCCAATGCCCTTTTTTGGTTTGAGAAATACCACATCGATGGGATCCGGGTGGATGCGGTTGCCTCCATGCTTTATCTGGATTATGACCGCAAAGAATGGATCCCCAACCCCTACGGTGGGCGGGAACACATCGAAGCGATTGACTTTTTTAGACAGCTCAACAGCCTCATTTTCAAGTACAACCCCGGTGCTCTTTCTATTGCTGAAGAATCCACCGCTTGGCCGATGGTAACCTGGCCCACCCATGTGGGCGGGCTGGGTTTTAACCTGAAGTGGAATATGGGCTGGATGCACGATATGCTGGATTATTTTCGCATGGATCCCTGGTTCCGCCAGTTCCATTTCAACCTGGTTACCTTTAGCCTCATGTACGCCTTTAGCGAGAATTACATGCTGGCGTTTTCCCATGATGAGGTGGTGCACGGCAAAAGCCACATGATCGGCAAGATGCCTGGGGATCATTGGCACAAATTTGCCAGCCTACGGGCTTTGTACGGCTATATGTTTACCCACCCTGGTAAGAAAACCCTGTTCATGAGCATGGAGTTTGGCCAGTGGAATGAGTGGAATGTTTGGGCAGATCTGGATTGGGGGCTGTTGCAGTTTGAACCCCATGCCAAGTTACGCGCCTACGTGGCCAGTTTGAATCAATTGTTGTGTTCTCAGCCTGCCCTCTACAGCCAAGACATTAAACCGGAAGGTTTCCGCTGGATTGACTGTAGCGATCAGCGGGGCATCATCTCCTTCATTCGTTATGGGGAGGATCCCAAGGAGTGGGTGGTGGTGGTGTGCAACTTTACCCCCGTGGTTTGGCCCAACTACCGCATCGGGGTGCCTGCCCGCGGCTTTTATCGGGAGTTACTCAACAGTGATGCCGTTGAGTTTTGGGGTAGTGGTGTCGGTAATCTTGGCGGTAAATGGACGGATGACTGGGCTTATCACGGTCTGCCCTATTCTCTAGAGCTTTGTCTACCCCAGCTCTCCACCTTGGTGCTGAAATGGCAACCCCCGGAATCAGCTCAAGAGTAGTTTGCCGCTTGCCTCGACCTCCCGCTGCGGATGAACTACGCTTAGCCGCTTTGCTGAGCTGAGCCTTTCTGACGCTTCAACGAGCCAAGTTGCCTGAGGGATCCACAATGCTTACGCACCTGGGTCGCCACAGGTAGAGCTTGCCCTTCACCATCTAGGACGCTGGTTCCC
>CALFBB010000021.1 GCA_937944885.1 uncultured cyanobacterium
GTGGCGCCTGCTATCCGTGGCTGATGAATTGAGTATCTAGACTCTAGACTAGGGTCTAGGGTTCAATAGATGATTTTCATCCCCTGGTCATGGCCGGGGGATTTTTTGTTTGTTTGGGGGTTCGATATTCAGGGATCCCTCTAATCGAGCAGAGAGAGATGGGCTCAGTGAGACATTCCAGCGCTGCTGTTTCCTAAATGGGAGCAAAGCCTTGCCGCTGGATATTTTCGGTAATGGTGCGGGGCTCTAAAAATTGCAGCAGATAATCGGGGCCACCGGCTTTGGATCCCACGCCGGAGAGCTTAAAGCCACCAAAGGGTTGCCGCTCCACCAAGGCCCCTGTGATCTCTCGGTTGATGTAGAGATTGCCGACAGCAAGGTCTTGACGGGCTTGCTGGATATGGGAAGGGGTGCGACTGTAGAGCCCACCCGTGAGGGCATAGGGGGTAGCGTTGGCTATTTGCAGGGCGGAGGAGAAATCTTTGGCTGCCATAATCGCCAAGACCGGGCCGAATAACTCCCGCTGGGCCAGATCCGACTGGGGATCCACTTGGCTGAACAGGGTGGGGCCGACAAAGTAGCCCCGCTCTGGTACCGGCAAGCTCAGTTCCAGATGGGCATAGGCTTGGGCGGATTGAATCGCTTGCTGCAGACGTGCTTGTGCCTCGGCATCGATTACCGGGCCCACTTGGGTACTGGGATCCCTGGGATCCCCAATATTTAACGAGCGGGTGGCTTCGATTAGCCGTCCCAAGAACAAGTCGTGAATCGGCTCAAGCACAATCACCCGCGAACAGGCAGAGCATTTCTGGCCACTATAGCCAAAGGCGGAGTTGATCACCCCCTTCACCGCCTGATCCAAGTCGGCACTTTCATCCACGATGATGGCGTTTTTGCCCCCCATTTCGGCAATCACCCGTTTGATGTGCTGTTGGTCGGGAGCTAGCTGAGCGGCTTGGGCAATGATTTGGCACCCCACCGCCTGGGATCCGGTAAAGGCTATCAGGTGTACCCGCGGATCTTTGACCAGCAGGGGGCCAATGGTTTCGCCCACCCCCGGCAAACATTGAAAGACCCCTGGCGGGATCCCGGCTTCCGCAAGGGCATTGCCGATTATGTCTGCCAGTTTGGCTGCAATCACAGAAGATTGTTCTGCCGGCTTGAGCAACACACAATTGCCGGTTACCAAAGCAGCTACCGTCATGCCACAGGGGATGGAGAGGGGGAAGTTCCAGGGGGCAATCACCACCGCCAAGCCCCGCGGTTGGTAGTGGTAGGTGTTGGTTTCGCCGGGGACATGGCGCTCCTGGCCGCGGGCTAGGGTTTCCATCTGCTGGGCGTAGTAGCGGCAGAAATCGATGGCTTCTGAGATCTCGCTATCTGCTTGCGGGATGGGTTTGCCTACTTCTAGCACCATCCAGGCAGCCAGTTTCGCCCGTTGGGCTTCTATCTGTTCGGCGATGCGCCGCAGGAGCCCAGTCCTCACAGAGACAGGGGTACGTTTCCAGATGGGGTAACTGGCCTGGGCTGCTGCAATGGCCCTTTCCACCTGTTCTAGGTCAGTTAAGCCGATTTCTCCCACCACCTGTTCCGGATCGGCAGGATTCACAGAAAGCATCGATTGCGAGGTTGCTTGATACTGGCCGGCGATCCAAGGTTGAACTCTCTGCCCCAGCTGGGTTTGAACTTTTTGCAGAGCTTGGAAAAAGGGATCCCGTTGCCTAGGTTGGCTAAAGTCGCTATCCGGGGCCACCGGAAAAGAAAGGGGCGCAGCCTGAAAAACAGATCCCGGGTTAAAAGCGGGGGGAGCCAACAACTTATCGGCATCATAGCCCTGGAGGCTTTGACGCAGGAAAGAACTATTGGCGGTATTCTCCAATAAACGTCGGATTAAGTAGGCCATGCCTGGGAGCAACTGCCCGTACGGGCAGTACACCCGCACCCGATGCCCGGTCTGCACAAGGGCTTTGGCCAGTTTGTCGGCCATGCCGTAGAGCACCTGCATCTCAAAGGCAGGCCGGGGTACATTCAAGGCCTCGGCAATGGCGATGGCCTTGGCTTGGGAGCGGATATTGTGGCTGCCGATGGCCGCATGGAGATGGGTGTGGTTTGCCAACAGCAGTTGGGTGAGGCGCTCGAAGTTGGCATCGGTGGTGGCTTTGTCGTTGTAGACCGGTTGGGGCCAGTGCTTTTGCGCCGCCAGAATGGTTTCTTGATCCCAGTAGGCCCCTTTCACCAAACGCACCGTTACTGGGGATCCCCGTTCTTGGGCCCAGGTGATGAGATTCTGTAAATCGGTGTAGCTATCTCGCAGGTAGGCTTGCAGCGTCAGGCCAATATCAGTGCGGGTTTTGAACTCCGGCTCCAGTAGCAGCTCCTGCAAAATGGCCAGGGTAAGGGCCTTGTAGCGGTACTGCTCCATATCAAAATGGATCCCAACCCCTAGCTCGGCAGCCCGGCGCAACAGGATGCGGATCCGTTCCCCCACCTTGGCCTTGGCTCCTTCTGGATCAAAAGGATCAAATTGGGAGTAGAAGGCAGTTAGCTTCACAGAAACCTGGGGCACGGGCTGAGGTTGCGGCCAGGTTTTAACGGCTGCTGCCAAATGCTCCATCACCTGCAGATAGCGCTCCAGGTAAGACTGGGCCTCTGCTTCGGTAATAACAGCCTCCCCCAGCAAATCTACTGTGAAGGCCATGCCCTGGCGATGCAACTGTTCCAGGGTTTTGCTCACCTGCGGCAGGGTTTCCCCGGCGATGTAGCGGTGGGCCAGGGCTTCTACGGCAGTGGTGAGGGTGGTGGCAGCCAACTGTCCTGGTAAGGAATTGGGATCGGCAAAGTTGAGCAGGTTCTTGAGCAGAGCTGGTAACTCCACCGCTGCATCCGAGAGGTACTCCTGCAGATGACGAGCCACTTCTGCCTTGCTTTTGAGGCTGGGCAAGACATCGATGAGGCGAAACAACTGGGCGCACAAATGGGGGCTTTCCATGGCCCAAGCCAGCAGCTTATCCTCCCAGCGCAGTTGCTCCCACCATTGGGAGAGCAGCGACTCGCCTTCTCCCCGGACAGTTGTTAACAACGATTGGGCAATGGCTTGGGTTTGTGCTTCGTAAGTAGAGAGAGGAGCCTGGGCAACCATAGCAAGGGTAGGGGCGGGTCTTCCTTATGCTGTCACAGGAGGGCTTGGGATCCGGGTAACTTTTGAGAAGATAATGCTTTTGTAAGGGTCAAAGCAGAAGTACCTTCACCGAACTTAACTGCAAGTCAGTAGGCTGGGGTATCCGAGAATGCAAGCATTTGTTGCAGGAGCAACGGGAGAAACGGGGCGGCGCATCGTACGGGAGTTGGTTAGCCGTGGCATCCCGGTACGGGCGTTGGTGCGCAGTCGCCAGTTGGCTGCTCAGGTTTTGCCCCCAGAGGCTGAGATCGTTGTTGGGGATGTGCTGGATCCC
>CALFBB010000022.1 GCA_937944885.1 uncultured cyanobacterium
GGGTGTCGGGGTGGCTGTTGGAGTGGGGGTGGGTGTCGGGGTGGCTGTCGGAGTGGGGGTGGGTGTCGGGGTGGGTGTGGGTGTCGGGGTGGGTGTGGCTGTCGGAGTGGGTGTGGCTGTCGGAGTGGGCGTCGGAGTTGAAAATACTATTGGGGTTGAACCGTTACATGACACCAACAGCATTGACAGCAAAGCAGGGAAGGTGACTGCAAGGGGCAGAGATTTGGTAGCACGCATTACAATTACTCAAGCTCGAGCCACGGATGATTATACATAGGCTTGAGCACTACCTCTCTGTCAGCTACCGACTTTTGGAGTTTCTACCCTCAAGCAGTTACACCATCGGGACAAATTGAACCGGAAAGGAGCCTTTTTGGGTATATCCTTCTGCTGTTTTGGAGAGGATTAACAAAGACTGGGATCCCTCTCCGACAGGAATGACCAAGGTTCCCCCAACTGCCAGTTGCTCTAGCAAAAGAGGTGGCAGAGTCGGAGGGGCTGCCGTCACCACAATTGCATCGTAAGGGGCATGTTCTGGCCAACCTTGGTATCCATCCCCCTGCCGAATGTGGATGTTTTGATACCCAAGGGCATCTAGAGTTTGCTGCGCTTGCTCCGCCAAGGCCGGGATCCGTTCTAGGCTGTAGACTTGTTGGGCTAGTTCTGCCAATACTGCTGTTTGATAACCAGAGCCGGTACCAATTTCCAGGACAACTGATTCCGGCTTCAGTTGGGCTGCTTCCGTCATAAAGGCAACAATATAAGGCTGAGAAATCGTTTGGTCATAACCAATTGATAGAGGCCGATCGCTGTAGGCGCGATCCTGCATCTCCGCTGGTACGAATCGGTGGCGTGGTACCTTGCGCATGGCCTTGATGACCCGCCGATCCCGGATCCCGCGTTGCCAAATTTGCTCCCTAACCATGCGCTCTCGCTCGGAGGCAAAAGGATCCAATGCTCTTGCCTCAGGGATCCCGGATAAAGGCTGGGAATTGCCTACACAAAAAGATAAAAATCGGTTGATCATTAACATAGAATCTCCAAGGATAATAGCTTGCTAAAATCTTCTTGCTCCCCTTTTGTTGTCGACACTGCATCTGTGATGAGAAAAGCCTGTTTCGAAGGGATTATACAACTTTGAAGATAAGGTATCCCTCTCCAGTAATCTGTATTCAATCCTGAGAACTGTTTTTCTCTAAGGGTTCTCACCAGTCAGGTGGATTCTTGTGAATCAGGCTGGATCCCTGCAGAGGCAGGCTTGCCATCTGCTACAGAGCTTTGTTGAGGCTCCTACAAATTCTAAGAAACGGGTATTGAGCTTATTTCTATCCTGACGCACCTTGAAGCAGACTTCCAGCTTTATGAAGGGATCCTTTGCAAATGGGAACTGGTTTTAGGGATCCCTCCTTCAGCCAGGTGGGGGTACCAGTTCAGTGACAGATCGTAAACTGTCCTGAGGGATCCCGGAAAAGAGACCCTAGTTTACTAGACTGTAAATGTGATTTACGGTACAGATTATGACGACTGCCATCGCTTCTGCTACTCCCACCGGGACAACGCTGCTGAACGTCTGGCAGAGGTTAGCCGAACAGTTTCCCAAGCAGATTGCCCTACGGGATCCCCATGCACAGCCGGTTTTTGAAATCACCTATGGCAATCTATTTCGGCAGATACAAGCACTAGCGGGTGGATTACAAGCTTTGGGGATCCGAGCTGGGGATCGGGTGGCCCTGATTGCCGACAATTCTCCCCGCTGGTTAATGGCAGACTTGGCCATCCTATTTACGGGAGCGGTGGATGTACCCCGTAGTGCGATGGCTGACCCAGAGGAGCTGGGCTACATTTTACGTCACTCCGGCAGTACCACCCTGGTTGTGCAGGATTTGAAAACCCTAGAGCGGATCCAATCTCATGTCCAAGAATTGGGCCTAGAGCGGGTGCTGTTGCTTTCTGATGAAGAAAAGCAGGGGGTACTCAACTTCTCCCAGTGGTTGCAAAGGGGCCAGACCTATCGCTTCCAACCTCCTCAACTGGAGCGTTCGCAACTGGCCACCATCATCTATACCTCCGGAACCTCTGGCCGACCCAAAGGGGTAATGCTGAGCCATGGCAACCTCATGCACCAGGTCGAGAACCTCGAGGTCGTTGTGCAACCGCAAGTGGGAAATAAAGTGTTGACGATTTTGCCCACTTGGCACTCCTACGAACGGGCCTGCGAGTATTTCCTCCTCAGCCGCGCTTGTACCTTGGTCTATACCAACCCTCGCTTTATCAAGCAGGATCTCAAGCAAGAGCAGCCCCACTTTCTGGTTGCTGTCCCCCGCATTTGGGAAACCGTCTATGACGGGATCCAGCGGCAGTTTAAGGAAAAAAGTCCCCTGATGCAGAAGGTGATTCGCACCCTGATGGGTTTGAGCGAGCGCTACGTGCTGGCGGGGCGTATCGCCCGCAATCAGTCAATTTTGCACTACGGGGCCAGTTCATCTTTCCGTTTCAAGGCCCGTTTGCAACAGCTGCTGCTGCTGCCTTTGCACCAATTGGGAGATCTGCTGATCTACAGAAAGGTGCGGCAAGCCCTAGGGCCAAACTTCCAACACGCCATCAGTGGCGGTGCATCGCTGCCAGCTTATCTGGATTTGTTTTACGAGGTAGTTGGTATTTCTATCTTGAATGGCTACGGTCTTACAGAAACCTCGCCGGTTCTTTGTGCGCGCCGGCCAGAACTGAATGTGCGCGGTACGGCCGGCCCCCCCCTACCGGGCACCGAGTTTCGCATTGTGGATCCCGAAAGCAGGGATCCCTTGCCGCAAGGCCAAAAAGGGCTGATCATGGCGCGGGGGCCACAGGTGATGATGGGATACTACAACAACCCCGAAGCCACTGCAAAGGTACTCACTGCCGAGGGTTGGTTTGATACTGGGGATCTGGGCTGGCTCACCCCTGATGGTCAACTGGTCATCACCGGGCGGGCTAAAGATACCATTGTGCTCCTGAATGGAGAAAATATCGAGCCCCAACCCCTGGAAGATGCCTGTCTGCAATCTCCTTATATCAGCCAAATCGTTGTAGTTGGGCAAGACCAGAAAAAATTGGCAGCTCTCATCTACCCCAATCTCGATACCTTAAAAGCCTGGGCCGGTGAACAAGGGATCCCGACTTCCGAGCCGGAGCTGCTGTCTAGTCCGCAGGTGCGTTCCCTCATTCTTAGCGAATTGTGCAGCCACATCCAGCAGCGACCCGGCTATCGACCGGTCGACCAAATTGGCGATTTTCGCTTCTTGCCAGAACCCTTGAGTATGGAAAATGGCCTGATGACCCAAACCTTAAAAATCAAGCGTAACTCTGTGGCCGAGCGTTACGCCCACCTGATTCAGGAGATGTACCCGGCGTAAGCTTCGTCCAACCCCCCTGCTGCAGGCGTAGAATGCAGACTGATGGCTCTCATTAAAGCCTACAGATCTACAGATCTAAGTTTGGGATCCCCGTTGTTGCTGGAGGTAACGCTGGTACTGCTCCGGAGGGATTGCCCCTCGATAGGCACCGCAGTAGTAGAGGGTGAGCACCGCTTTATAGGCCCAGTCGGTCGGCACCACATCCGGGAAAGGACTGGGCAAGGTGTCTGCCTGGTTGCGAGCACAGGCTTGCAAAATCTGTTCTGAGGTCAGTTGTTCGGCCAGGTCAGGCGGCAATTCCCGTAGGTTGGCTTGGGCAAAGGCAGCCCCGGCCAGGGTGAGGCTAGACAGGAGTGCTCCCAAGAGGGCCGGTATGCGGATAGATGGCATGTTGATCAGCTCAAAGAAAGTTACAGGCAATGAGATAAGCTCTGTCGGGCAGATCTCTTTCCCAGGATAGTACGGCTACAAAACAAGCTTGGAGATCGATGGGGAAAAGAGCACAGCCGGTCCATTCCCGGATTAAGATGCAGAAAAGCTGTCGCAGGGAGTAGGGCAAGTGGCAGATCCTCTAGAAGACAAAGTGGAGTCTTTGCGGCAGGCGTTGGCCTTTTTTCTGGAAGATGACAACATCATCGATCGCTTTGAGGCGGATGGTTTGAAAACCTTAATTTTGCAGGATGGGCACATTTCTGAAGCAGAGAAAGCCTTCTTGCAAGAGGTCATTGCCCAAAACAACTTCGACAGTGAGGCCCTTGCTTTGCTGAAGGAGTTGCTGCAGCAACAGGAGGAACTCTCCTCTTGAGCAAAATTTTATCAGGCTTGAAGTGTAATTTCTAACAGAATTTCCAGCTTGTTTGTTTTTATTTGCCGGCTGAGAGCACGCTATGTCTGGGCTAGAAGCTACAAAAGCTACACCGCAAGAGCCAAGGTTTGATGCGTTGAACCCGCCCGATCCCAAACTGATCGATGCTTGTGTGCATTGTGGCTTTTGCCTGACCACCTGCCCCAGCTACCGCGTCATTGGCAAAGAGACCGACTCCCCGCGTGGGCGCATCTATCAGATGGATGCTCTGAATCAGGGCCAGATCTCGCTATCTGCGGCAACGGTTTCCCATTTCGACAGTTGCTTGGGCTGCTTAGCCTGTGTAACGGCTTGTCCTTCCGGGGTGCAGTACGACCGATTGATTGCCGCTACCCGCCCGCAAATTGAGCGTAACTACCCGCGCAATGTTTGGGATCGGCTTTACCGGCAATTGATCTTCTCCCTATTCCCCTATCCGGCTCGGTTGCAGCCCCTGTTGTGGCCCCTGTGGCTGTACCAAAAGCTAGGGGTGAGTCGTTGGGTCCGCAAAGGCTTGGAAAAAGTCTCCCCCCGTCTGGCGGCCATGGAATCTTTGATGCCCCGGCTTGAGGTGGAGCAACTGCTGCCGAAGCAGTACCCAGAGCGGATTGCAGCGGTGGGAGAACGGCGCTTTCGGGTGGGGTTGGTTTTGGGCTGTGTGCAACGCCTGTTTACCCCTCAGGTCAATGACGCCAGTATTCGCGTCCTAACTCGCAATGGCTGTGAGGTGGTGATCCCTCCTAGGCAGGGGTGTTGCGCGGCTTTACCCCATCACCAAGGCCAGTTGGCCCAGGCAGAAACCTTGGCCCGCCAGATGATCGATGCGTTTGCCCCCTATGAACTGGATGCTGTTTTGATCAATGCCTCCGGCTGCGGACATACCCTGAAGGAATATGGCCACATTTTGGCAAGGGATCCGGATTACCAGGAGAAGGCCGCCCAGTTTTCTGCCAAGGTCAAAGATATTCAAGAGTTCCTCGTGCAGGTGGGCTTGACAACCCCGCTTCACCCATTGCAATTGGACTCCCTCTCGCTAACGGGAACAGAGCCGCTAGTGTTGGTGTACCAAGATGCCTGTCACATGCTGCACGGACAAAGGCTCAGCCAAGAACCCCGACAACTGTTGCGCCAGATCCCAGGGCTAGAACTCAGGGATCCGCTGGATGCTGCCCTTTGCTGCGGTAGTTCTGGTGTGTACAACCTGTTGCAACCCAAGGTGGCTGACGAACTGGGATCCCAAAAGGTGCAGAATCTCCTCCGTACCGGCGCCCAAGGCATTGTTTCTGCCAATATCGGCTGCCGCCTACAGATTCAGAAGCATTTGCACTGCCAAGGGAAGCAGGAGATTCCCATCTTTCACCCGATGGAGTTACTGGATCGGGCGATGCAACCCCAGCAGGGGAGCTAAGTTGTTAGCAGCCCAGCTTCGTGGATCCTCAGCGCCCCAAGGCATCCAAGCTAAGAGCACCGCCGGGGGTAGTGAGGAGAAAATCTCCCCGCTCTTGGGTTAAGCCCACCGGGCGGCTGGGAAAGGCCACCAGGATCCCTTCCAAACGCAGCATCTCGGCTAGCGGATCATAAGCCAGGCGCACCTCAAAATCCCGTAGGTCACGGCGTATCTCCACACGGCGGATCCCTTCTTCCGTCAGGCCCAGTCGGAAGCGCCAGTGATTTTGCCATTGTGTGCCGATGGTGGCATCCAGATCCAGCCCGTAGGTGGAAATCTCACCCAGTTTGGGGTCATAGACTGCTTGCAGCAAATAGCTAATCCCTGGCTCGTAGACATCCAAGCCGGAGCGCTGATCCCGATTGAAGGTGGTGCTGCTACGGCCCCGATATTGCAGGCGTACCGGTCGCAGTTCCCCTTTGTTCAAGTCATAAGAGGTTTGCAATTGAATGTTAAACAAATCGGGGGTGGTATTCCAGGTGAAATTGGCGTTAATTGGATCCCACTTTTGGTTGATAAAGTCGTAGCCGGCAGTAGTATCAAGACGCAGCAGATTTTTCACCTCCGCCTGCAGCTCCTGCAAATTGCGGGTAGCAATGGCCTGCAGATCTTCCGGGGTATCATCGGGAAAGGTCAAGGCTATCGGCAGCTCACCAGGCAGGTCATCTTCAAAGGCAATGTAGCCGGGTGGCACGTTGGGTAAGAAATCACGGGGCGTAAAGAGGCTGATGTTGGCGTTGATGCGGTCTACATCTTGGGGGCTGGTGGCAAGGGTTTGAAAGGGTACAGAGTTGTTGCCGTAGAAGGTGCGGCTGTAGCGGAGGTCAATCGTACTCCAGTCAGCCGGTCTAAGGCTGAGGCGAGGGTTGAGGCTGACGGTGGATTCCTGGTCGGGGGTGGAGTAGAGGACCTGGCTGTAATCAATGGAGCCGGGCATGAAGGTTATCCAGGGGGCCGGTTGAATGTCATTGAAGCGCAGGCTGGCGCGCAACTCGTAGCGGTTAAAGAAATGAAGACCAGCTCCCACTTCTTGATCCGGTTGTTGTTCCTGGGTGAAGGTGAGGTCACTACTGAGGGAAATATCGGGGGTAATGCGCATGAGGTTGGGGTTAAAGGCCAGCTCAACGTTGCGGCGCGCTTCATTGTCACCGTTGGAACTGCTGTAGGCACGATAGTTCAGGCGGTAGCTGCCTCCCCAGCCGGGTGGGGTGAGTTGGGTCCCCAAAGTGAGACGAGCATCGGCAAAGTCAGGGCCATCCTGAACGCTAACCCGCTGGTTGTAGTCTAGCCGCAAGTCTGATTGCAGCCAGTGCACGCCCCCATAGCGTTGGTTGTGACTGAGGGTGAGAGGGAAGCTGTAGGTGCCCCGCTCCTGGGATCCGGTACGGCTGATGTTCAGGGTGGTGGTGGAGAGATCCCCTTGGAAAGTGGCATTCAGGCGCAGATCGGCATTGTCGTTACGCCCACCGGCAGGACGGTAGGTGTTGTCTAGGTTGAGGTTAAGCTGGCCCCGCAGTTGCCCCTCCTGGCCGAATATCCTGGCGGCGTAAAAGTCGAAGTTGTGATCCACCCGCAAGCGACTGGAGAAGCGCTGTTGATCTGCTTCCGTAACCAAGTAAAACTGGGCACGTCCATAGTTGACGCTGTCGGGGATGGGCAGAATATAGTCATGTAAAAAACCTAACCCCAAGCCTTTTTTCTGCATGGCATCCAGCCGCAGGCCGCCGAAGTTATACTCATCAAAGCGGTAGGCCCAGCTGGATTTGACAAATACACCTTCCGTCTCGCTTTGGCCAGGCAAAATCCACTGGTGATCCCGCAAGCTATAGATGAATAAGGGGAAATAGGCAATCTGGATCCCTGCCTGCAAATCCCCTTCTTCCGTTAGTTCCCCGCCAGCAAACATACGCGCATCATAAACAATCACCTGGTCATCCGGGAAGATTTCCACTCGATCCCCTTGCACGTAGTGGGTGATGGGAGGCTCAGGCGAGGTGGTAACGGTAGCTTTCTCAAAGAAGATGCGATCCCCCAAGAGGGCGGTGGTCTCTTCGCTGCGGACAAAAACTTTTGTGCCCGGCTCTTCCCCCGGCAGGATCACCAGTGAGGTTTCAAATTGGGCGGTGCGGCCGGGAATATCCAGATCCAGGTTTTTCCCTTGGATTTGTCGGATCCCTCGGCCTTGTGGCCCCGGCGGTTGCTCCAGCAGAAAAGGGCCATCGCTGCGCAAGCGCCGTTCCCGCCGGTAAAATAACAGTCGGTTGCCGGTAATGCGGGTGCCATCGGCAAGCTGAATCAGAGCATTCCCCTCAGCAATGCCCAAGTCTGCTTCGGCAATGTAGCTAAGTACATCCCCGTTGATGTTGATTTGGTCGGGATCAAGCGGGATCTGCCGCTGCATGGAAGCGGTGGCCGACAGTTGCTGGCGAATCTGGGATCCCTGGCTGCCGGCTTTAGGGAGCTCTACATCGGAAGGAAGGACAGCTTGCTGATCGGAAGGGACTGGATCTAGCTCATTCAGAAGAGGGAAACGCTCTAGCAATTCCGGAGCTAAGGAAGAACCGATAGCAGGGCGAAAGGGTTCTGGCGGGGATACCAGCAGGGGGAAGGTTTCCAGCAGTTGGGGAGCCAAAGGGGATGCTGACCCATTCTTTTGCCCGGGCTCTCCACCTGCCTGGGAAACCAACAGCGGCTGAGTGGCCGGGAAAGGTGGGATCCGCAGCAACTCCTCTTCCGGATTCGCCTTTTCTCTCCCTGCAGGGTTGACAAGGGCTGGGGGTGCAGTTGTGCTTAGGTTCTCAGGGATGGATCTCAGGGCAGGAGGGGAGGGCTGTAAGCGCAGCCAGGGTTGTTCCTGCAGAGCAGCCGCTGGCGAGAGGGTAGGTGTAGGCCGGGCAGGCGGTTCTGGAGTGGGGGGAAAAGGAGGAGGTGGTGGTGTGGGTGTTGCTTGCGCCTGGGCCTGTCGCCGGGCGTGAGCGGCTGCCCCTTCCGCCAGAAGCCGTTGTAGTCGCTGTTGGTTGAGATCCTCTGGAGTAGGGGACAAGGCCGGTGCAGGGGAGGAAATGGGCGGCTGCGGGGAAGGAGGTTGGGCGGCTGCTATCGGCGCTGGGGTTGCCGCAGAAGGGCGGAGGTGTTGCGCCTCTGCCAAGGTGATGGGATCCCCCAACAGACCAGCTCCGGTAGGGGCAGCAGGTTCTGGCCTAGGATCCCGGCGGGCCAGTTGCAGCCGCTGCGCAGGGGTTTGCACGGCCCAAAAGCGTTGGTAGCCCTCCATTTGGGTTGGCAAAGGCTCAAGCTGGGCAAAAACAGCTTCTCCCATCACCAACCAGAGGGATCCACTCCAGCACAAGGCTAGGCAGGCGGCTCTCGCCCAAGGGTCACAGCCATTCGGGAAGTTACAGGATTTCACCGTAAAAACCGCCACAGTAAAGAAAAGCCTACCCCACCGAAAATCATATTCGGCAACCAAGCAGCTAACCAAGGATCGATATGCTCAACTCGACCCATGGCCCGCCCCAAACTCATCAGTACATAGTAAATAAACACCAGAACAATTGCTAGCGCCACGCCTCCGTAGCGACCGGTCTGGCGTACCGTTTGCAAGCCCAGGGGGGCAGCCACCAAAACTGCGAAAAAACTGGCCAGGGGAATGGCAAACTTGAGGTGATACTCCGTCAGACAGCGGGCCACATCAACCGAGGGGCGTTGTTCCTGGCGGTACCGTTGGCACTGCTCCCACAGTTCCCCAGCCCGTTGTTCTTGGGGCACCTTTTCGGCGTAGATCAAACCCACCAATCTATTGACGATATTGAGTTGCATTTCCTCCACCTGGCCCTCGTAGTAGGTTCGCCCCTGCTGGTCATAACGACGTACCACCACGTCCCGGAGTTGCCAAGATTGCCCCACCTGTTGCGCTGTTTGGGCCGAGATCACCTGTGGATAGCGCAAATGCCCGGTTTCTGCCTTGCGATCCAAAACAATCAGATCCCGCATCAGGCCGGTGTCGGGGTCGATGGAGCCAACATGAAACCAAAGGTCATCATCCACCCGCACAATTTCTTCCGGGTTAAACAAAATCGCATCCTGAGCCAGGACAAGATTCTTGTTTAGAGTTTTCACCTTCTGGTTGGTCTGGGGCACAATCACCTCGTTGGTAAGCAACGCCAAGCCGCTGATCAACAAACCAATACAGAGAACCGGAATTAGGACTTTGCGGTAGGGGATCCCGGCAGCACGGAGAGCAATGATCTCGCTGTCAGCTCCCATTTTCCCCAGCGTAAGAAGCGTAGCAAACAGGCCGGCAATGGGGAAGGTCACCACCAAAATGGCGGGCAAGTTCAGGATAAGGATGTGCAAAATGGTGAGAGGGGGAGCCCCTTTTTTCACCAGCAGATCCGCATAAATGAACAGCTGGTTGCCCAGCATCATGACGGTACCGCCGGCTACCCCCAAAAAGAAGGGGCGAATCATCTCCTTAAAGAGGTACAGCTCCAGAAATCCTGCTCCCAACCTCAGGGATTGCCAGAATCCACTCCCTGGAGAGGCAGCCTTGGGGGCTGGGGTCTTTTGCGCTCGGGCAGTGCTATCGACAAATCGGCTAGCCATCTCACCTCCACAACCTGAAAAGATCCCCAAAAGCAACGGCAACTGGGGGATCCCTTCTAGAGGGCATCGGTAATGCGAAATTGAAACATCCCCTGCTGCAATTCATCCCCCTCAACGGTATACTCATCCCGCTCCATATTAAGGGTGACCAACTTGCCGCTGAGGCGGTTGGCGCCCCGACACATCTGATCCAATGCGTTGCGACCGGGCAAGCCCTCTGTACTGTTTTGGGGGACAGGACTCTGGGAAGCTCGCTCACACAGGACAACCGGATCCTGTTCAGCGGTAATCTTGAAAATCTGTTCTTGATCAAAGTAATCGGCTCGATCCCCTTCAATGGCCCGATTGGCTTGCACAATCACCACATTGCCAAAAAAGCGGGCATCACCGCTAACTGGGTCGATCTCCACTCGATCCGCATAGATCACCGTGGGTTGACTGACATCCGCCTGGGTTTCTGGGTTGGATAACCGCTGCGCCAGCCAATCCCCGTCAATTTGTTCAATCAGCACATCCCCGCGCAACTCCACCCGCTCCGGTGTAATAGTGGCTTGCCTGGCCTTGGCCTTGCGTCCCCGCTGAATAAACTCCACAGCATCGCTAAACTCAGAGGTTTCGGTGCGGGAATTGTAAACCAAGCGGGCTGCACGTACCTCTGTGTCTGCTTGGCGCAGCTCCTCGGTAAGGGATCCCCTCCCACCAGCCGCAGCAGTATCAGGCATCTGTCGGTAGAGGACATCCCCCTCAAAAAAGAAAATCTTGTCGCGGTGGTTGCCTTCTAGGCGAGCTGAGGTAAGGACTCGTCCCGGCTCCCGCAGCGTCACCCCCCCGGTGAGAATGCTCTGGGATTCGCGGCGACGGTAGGTGCCCTGGGCCGACTCAAGGATCGTTTCTCCCTGTCGGATTTCTAGGTTACCTTCCCCTTGGGCAATTTGCGTGTTGCGGTCGTAGGTGAGGCGATCGGCAATGATGGTGACTTCCTGATCCTGCTCAGGAGCGGGGGAGGCTTGGGCCAGGGTGAGATCCGCCAGCAGAGGATCGCGGTGACCATCGCTGGCTACCTCCCGCAGCACCACGCCTCCAGAGAGGATGCTCTGGGCCTGTTGACGCAGGTAGGTACCTTGGGGGGCACGAATTTCGATGCCGCTTTCTTGAATCAGCAGGTTGCCCTCCCCACGGGCCACTTGGTTGGTGCGATCGTAGGTGAGCTGGTCAGCGGTGATGGTGGTGGAGCCGGGAGCGGCGGCAGCACTGGCCAACCATTGGGCAGCAGCGGCAGGATCGGCCGTAGCAGGGGTTGGATCGGAAGGCAGGACAACCAACTTGCCTTGCCGAGCACTGAGGAGAGCAAATTGAAAATTGAAGGAGCCGGAGCGCCCCTGCAGCAGCAGGCCATTTCCGCGCAAGGTAAAGTCCGCTGGTACCTCAATACGCTCTGCGGGGGTTACCCTGAGGGCACTGGTCACCAGCAGGCTACCGTCGTCGCTCTCCACCTGTACCTCTTCGTCTAGATACAACTCATCGGCGATGGCATTGTAACGGGCTTGGTTGGCCCGCCATGTCATCTGTTCACTGCTGTCGAAGAAGGGATCCGGTTCTCCCTGGCGCTGGCTAGGCGGTTCCCCGTAGAAGTAGCCATGCGCCCCCTGCTCAAACACCTGTTGACCGCTTTCCGAGTTCACCTGTTCGGCGATCAGGCGCCAACGCTGATAGCCTCCCCGCCGACCGAGAATATCTACCCCGCGGCTGACAGAGGCCGGTTGCTCAGCCGGGGGTGCTTCTACCACCTTTTCTTCGATCTCAATAAACAGAGCCCAGCTAATCAAAGCAGCCAGAACACTGCTGCCCACCAAAGCCACGATGAGGTTGGAATGGAAAAGTCGCTGCATTCTGCCTCTGTTGCTCTTCACTCTCTGCGGCAGCCAGAGCTAGGTGCACCCAGCTTATCGCACTTTCTGCCTTGCCCCCGGGGGATCCCGCGCATACCTAGCCAAGGCGGCTTAGCATAAATCCCAACCCCAGGAATAGCCCTACCCAAAAGTGCAGAGCAACAGCAATGAACTTGGAGTGGCTGATCCGCTGTGGCTGGTCATGATAGGTAGCCAGCAGGCGTGATAGCCGCACCGCAAAAGGGATCCCCACCAGGCTAAGCAAGGTCCAAACCGGAAATATTCCCAAACCGGCAAAAATTGCCGTTAACCCAAAGATGCTGCCACAGATCCAGGGAATCAGACGGGCCGAGCGCCGGGTGCCCAGACGTACCACCGGCGAGCGTTTGCCAGCGGCCAGGTCATCTTGTATCTGATGAAAGTGGGAGCAAAACAAAATGAGGCTCGTAACTGTTCCCATTACCACAGAAGCTGCCAGCCCCGTCAGCGACCAGGCTTGAATTTGGCTGTAGTGAGCCGCCAAAACGGCCAAGGGCCCAAAACTCAAAAAACAGAGGATCTCCCCCAGCCCTTGGTAACCCAAACGCAGGGGTGGCCCCTGGTAGGCATAGCCCAATCCACAGGCAATCAGCACCAGCAGCAGCACCGTCGCATCCGATTGCTGCCAGCTCAACCAGAGGATCCCCAGCAGGCCAAGGGCCAAAAAGGCATTGCCCACCCAAAACACTTGCTCCGGCTTACCGGTGAGATTCACCAGCGAGTGAGGCTTGTTTTTGTCGATCCCAGTCTGCGCATCGAACACATCATTGCTGATGTTGATCCATGCCAAAATGCAAATGGCAGCCCCGAGAAACACCGCCAAAACTGGCCAATCCATTGCCCCCACCTGGGCGTAAGCAACGGCGGATCCCACCCAAATCGGCATAATGGCCACACTGTACATGGGAGGCTTGATGGCCGCCATCCACAGTTGTTTGCGCGAGGGACCGCTCCAGAAAGGCTGTTCCTGCACCGGGCTAGCACCGAGCTCCATGCGAGTTCTCCCCATCGGTTCTGGCTGTGTGACTGGACTTGTTCTGTAAAGTAGAGTGCTTCACGTGAAATCCCTAAGGATGCTAAGAAGTTTTGCAGATCGTAAAGAAGCCCGTGAAGATCCGATTGCTAGAGGCAAGTTTGGGTCAGGTCATCTCGTAATCTCATATCTTAAAGCCATCTGTGCCGGGCTCTCCTCCTGAGCTGGATCGGGCTTTTGCTGGCCCAGCTCCAAGGTGGGTTTGTCCTCTCTTTTTCTCGCATGACCTCCTTCCTTTCTCCCTGCTCGCAATGGCCTAGCTCTTGGCCAACGCTCCCGGTTCAATCTTCCCCTGGCATGGCTCAGGAAGGGGATCCCTACCACTGCCTGTTGGCGGCTTGCCAGCAGATGGCGCGGGCACGGGGTGTTCCCCAAGTTCTCAGCCTATCCCGTTGCATCCCAGGGTTGGATCCGCTGGTGGTGCTGGCCCAGGTCCTCGGCTGCAAGGATCGGTGTGGATTGCAAGATCCCAGTTATTGCTACCTTGCTCACACAACCCATCACAGCACGGTTCGGGTGCTCGGCTTGGGATCCCGGCGGCGGGTGTACCTTTTGGGGAAGGGGCGCTTTCAAGCGGCACGGGCTTTTGTGGAGGAGCTACGGCCCCATGTGCATGCCGAAGCGGGGGGATGGGGATCCGCAGCTTTAACCCAACAAGAACAGGAACGGCCTTTGTGCTTTAGCCGCTTCAGCTTCAGCCCTGAGCGCGCCTGTGGCCTAGCTGCTCTACTGGTGTTGCCGGAATGGCAGATCTGGCAGGAGCAAAGGGGAACTGGTTCAGGACTGAAAGGCTCCCAGACAGTAGTGCGGTTTAACCTGGAGGTTAGGCCCGAGAGTGATTTGGCTGCTTTGGGCACTCGCATCCACCACTTTTTTGCCCACATGGCGGGGCTCTCTCAACAGCGGTTGCCCTGTTGGAAATTGCCAGCCCCTTTGCGGGTGGAGGTGGATCAACCGGCTCTGCTGGCGCGTATTGCCAAGGCTGTGCAGGCGATTCGATCCGGATCCCTGGAGAAGGTGGTCTTGGCGGAAGCCGTGGATCTGTCTTTGGCTACCCCGCCCCCAATCCCAACGGTGTTGGCCTATCTGGAACAGCGCTACGTCGGTTGCAGCGTGTTTGCCTTTGCGGAGGGAATTAGTCCCAGAGAAGCTTGGCCTTTGGGAGGGCAGGGAGAACCTTTTTATTCTCCAGAGCGAGTCTTTTTGGGAGCAAGCCCAGAACGGTTGCTCTCGGTTTGGCAGGGGCAAATCCAGATCGATGCCCTGGCCGGATCGGTGGCCCGAGGAGAAACCGTCAGCCAAGATCAAGCCTTAGCCCGGCAACTGCTGCAGAGTTCTAAAGACCGTCAAGAACATCAGTTGGTGGTGCAATCGGTGGCAGAGGCCCTACGCCAAGTGGGAATTCAGCCGCACATTCCCTCCCAACCGCGGCTGTTGCAGCTGGCCAATATTCAGCACCTCCAGACCTTGATCCAAGCGGAGATGCCGCCGGATCTGCATCTTTTCGATCTATTGGCCTGCTTGCACCCAACGGCTGCCGTCGGCGGCTATCCCCGGCAGGCAGCAGTGGATTGGATTGCGGCAACCGAACCCTTTGACCGCTCCGGTTATGCAGCACCCTTGGGCTGGGTGGATTTGCAGGGGAACGGGGAGTTTGTGGTGGCAATCCGTTCTGCTCTTCTGTGCGGGAATCGAGCCCGTCTGTACGCAGGTGCCGGCATTGTGGCAGATTCTTGCCCGGAGCAGGAGGTGGCCGAGATTCGCCTGAAGTTGCAATCTTTAGCCCAAGCTTTAGCCATCCAGTGAATGAGGGGGAAGCGGGTGTTTGTTCTTGAGCAGGGATCCCTAGCTAAGTCTCTACTGGAGTTGGAAGAGCGGTTGCGACCCTTGGCGGGGAGAAAAGCGCCGCTGTTGCTGGTGGAATCGCAGCCTGTGCAGGTATGGGCTATTCTTCTCACTTGTCAGCGTTTGGGGATCCCGCTCTTTTTGGGTAACCCCAGCTGGGGGAAACGGGAGTGGGATCAAGCCTTAGCGCAGATAGGGGCCGGTTGGTTTTGGCGACAGGGGCAGTTGCAGCCTCACCCATCCAACTCGGTCAATCAACCCCTTCGGGATCTTCTCAAGGCTTTACCAGCGGCTGATTTCCCCCCTATTTGTATCCCAACCGGGGGATCCGGTGGCCAGCTGAAGTGGGCGATCCATTCTTGGGCTACCCTTGCTGCTTCCGCCAGAGCCCATCAGCAGCATTTTGCTGTCGGGCCTGTTCACAGCTATTGTCTCCTGCCGCTTTACCATGTCAGTGGCCTGATGCAGGTGGTACGTTCCTGGTTGAGTGAAGGACAGGTGGTGCTCTGGGATTGGAAATCGCTGCTGGCCTACCCGGAGCGGTGGGATCCCCCTCTACCGGGAAGTTTTCTATCGCTGGTACCGACTCAGTTGCAACGGCTGCTACAGCAGGCTCAGCCGGTGGTGTTGGAGGCCCTGCGTCAGTTTCGCGCCATCTTGGTTGGTGGGGGGCCCACTTGGCCGAGTTTAAGGGAGCAAGCCCGGCAGTTACAGATTCCAATTGCCCTCACCTACGGTATGACGGAAACGGCTTCCCAGGTGTGTACCTCTTTCCCGCAGGCGTTTTGGGGCGGAAATGACAGCCTAGGTCGGCCCTTGCCCCACGCCAGGCTACACATTCATAGCTCCGGCAGGGATCCCGTTGGCCGGATTCATTTGTGGGCGGAGTCTCTGGCGCTGGGATACTACCCTCACCTTTGGCTACGGGAACAAGGTCTGCTCACAGAAGATCTAGGCTACCTGGACGAAGAGGGATCCCTGCATTGGCTGGGGCGAACAGATGATCTGATCCTGACGGGTGGGGAGAAAGTGATGGCCGCAGAAGTGGAAGGGGAGATCCGCGCCAGCGGCTGGGTGGAGGATGTCTGTGTGCTAGGGGTACCGGACGCCGAGTGGGGGCAGCAGGTGATTGCTGTTATAGTTCCCTACCCAGACAAGGATGCTGCGGAGCTCAAGCACCGGCTCACCCAACATCTAAGCAAACACCTGAGTAGCTACAAACGGCCCAAACACTGGCTCCACTGTGAACGGATCCCACGCACTCCACAAGGTAAAGTGAACCGCCCCTATCTGCAACAGTGGGCCATGAAAGCTTTACGGATCCCTGCTGCTAGTCAGGGCAAAACGGATCCAGACCCTGACACCCCTCAGCTGTAGCAGGTTTTACCCCACCCCGTATGGGCGTGCCCTGAGCTTGCGGGATTGAAATCAAAATCTCATCAGGATCCCTGGTCATCACTGTGCCCAGGGGGTGCTCGGTAACCGCGGAAACCTTAATAAAGGCTTAGCCCCAATGGCCAAGCCCAAGCGGATCCCTGACTAGAAGCTAACCTTCCTTGGATCTTTTGGTGTTTAGATGGTGTTTAGACTAGAGCCTAACCTGTGCCCCGTTGAAGAACCCCCGGATGATAAGAATGGCTCCTTGCTGACCGTCTGTACCATCTTCAACGTCGCCGGTTGGGAACTCCTGCTCCAGGAACCACTGACCCGAAATTCGCTCAGCAGAGGTGGTTTGGTCAAACACAAGGTTCAAATTGCCCCGCTGCGTACCCCCACCGATATCAAACCGGTTAAATGGCCCCGCCAACTGAGCTCCAGCTAGCGTGCGGAAAATGAAATCACCAGTTGTAGGTACAATACCCTGTAATACAACTGCTTCGGGTGTAGTGACAGCTCCGGCTCTTTCCGTACGCAAAGAGAAGAAGTAGTCAAAGGCCGTAGGTGGTCCAGGGCGAGGAGTGGGTGGCGGCAGTTGTGGGATTGGCGTTGGAAAGGGTTCAGGTGGGGGACTGATTTGAACAAAATTGAGAACTGTACTGGTATTGGCCGGATCAAAAGAGGCTTGAACCCTGCCATTCAAGGAGCGACGAATTCTCACCAATTGATTGGTTAAGATATTGGGCCGAGTCGGATCCGGGGCAAACAAAACCGACCGCGTGCCCACCTGAGTTGGCCGGTAAACAATCTCCGCTTGGTTCGGCTGGAAGTTAAGGCGAGCCAACAGAGCCAAAGCATCTTCGCCACCCCCATCCCCGGCAATCCCCCGTTGCCGCACCACAAAGCTAGCCGAGAAGGATCCCGCCCCCAT
>CALFBB010000023.1 GCA_937944885.1 uncultured cyanobacterium
GCTAGAACCTCACACGGTCCGTATTCAGGGTCTGTTTTACGCCCGCTTGGCAGAGGATGCCTAATTCCTACCTCGCCTAGGTTGAGGGTAGCCGCTGCGCATTCTACGAAGGGACGGGAAGGGTTATTGGCTAGTTAGCGGCGGAGGGGGTATAGTTGTTGCAGTCAAGTACGGCACTATTGCCCACCAGACCAAAACTCTGGGCATCTGGGTAGATCTAAGACCTCCTTGGCAAGGTACAACTGAACCTGCAAGTCCTGGCATCACCCGATTTATAAAATTTATAAACCTAGGGAACAGGCCAAGGGTTGGCATGAACACTTTCAACCCAAAACCCACAGGCAGAAATGACCTGGGGTGCTGCAAAGGCAAAAGTTCCTAGCAGTAGGCGAGAGCGCCGCCTCCCTCTCTGGCAACAGGATTGGGAAGCTGGGGTTTAATCGCGAAGCCATAAATCGCTAGTTGCGTTCACAAGGGACAACCAGGAAATAGATCTTGACTACTCTAATATGGGCTGGGATCCCAAAGATCTCGGCCCATACTTGTGTTGCAGGGCAGTTTGGAGGAACAGGAGCGAACAGCCATGGTGCAATCCCAGAGCATCTGTTTTGATCGAGCGGCGAGCTTTTACGATGCCACCCGTGGCTTTCCCGCCGGTGTGGATGAGGAAATTGCCGATGCAATTGTGGCTGCGGTGGGGGCTACTCCAGCTACTCACTTTCTGGAGGTGGGGGTTGGGACAGGGCGCATTGCTTTGCCTCTGATCTGTCGCGGTTATTCCTATGTCGGTATTGATATTTCTGAACAGATGTTGGCCCAGTTGCGGCGCAAGTTACGGGAAAGACTGGGCCAGATCCCGCCGCAGGTGTCTATTCAGGTTGCTGATGCAACCGCCTTACCCTTGCCGGAGGGATGCGTGGATGTGGCAATGACGGTGCATGTGCTGCATTTGATTCGGGAGTGGCAGCAGGTGATCGGGGAGATTCGGCGAGTTTTGAAACCGGGCGGGGTCTATCTCTACGGCTATGGGGATCGGGTGATCAGTGCTCGCGGTGAGTTTGAGCCCCGCTGGACAGCGATTTTGGCGGCACTGGGCTTTCAACCGCAAAGGGTGGGGGCCAGTAGCGAGCAGGTGGAGCAATATCTGCAAGCCCAAGGGGCACACCTAGAACGGATGGTAGCTGCAGAATGGCAGACTGCTATCACTGCTCAGGCGCTTTTTGAGCTCTATGCCCAGCGCTCCTACAGTGCCTCTTGGCAGATCCCGGAGGAGATCTTCGCAGTTGCTCTGCGGCAATTTCAGGAGTGGTTTCGCGATACCTATCCTGACCCGCAGATCACTTTGCTAGGGGAAAGCGAATTTCAGATGCTACTGGCCCGTTGGTAGGGATCCCTTTTCACCGGTTGGCCAGATAGTTTTTCCAACCTTGAGCTTGCAACTGCTCATTTTTCTCTTCTACCGCTTGCTTCAGGCTTTGCCGGTAGGCGATCACCTGCTGCAGGAGATTGGGATCCCCGCAGGCCAAAATCTGCACCGCCAGTAACCCGGCATTGTGGCCGTTGCCGATGGCAACCGTGGCCACCGGGATCCCCGCCGGCATTTGCACAATCGAGTAGAGCGAATCCAAACCCTGCAGGTGTTTGCCGGCCACCGGTACGCCAATTACCGGTAGAGGCGTTAAGGCAGCCACCATTCCCGGTAGATGGGCTGCCCCTCCGGCGCCGGCGATGATCACGCGGATCCCTTGGGTATGGGCGGAGCGGGCAAACTCCACCATGGCTTCTGGGGTGCGGTGAGCGCTGAGAACCTGGATTTGATAGGGGATCCCAAACTGTTCACACACTTGGGCGGCAGGGGCCATTGTCGGCAGGTCCGAATCGCTGCCCATGACAACGGCAATCAAGGGGGGAGAGGGTTCCATGGTCTACTGGCCCGTTGCAGCCGATCCATCATCGCATGACCCAGTCCCTGCTGCAGCGGTGGTGGCTCCGCCAAAAGTAAAGTGGCGGCCCCTTCATCCAGACGACGCAAACTGGCAAACAGGGAAGAGGCGGCCAGGCTGGGATCCGGATCTAGCACTTCCAGGTGCAGGGTAGCGGCAGGGAAATGGGGTTGTAGGTGCTGCAGCAGCTTTTCGGGTTCACGGCTAAACCCTAGGATTCCCACCCGCGCATGTCCTAAACTCTGGCTTTGAATCTGCTGCCAATCGGCCGGTTGCAGCTGGAAAATCCCACGTGGCAAGAGCAATAAGGGTTTGCTCGGGGCATAATGGCTACTCAGTTGCCCGGGAGATTCTCGGGGGTGGGCAGAAGAACCGGTCGATTCAGCTGGCAACCGGATCCGTAAACCCAGGTGAGCCTCTAAAGTCTCTAACGGGATCCCTCCCGGTCGCAACAGGGTGGGGATCCCCTCTGGGCTGAGCTTGAGCACCGTAGACTCTACCCCCACCGCGCAGGGACCCCCATCTAAAATGTAGGGGATCCGCCCCGACAACTCGGCATACACTGCCCGAGCAGAAGTGGGGCTGATGCGCCCAAAGCGATTGGCACTGGGGGCGGCCAGAGGCATTTGTAGCGCTTGCAACAGCGCTTGTGCTACCGGATGGGCAGGTACCCGCAGCGCCACCGTCGGCAAGCCACTGCTGACCAAATCCGGTACTAGCGTCGATTTGGGCAGGACCAATGTCAGGGGGCCGGGCCAAAAGGTATTCGTCAAAGTAGCCAACCGTTCCTGAGCCACAGGGGTAAAAGCGGAAAGATCCAGCAGCCATCCCTGCAGGGTTTCTAAAGGGATCCCGGCAGCCAGATGCAGGATTAAAGGATTGAAGCGGGGCCGCTCTTTGACGGCAAAGATCTGGGTAACGGCCGCCTCATCTAAGCCATTTCCCGCCAGACCGTACACCGTTTCAGTGGGTATTGCCACCAACTGTCCTTGGCGCAGCGCTTCTGCTGCCCGTTCAATCTGCCGGGGGCTGGGGGAAAGGATCTGGGTTTGCATTATTGCTGCTGTTGTTCATGAATCAATTGTCGGGCTTGGAAGAGGGCAATGTTGATCTGATCCCCAAAGAGCAAAGCCAAGGAAGTGAGCCAAACCCAAAGCAGCAGAATGATCACAGCACCGACGGTGCCATAGGCTTGGTTAAACTGACCCAAATGCTCCACATAAAACCGCAACCCCCCTGAGGCCACCACCCACAAGACACTGGCAACAATCGCTCCTGGAAAAATCGGCATTTGGCGTCGCCGCAAACTGGGACCAAAACGGTAGAGCACCCAGCAGGAGACGACGATCAACCCCAAGGAAATGGGCAAAGTCAGCAACCCCCAGAGGTGGAGCCAAATTTCCCGCAAGGGATCCAAACGGGTCGGGCCAGCCACCCCTTCCGGCAGGGCACCCGTCTGCAGAGCCAAAAGACGGAGAAAACTGGCGCTAAACAAGAAGATCAAACTGGCTAAACCTGTTAAACCCAGGGTGGCCAACATCCACACCAGCGAGATCACCTTGCGCTTCCAAAACGGTCGGCGCATATCCGGCGGGATTTCATGACTCAGATCCAAGGCGGTCATCACCGCCCCCAAGGCCCCAGAAGCAGCCCAGAGAGTACCTAAGAAGCTCAGAGAGAGCAAACCGCGGTTTTTCCCAAAGCTAATGTCCCGCACATAGCGATCCAAAATCGCCAGAGCCTCCTGCGGAGCAAACTGGCTTAACCTGGACATCAACCCTTGAAAGGTTTCTTCAGGGGATCCGGCAAACAACCCGACAGCGGTCAGAAGGGTGAGAATAAACGGAAACAGGGCCAACATGGAGTTGTAGGCCATTTCAGAGGCCAGCCCAAACAGACGGTAGCGCATGGCATTTTCCCAGGCCAGCCGCAGCGTCAGTACTACCAGCCGCCAATTGGGAAGCCGTTGCCACCCAGCAGGTAGAAGCCGCAGCTGACTCCAGCGATCGATCAGACCCATGACCCGGCGCAGCACACGCTTTGAGCTTAGCAGCCATGATTGTTACTCAACCGACTGTTTTTTTCCGCAGTTTTTTGCAGCCGTACCGACTACGGTCTGGGCCGAAGCATTCAAGGCCTCAGAAAAATACTTAACCCTGCTACTTGACCCTGCCCAGCCTCGACATCCAGGGATCCCTTCTAAGTCGCCCTCCCAAGGGATCTGCCTCACCTTGGCTAGCCCTCCAACTCCAGCGCCAATACATCCGTCAGCACCCGACGGGTATTTTCCCGAAACTCCGTTACACTGACACGCCCTAGCAAATACACCGCCAGCAACATCACCCCTGCCTCTACTCCAAACACAGTGGCATAAGTCAGCACCGGCGAGCCGGGGAAGAGCATCCGCCCCACATCCAGCAAAGTACCCCCAATCAGAGTGGAAAGAGCCTGCGACATCGCCTGTGAGAGGCCCCAAGCGCCGATAAAAGTCCCCGCTGTTTCGGCTGCCGTCAAATCCAGCATCAGGCTGATGGCGCCATTGGTGGTGATCCCGGAAGCCAGCCCAAACAGAATCATACACAGTTGCAGCAGCAGCGGATTGCCCGTGAACCCTGACAAAATCGTCAACAGAAAGGATGCTGCTACCAACAAACAGCCAAGGCGTGCTGTCTTTTGTTTACCCAACTGCGGCACAATTAAAAATCCTGTCAGCATGATCCCGGCCAAAATGCCCAGGCTCCAGAAGGCATTCAGCTGAGTGGTTTGGGCCACAGTCATACCAAATACATCGCCACCATAGGGTTCCAACACCGGCTGCTGAATGAACAAGCCCATGGTCATCAGGGCCAAGAAACTAAAAAAGATCAGGGTTTGGCGGCTGGCGGTCAAGACTTTGATCGCAGTGCCCAGCGTGATCTGATCTTCTCGTCCGGCCAAGGTGGAACGGGATCCGTAGCGGGAGTAGCGCTTTTCCACCCCCCAAGTAGCCACCCAAGCCAGCAGGATCACCACCGCCGGGATTACCAGAAAGAGCTGATTGATCGTGCTGCGCAGATTATCAGGGGTGAGACCCCGTAGCAGAAAGGCCGACGCAATCGCCCCACCGGCAATGCCCACCATCAACATTGACCAGACAATCCCCACCAATTTGGAGCGATTGTCTTCATCCGACACATCCACCAGTAGAGCCGCAAAGGGAGTGGAGCAAGCACTCACACAAAGGCCGTAGAGGGCAAACATCAAAGAGGTCAGACCCATCCAGCCGTAAGTGGCCCAAGACCATCCTGATGAGGCAAAGCTATCTCCCAGGCCCCACACCACCTGTACTGCCAGAAAGATGCAAATCGTAAACAACACCGCCCCTAGCCGGACATAGCCGGTGCGATGCAGGCCAAACAGAGGCTTGGCATCCGACAGTTGCCCAAACCAAACACGGGCAGGAGAGACAAATTGGTACATAGCCAGGGATCCCCCTACCACCGTTGCCGGAATGGCTAACAGATCCGCGTCGATCATGACCCGGTTCAATACCCCCAAGGTGAGCAAGGACATCATGCCCAGGCCCATTTGGAACAGGCCCAAGCGAAACATGGTGTGTAGCGGCAGGGGCAAAGGTTGAGAGTGTACCTGAGGCTCGGCAGAAGCAGCAGACGAAATCAGTTGAGGAGCCGTGTCAGACATGATCTGCAAGGGGAGCTACAGTTTCTCATACTAGCCCACCCGGATTGGGATCCTGCCCAACCGCTAAGCCGGGGATGCCGTTACCAGAAGCGAAACCACCACTATGTCCCCCTTTTTCCGAATTAGCGTCAGGGGATAGCCCGGAACGGGCGAAGCACCGCGACGGATTTCGGTAGAGAGAGTCTTTGCCGCAGTGCCGCCGTTGCCGGACGAGCTAGCCACAGGTAGAGCAGTTACGCAGGTTTGAAACACCAGAGCCTAGTTCCCCTAAGTTGGTACCAAGTTGGTGCCACAGCCCGGAGATCTTAGCCAGAGCTACTCGCCCTCTGACGCATCCTCCACACTTGCACAATCGGGGTTATTGTCTTTGCGGATGCTACCCAAGAGGGTGCTGACCACCACACAGCGATTCTCCCCTCGGGAATAGGTACTGCTCACAACAAACCTCCCTAGACGGCGGGCCCGACCCTCTGAATCAAAAACAGCCCTCCCACCGGCAAAGTTATTGGTCACTGTCACATAATTGTTAAGTCGAACCCGCTGACAGGGAAGAGGCTCATCGCACAGCCCCTCCTCATCCTGAATCAACAGTGTGGGCACATTTGGATCCAAGTTATCCACTTCAACCACCCAGGCTCTCCCCTGCAGAGAAGCCCTGGCATTGCTGCGGGCAGTACGCAAAGCCCGCTCAACCCGGTTTTGGGCATCATCGAGCTGGATGCGCGCCCAGAGGTTGATCCCGGAAGGAATAATCGAGATAGCAGCCAAAATACCAACAATCACAATAACCGCCAAAACCTCCAGCAGGGTAAAGCCCCTGCCTGGATGAGCACCCCTTGGGCCAGATACTTGCATTGCCTGAAACATATCGTCCCCTACGCTTGCTGGTTCTCTAGGCTCGACGATTAACCGCACCACGGGATAGAACGCGGGTTTGCATCGTGGTCAGGTAACGGGAAACCTGCTCATCGTCAATATCGGTGTCACCTGAAATGTATCTTCTGAACAAGCCCGGGTTGGAGCGCTCCATTGCCGTTGCTGTAATATTGATCAGGACATCTTGAGGCAAGTTCGCAGCAGCTTCCCGACGCACACAGACATAGAAGCCCAAGTCATTTTGGTTAGTCTCCAGACCACCAAAGATAACCCCCTCCGGCCTGCCGCCACCGAAGGCATACCCTGGCGGGCAATCAGGAGCCACCTGCGGCCTGTTGTTGCGGCTGCTGAAGATGTTGGAGACAAGGGTAGTGAGCCTGGGTCCATCTCTTCGAGTGGCAATGGGCGTTTGTCTATCCGGCTCCCGAGGCCAAGCCAAGAAACCAGCTTGAAACGGATCCGGATCCTCTGCAAAAAATTCGCTACGCTCAGTACAGTCTTCATTAAAAGGTTGCAACTCAAAACGGGCAATACGAGCATTGCCCTCCCAGGGGATGGTTGAGCCATCGGCCAAGTTACCGGCATTGTTGTAGTTGCGCTGCAAGTAATAGACCACCAAGCTATACACGTTGCGACGGCTACGGATATTTTCCCAGTCTTCTTCATGAATGCGAGGCGGGCGTTCCTCCCTGAGCGTAACACGGCCCTCGCGAATCTCCTGGAGAGTTGGGTTACCAGCATAACAACGCTGGGGTATCGGCCTCAGCCGCCAAAAGGCCACCACCGGAATACTGCCTTCCGGACGGCGAATCCAGCCGGGCTCGTAAAGCCTTTGAATGAGATCCGGGATCCCATCGCCATTGGGCTGTTCGGCATCGTTATAGATGTAGAGAGCTTCTGCCAGGTCTTGCTGAATATACTCCAGCGCCTGGGTCAGCTCCGCTTGCACCTGGGTGCGGCCTGTCTCTTCCCGATCCACCCGCATGGTCTCGATGACAATGCTGCCGGTAGCCAAGAGGAATATCGAGGCCATAAGAGCAGCCACCAGCAACTCGATCAAGGTAAAACCCCAACCGCGGCTCATCCGCTTGTGAAAGACTCTTGGCATAGAGGAGCACCCCTGTCTTGTGTCGGCAAAGAAAGGCTTGAACTGTCGCTGAGGAATCTCTAAGGACTCTCTATCGGGCTAGGCAGAGGAAGAGGAAAGGCATCACAATTGCCGGTTGGGTTTTGCACCGTCGCCAAAATGCTGCGACACACATCTCCCAAATTAGCCGCCAGGTTGATCTCCACCAACGAACCGGCCATAGGGAATAGCCATACATCGGCATTGGCCAAGTTCTGATTGGCAGAAACAAGCTCGGTTCTTAAGCCTGGCAGAGCCTGACGGCTATCCTTGTCAAACGAGAAGCGATGGTAAACCCGTACCCCCATCCTAAAAGAGCAAGGTACGCCTTCAATCACGGCATTGTTGCGGCTATCGATGCAATCTGAGCCGGCCGTGCGGAAGCTCTGAATAACGTACTCTTCCGGGTTGCGACCCGGCAACTGAATTTCGGCAACCCGAACCGAGTAGTTGTTGGCACCGCTATCCATATTCTCTGGCGGCGGAGTGTTCTCCAGAGGGTTCTCCCCCACCCTAGGGAGACGATCCTCCAGTAGTTCTGCCCGCAGAATCGGGTCAGCGTAAGCGGCGGGATTGGGAGCAACCTCCAGATCCACAATCGTGCGCACCCGATCCACCTCATCCTGGACCAGTCGCTCCGCCACTTCCACCCGCTCCGACATAGCCCGCCGATAGGCAATCAAGGTGAGAGCAGGCGCAAGGGCGGCCATGGCAATGGCCACAATGATCACCGAGGCCAACACCTCAATCAGGGAGAACCCCTCAGACTGCCACTGGCGGTGTAAACGTTGCCAACCGATTTGCCGAGCCATTGCCAACTCTCCTTTGACCCAAAAAACCAAGCCCGCACCTTTACCCTGACTTTACCCAAAAGGTATCGGATCCCTATCGCAGGGAGGGTTAATCAAACTCCCCACAACCGCCGATTTGGGCAGTAGCTTCTAGGTTTACCCCCGGCTGCTCCTGCAGGGCGCAGCGGAGACGACGCACATAAGGATCCTGTGGATCCAGCTCCCTTAGGAACTCGGTGCGCGTGTTGGAGGGGAACTGGAAGCGAGCCGACACTGCGCTGAAGCGGCGGGCAATTTGCAGACCCACGTCATAGCCGAAACGACGTCTGGGCGGGTAATAGTAGTCGTACCCTAGGACATTGGTCAAGTCCGGCACCAGATTGGGCGGCTCGAAGCTGCGCTGCAAAAATGGCCCGGTGGCATAGGTGCTGTAGTTCAGTTGAATCATCGACCCACTGAAGAAGAGGTCAACACCTCGCCACAGCTCATTCAGGCGCAGGAAGTTGTGCATACCGCCATTGGTTTGGTTCAGCCGCGGTGGCACTACGCCACTGATGGCAATGGCATTCACCCGCACCTGTTGGGCCGGTTGCAGCTGACGGTTGATGGAGCCGTCGTCGTTGCGGCGACGTTGTTCGACTTGAGCAGAAGCGATTTCCTGGAAGCTCGGGATGGGAATGGGGCGGCGGGTCACCTCATCCAAAATCACCCCTAGCACCGGGTTATTGCCGGCAAAGCCGGTGGTGGGCTGGTTGAGATTCAAGGTGAAAGGCTCAACATCCACCCAGGCTTGGCTGCCACCCCAACCCCCATTGCGATCGATTTGCACCTGGATGGTCTTTCCGTTGGGCTTGACGTAGAAGCACAGCCCATTGCGAATGTCCTCTAGCCCTTTAGCATTGATGTAATAGCCATCCTGGTAGGTGGCGCTGGGGCTGTAGTTTTGAGTCTCGCCGTTGTTCACCCGAGCATAGGGGTTGAGCACCATCTGTGGCTGGATGGCTGGCTCATCCTCGTCAAATTGCCCAAACAGCGGATCCCGATCCAGGATTTCCTCCGGCTCAAGGGTGTCGTTTCCGTTGGCATCCACAAACCTGAGGGTGCTGGGGCGGCTGGCACCGGTGTAAGCGGTGTACCTGAAGGTGGTGTTGAAATTGGGGCGGAACACCCCCGGTACCCAAAAGCCCCCATCCTTAGGATTAACCTCCTCTTCTCCACAGCGAATTTCGCCGCTGCTGTCGAGGAGCCGCCGCCGCAGTTGCCGTGCCCAGTCTTCACTACCCACTGCAGGAGTTCCAGGGATCGGCGCCCCCACCTTCTCAGCAGGACGGATACCCGGTTCTTTGCTGGGGTTGGCAATTTCGCTTGGCAGCAGGGTTCCCTTCAGACCGGCGCGAGCCGCATGGGCAGGTTCGCCAAACATCCAATTTAAGGTTGCTTGCATCGCCTCTGCCAGGCTGGGCCAGTGGCGCTCCGGTGTGCCTGCTTTGACCTCCAGCTGCGGTGATAGCTGCGGCTCAAGGGCTAGGGTGACCCCCTGTCGGGCTTCATTGGCTGCCACCCTATTCACATCTAGGGTTTCCGGCTCCGGATCAGCTTCCACTTCCCATGCCGGCCGCAGCTCAATCGTGGTAGGACGCACCGCCACCGTATTGGGGCTGCTAAAGGGTGAATCGGGCCGCAGCTCTGGGGGAAGGAAGCTCTGTGAGCCACAAGGAGGAGCCGTGCAGGTGATTGTCTGGGTCTCGGTCTTGGTTGATGGGCAGGTAGGGCTGCTGCCGGTGATCAAGGAACCTGTCCTGGCTTGGATGAGCGACTGGGTGGTACTACACTTAAGGTTGAGGCTTTCGCAGCTAGGTGTCCAAGGGCTCCAGTTGTAGTTGCATATGGGGGGGCAAGTCACCGTCTGATTTTGGGTCTCGATGTAGGTTCCCTTGCAGACGGAGTTACAGGTACGGGAGCGAGTTTGCTTGACCTGAGTACCACCATTGGCTACCGTGCAGGCCGGCGTCCAGGCAGAGAAACTGCCACAGCTAGGAGCAGGTGGTGTGCAGGTAATCGTTTGATTTTGAGTTTCCGTATAGGGAGGCTTGGTAGAACAGAGAGGTGTAACCGTGCGGCTTCTGGTTTGGGTGATCTGTGCGCCACTACACTCCTGGGCTTGGGTACAGGCCGGTGTCCAACTAGACCAAGGCCCCTCGTTGTATTGAGGAACGCAGGTAGTCAGTCGGGTTTGCGGTGTGGGCGGGGTACCGGGGCAACCGGGGGGTAGGGTAGCCGTCTTGGTTTGGGTGATGGTTGCTGTAGTACAAATGTTAGGATCGCAGGCAGGCCCCCAATCGCTCCATATGGGATCACAGTTGAGGGATGCTTTACAGTTGCGCTGCACCGGATTGCCGCTGAGATCTATGGTCGAGCGTGGATCACAGGGCTTGTTCACCGGCTCCAAGGGCTTCAAGTAACGCAGGTCGTAGGTCTCCGGAGAGTCGCCATCGGGGTTGGTGCTAAAGCGAACAAAAGCATTGTTTATATTCTCATAGGCTTGAATTTCCACCAGATAAGGGGAAGGCTGGGTGGGATCGGCGCACTCCAGCTCCACCCGCAAAGTGGCCAAGACATTGGTTCCCCCTGCCCAATTTTCTACCCCGGCAGCATTGGGTCCTAGGTTGAGGAAATTACCAGCATTAGTACCGGCTGCTGCATTCCGGAAGGTGGCATTGGAGCCATCCCGCCGCCGGATTACAATCCGACCACCATCACCATCATTGGCGTTGAGGTTGTAGTTAACCAAGCCCGGATAGCGGGGATACAACTCACCCACCCAACGCACCACAAAGAAGTCGTTGCCCCAGTTATTCCCGTTCGGCGCCCCGCCACTTCTTCGCCGCCAGCAGGAGCGTAAGTGGTTAAATTGATTGGGATTAAAGTTGAACTGCGTCTGGTTGTTGTTGGAGACATTGTAAGCAATGCGGGGGTTCCCAAAAGGCTCATAGGAATAGCCGATATCATCCGCATCCACCGGCGTACCGGCTGCGTCCGGCTCCAGACAGGAGGGGTTCCAGAAGAAGTCGCCTCGATCTGGTTGAGCCGGATCCGATGGAGTGAAAGGAGCTACAGGCGGCCAAGAGTTAGGGGGAGAAAGAATGGGTACCGAAAGGCGGCAGGCCGGTTGTAGAATATCTGCCAGTGCCGGGGAGCCATTACAGGTGGGGTAGTTGTTGTACAACCGCCGCTTAAAAGGCGAGTTGGAGTCTTGTCCAGTGTTACTACCAAACATGTACCGAAAGCCACCCCAGCCGGGGAAGCTGCCACCGTCTCTGGCAAACTTGGCTAGGTCAGCAGGGTTGAGGATGGCATCCCGCACACACGCCCATCTCTGCGGCCCAGTTGCAGTTGAGTTAGGATTGCAAGTAGGAGCACCCGTGAATGCGCCGATATTGTCCGGGATCCCTTGTTGGGGATAAATAGGATCCGGCCAGCGTACCGAGCGCAGGTAGGGTAAGTTATTCTCCTGAGCCGCCGGAGCAAGAGGACCAACCAGGCCAGTGGCCGCAAAGTTGGTCTCGTTGCGTCTGTACTGATCTCTAGGATTGCTCAACCAGCCGTTGTAGTACTCTGCCAGTAGGCCTGAGCCATTCGGTACGGGGCAGGGCCCAGGAGGAGCAATCAGCACCCAGCGGGAGGTATCGATCACCGGGTTACCCAAGGCAGAAATGCGGGTACCAAAGGCAGCATAACCCCAATCCGGGGCCCGCAACTGCCGCACCGCCGGCACACCTCCCCCTGCCGTTCTATCGTCGTTGCTGGGATCGCTATCGGTATTGTCAAAGCGGGCAAAGATAGTGTCACGGGCAAAGACCTCCGGATGCCCAGGGCGGGCGGTGTGGTTCCCCAGATCCTGAGCCCCGTTGGTGTTGTCAAACCGCCGTACCCCAGCTCCCGTATTGTTGGGGTCGTTAGCAGGCCAGTTGTTCCCCCGCACCACCAGGGCTTGGTTGAGGAAGGAGGTACTTCCTATCGGGTCCAGCCCTACGCAGCCATAGTATTCGTTGCGCCGAGGAGAAGAGGCCCGGCCATCTTGATAATCTCGGTTGGCTACAAAGGCAGAACCACCCCCATTCAGGGTGCCGTCCTGGATAAAGCCATCATCCAAGCTGCCATCGCAGAAATTAGCCGAGAGGATATTTACCGAGTCACCCAATACATCCGTTGCTCGCCATAAATCCTCTTTGGCGCGGGCAAAGTTGGGGTTTTCATTTTCATCTTCCGGTCGCCGCCCGGACCCGTAGAAGTTGTTGTACAGACCATCGCTACCAAAGGTGAGGAGTTCCTTAAATTCTTCGAGAAGGTTGCCGTTCTCATCTTGGTGCAGGTTAAAATTACCCTGAATGTAAACTGGGTTATCGGAGATAAAAGATAAACCAAAGACTGCTTCATCCGGATCCAAACCTGCACCGCGCCGCAGCACCGCACCGTTGCGCAGCCGGAAACCATAGGGGCGGCGATCCGGATCGGCAAAGTAATCCACCGGCTTGGGACTCAAGCCCATGTCGGAATTGGGCGGATCCCAGATGGTTTGGTTGTTCACCGTGCCGCGATCCGGTTGCCCGGCATTCATCACCCCGGCATTGCCCAATACCCCGTTGGCGTTGTTGTTCCGCCAATTGGTCAAGTAGCTGCCAAAATCACCCAGGGCCGGGCGAGCAATGGCATCCTCCCGCACCGCATCTTCCCGGAAGGCGTAGAAAATTCCCCCTTCCCGATTTTCCTCAATGCCGGCAGGCAGCCACGTATCGTTATTGATCAAGCTATTGGCTTGACCGTTGACATTACCGGTGAGCAAGGCCAGGTCGATGTTGAGGTTGCGCACCGCCATCGCCTCCCGCCCGTCGTAAAAGACGGAATCCTTAAAGGGGACACGATGGCATTGATTGCCAATCTGAATCAGCTCAAATTGGTTGCTGTTGGGGCCAGCCGTGTCATTGGCACACGCCTGCTGGGCATGGGGCAAAGCCCAGTTGTCAATGCTGGCGCGGGGAGGCAAGGCCACCTGAGCCAGATCAGTTACCGCCAGGTAATTGCCACTAGGCGGTAAGAAGCTATAGGCAGCTCGCCGCTCCTGTTCTAGAGGATCCGTCCCACCAAAGTTCTCCGTTGGGAAAATGTAGCGCAGCGGCAGATAAAAGCGGTGGGTACCCTCTTCAATCGGTAAACCATCGCGGCTATCGTTGATGTCGGCCAGCAACTGTTGAGCAACAACATTACCCTCCTCGGCGGCCCTTTCAATACGTAAGATATTGTCCGCCAGCATCCCCAGCATGCAGCCGGCAGTTTGCAGCGTGGTTTGATCCGCCAAGCTCAAGCTTTCATAAGGTATGCCGCTATCGATGATCCGCCGCAGCTCTGAGAAGTTACCAAAAGCAGTAATAAACGGATCCGGGTGAATCCGCCCTGGCTCTTGGGTAGGAGGAAAGGCCCCTTGTGGGTCGCCGGCAAAATTGGCCAGGTTGGTAAGGGCATTCCAAAGGGGAGTACCTGGTGTAAGACGTGCCCGCATGGGAGCTGGGTCGTACTCCCAGACGTTGGTGCCTTGGCCGGTAAAGAAGTTAATGCCCAATTGGGTGGTCTGGTTACCCGTTGGGAAGGTAGAGGCCCGTCGCAAGCTATCCACAGAGCCGGGGTGAGCAACGGTGGCCAAGCAAGCAACCGGGAAGCGCCCCTCCTCGTGGCTGTAGTGATAAACGGCGGTGGCCTGAACGGCTGCCGGGTTATCGCGCAGGGTAAGGCGTTGGCGCGCCTGGTTGCTGATCAAGATGGGTTGCAACTTGGTGGGATCGTTGACATCCCCTACAGGTACTAGGGGCAAGGGCAGAGAATCGGTACGGGTTAGCTCCAGCCGCTGGCCCACAATGACCCGCAGCCCTTCTACACGGGCACGCCGCTCCCAGTAGCCATCTAGGCCCACCTCCGAGAGAGCCCCTGGCGGCGGTTCATCAGCGGTGAGCGATTCTTTCTGGTTATTGACAGCATCTGGATCAATGGGAGCACCGGCAGGTTGACCAAAAGTGTCAAAGAAGGTAGGTACGTTACACCCTGTCTCCGGGTCTGGGATCGTGGGCGGGCGATCGTAGCTGGCTTTGGGGCCAAAGCGGTTGTCTGCTCGATAGACATCATCCACATAGGGAGGACAAATCTGGCTCTGCCCGGAGCTGAACCCCCCAACTTCTACTCGTCCTTTAGGAACGCCTTCGCCCTCCCGTTTAAAGTTAACCGGGGAAGTCTTCCAGTTAGCCTGATCTTGAATGTAGGGGCCTCGGTTGCGGTTACGGCCAAAGAGGTGCAGCTCCAGCGGATCCAAAGCAACATTCTCCGGTGAAGCACCGTTATCCACCGAGTCATAGAGATTGTTATTTAGAGCGGGGAAAAAGCTGGGTTCAAGAAAGTGACCCCTTTCGTCGACAGCAAGCCCTGGGTGGGCATCAAAGCGGATGTTCTCACTGACTGCCTGTCCAGGATAGCCAATTGAGCCTGCCACCAACTCGCCAAAGGCTCTGATCTCGGAGTTGTCTACAGGTATGTAGAAACAAGATCCATGCGAGCTGATGGTAAAGGCACGGAACAATGTGCCGGGACCGTAGCGGAAGAAAAGACTGCCACCGGCATAGATGGCGCCGTTCCAGTTGTAGCTAGGGGTGAAGAAGAACTCGATATCCCCACGGCTAAATGCACCCCATTTGTTGAGTACATCTCGCCGCCGATCCTGCTGAAATTGCAAGGCCGAGATGGCACGGGTGGTGGAGTCGGCCCCTTGAATGGGCAGAGTCACCGCATACACCTGGAAGGGCTTGTACAAAGCAGAACCCACCTGGAACCAATCCCCCACGTTGGGGTTCACGGTCTGAGCAGCTGGTCTATCCGTGCAACCCTTCAGGGCCGACCCTTGCAGTGGTCCGTTGCGAATCATGAGGCGACGGGCCCGCTCGGTGTCGGTGATGTTTTCTTCAAAGCCAACGCCGCCAGCCCGCCGAGTATTGAGAATCGTATAAACCGTAACCGAATCGTTGGTGCCATTGTTATCAGTATCGACCAGAAACCACCAAGCCGGTGACCGTACCGGCACATTGATGAAGTTGCCAGAGCCAGGGGGATCCTCCGTCGGGATATCGGTGGTGATGACAAACTGGGTTTCATCCGGCAGGATGTAGGGGTTGGGGTTTTCCTGGGGAATGAGCGACCCATCGTTAATCAAGGCAGAGAGAAATTGGGCATCGTTGGGAGCACTGTTGGGTAGGCGGCGATCCCTCACCAGAAAATCAATTTTGGCCCTGGCCCGGTCAATGGCGGTATTCAGCTGGCGGCTAATGGTTTGCCCAGCTCGTTCCACCTGGGTTTGCACACTGCGCTGGGTAGAACGGGTGAGCAGGCCAACGGTAACCAAGCTCAGCACCAGCACAATTAAAATGGCAATCGGCAGGACAAAGCCCTTCTGCCGGATCTTGTATCTATCTACCCGTATTTTGAGGGATGCCAGCAAACGCAGGGTGAGCTTGAGCAGAAGGGTGGAAGGAGCAGGCATAGCCGTATCTCGGATAACGATGAATAGTCAAGAAGGGGATGCTTTCCCGTACTTGGATGCCAAACTAGTGACAGTATGAAGGTTATCTTGGCCACTGTGCATCCCCACCTCTGGGGGGAAACTCTAAGTACCTGCTGTTCCTTGTTCTGAAGGTTAGAGAAGGCCCAGTTGTTGAGCCTTGAAGAGGGCGGTAACGCGGTCACTGGCCTCCAATTTGCGGTAGACGGCGCTGGCATATTCTTTAACGGTTTCGATGCTTAACCCCAAGCGGCGGGCAATCTGTTTGTTGGCTAAGCCCTCGGCCATCAACTGCAAGACACTTAGCTCGCGGGGGGTAAGGTGGGGCAACTTTTGCTGGGCAGGTAGCCAGTCTTGCTCGGGGGCAGCCACAATCTGCCGAATCGCTTGGGCTAATTGAGCCGGGTCGGTTTCTTTGGAGAGATACCCTTTGGCTCCTGCTTTGCGGGCCGCTTCGATTAAAGCCGGCTCTTGAAAGGTGGTCATTAACAAGACCACCACCGGCAACCCCAGCTCGGTAATCTGCCGGCAGGCCAGAATGCCATCTCCATCCGGCATGCGCACATCCAGGATGGCTACATCTACCCCGCCACCCTGACACCGGCTCACCGCCTGGGATCCGGTTTCAGCTTCTGCCACCACCTCAAATCCCTGGGCTTGCAGAGCAAACTTTAACCCCAACCGAAATAGGGGATGATCATCGGCAATCAAGATGCGAATAGGAGAACTCATGCCAGGTGGATCCCAGCCGAGACATGGGCTGACTCTAGTCTTCCCAGATCAGGGGATCCCTGGCTCAGCCGCAGGAAAAATTCACACAGGCTGTCGGGGGAGCTCCAAGATAAAGCAGGTTTTTCCCCCGCTACTTTCTGCCCACAGGGATCCTTGCAGGCGCTCTGCCAGTTTACGGCTGAGGGCCAACCCCAGACCGGTCCCCCCATACTTCCAGGGGTCGTTGTTGGGTAGCCGGTAGAACCTCTCGAAGATGCGTTCTAGATCCTTGGCAGGGATGACCACGCCGGTATTCGTGACCCGCAGTTGCCAGGTATTGTCCAGGAACAGAGTAGAGACGGTGATGGTTTCCCCTGCGGGGGTGTATTTGCAGGCGTTGGTAAGCAGCTCGGTAACAATGCGCTCTAGGTAAGGGGAAAAGGTTTGGATAAGCGGGCAATTTTCCGGTAACCCAATCTCTAGGGTTTGCCGGTGAAGGGCAGCTCGTTCTCGAAAAGGATCCAATTTCTGGAGTAGCCATTCTCGTAGATTAAGGGTGTGCCACTGCAAGGGTGCGGTATCGGCATCAAGGCGAGACAGCTCCAGCAGATCGTTGATCAGCTCGGTCTCGCGGTTACACTCCTGCTCCAGGATCGATAGGTAGCGCTTGACCAGCGCTTTATTCTTGGCCGCCAGACCGGCCCCCTCCAGGACCACCGACAACATTTTGGCCGCCATTTTGATGCTGGCCATGGGGGAGCGCAGCTCGTGAGAAACGGTGCTCAGAAAGTCATCTTTGAGCTGGTTGAGGCGCTCTAGCTCATGCACCTGAGCTAAGGAGGCTTGGTAAAGGCGGGCTTGCCGCAGAGCAATGACACATTGGCTGGCCACCTGCTGCACCATGCGCACTTCCGCTTCTGTGAAGCTTTCCTCAGCCGGCCTGTACAGCCACATATCCCCCAAGACCTGCTTTTCAGCGATCAAGGGGCAACTGAGCACCGTAAAGCGGGTATGGATTTTTGCAGAAGGATCCCGGTAGGAGGGCAATAGGGGACAAAACTGGACAGCTTGCCCCTGCAGCAGTTGCCGATAGAGATCCGGAAGAACGGCAAAGGAGACAACCCGTCCCACTGCCGGGGTTAACGGATAATCAGGGTGGAGGTACTCGTGGTGAATGGTGGAGGATTGCTGATGCTGGTCGTAAAGAGCAGTATCACAGCTAATCACCCCCAATTGACGGCCCAACTCTTCCACTACCGTCTGTAAGATATCCTTTTCATCCAGGCTATCGCGCACTTTTTCAATAATGCCCTTGAGTAACTGTTCAAGCTCAAGAGCCTGCCGAAGTTGATGGGTGCGCTCTTCCACCATCTCTTCTAGGTCGGTGTTGAGCTGCTGCAGCTGCCGGTACAACTGAGCTTGATGGATGGCAACGGCTACCTGATCCGCCAGCCGCTTGAGCAAACTGATCTCGTGAGTCTGCCAGTTGCGAGGGGCAGAACAGTGATGGGCAATCAGCAAACCCCAGAGGGATCCCTCGGGTAAAATCGGTACCACCAAGTTGGCCCGTACCTGATACCGGCCCAGAAACTGAATGTGACAGGGATCCAGATTGGCAACTTCAATATCATCGATGCTCTTAATCCGCCCCTGCCGATAGGGTTCAACCAGGTCACCCCCAAAGCAATTATCCCGAATGTCGGATCCCAAAATCGGTAGCCACGGCTCTGCTACAGACTCGGTTACGACCTCTCCCCCTTGCCAATCCGGTTGGAAGCGAAAGATGAGCACCCGATCCGTCTGCAGCAGAGAACGAACTCCTGAAACGGCTCGATTCAAGATTTCTTGCAGATCTAAAGACTCGCGGATATGATGGATAACTTCCGCAAGTAGCTCAGCTTGCCGAAGTTCTAGCTCTAAAGATTGTTTGGCTGCTCTTTTCTTGACAAGATCCTCAATTTTGCCACCATCCTCAACTGAGGAATCTCTGCTTTCTTCCGCATTCTCCTTCAAAACAAGCCGAAAAGTCGTCATACTAGCCTTTCTCCGTCATCTTTGTGAAATCTTAAAAAAATTGAAGGACTCTTCAGCTAAAACCCTTACTTGGACAAAACAAGATTTATTGATAAGAACTACTGAGTCGTTTCTTTAATTTTAACTTTATTTTTATACTCGCAATAGTAGTGCTCCAAAAACGACACAAACTGCAACAATCTCACTTGCCCTTCCTGTGGCTGCTGGGGATGGCAGGTTCTGAGGTGGGATCCGCTTGACATAGACAGGGAGCCCGGGGTTGCTTAAGATCGAGTCGAGAATGTAAAGAAAACGCTACACACCGGTCGACCGGGCTAGAGGTTTTGCTTTTACCTACTCTCCTCGGAAGGCTTGTTAGACAAGGTCACCATGCTGCGACTGGAACACATCAGCAAGATTTATCCCACTGGCGAGGTGCTGCGGGACGTCAATTGGGAGGTGAAACCCGGGGACCGCATTGGCTTGGTGGGAGTAAACGGGGCCGGAAAAACCACGCAGCTGAAAATTATTGCCGGGCAAGAGGAGCCCACCAGTGGAGAAGTAATCCGCCCCGCCAACTTGCGCATCGCCTACCTCACCCAGGAGTTTGAGGTGGATCCCGGTCGTACGGTGCGGGAGGAGTTTTGGACGGTTTTTGCGGCTGAGAACCGCATCCAGTTGGAGCTAGCCCAAGTTACACGGCAGATGGAGCAAGCGGATCCCGATACCCTAGATGCCCTCTTGCAGCGCATGGATCGCCTGCAACGGCAATTTGAGAGTCTACACGGCTACGAACTGGATGCCCGCATCGACAAGATCTTGCCGGAAATGGGGTTTGCACCGGAAGATGGCGACCGCCTGGTGAGTGCTTTTAGTGGTGGTTGGCAAATGCGCATGAGCTTAGGCAAAATCCTTCTACAAAATCCCGATTTACTCCTCTTGGATGAGCCCACCAACCACCTGGACTTGGAAACCATTGAGTGGCTGGAAACCTATTTGAAGGGTCTAACCATCCCCATGGTGATTGTTTCTCACGACCGGGAGTTTTTGGATCGGCTTTGCACCCAAATTGTAGAGACAGAACGAGGAGTATCTACTACCTACCTGGGTAATTATTCTCAATATCTGCTCCAGAAGGCCGAGCAAAGGGAAGCCCAGCAGGCTAGCTATGAGCGGCAACAAAAAGAGATTGAAAAGCAGCAAGCTTTTATTGATCGTTTCCGTGCCAGTGCCACCCGCAGCACCCAGGCCAAAAGCCGTGAAAAGCAACTGGAAAAAATCGAGCGCATCGAAGCTCCTGTTGGTGATGTGCGCACGCTCAAGTTTCGCTTTCCGCCTGCACCCCGCAGTGGTCGCGAGGTTGTGAAAATTGAAGACCTGACCCACAGCTATGGCGATAAGATCCTCTTTTTGGGAGCAGAATTGCTGATCGAGCGGGGGGATCGCGTTGCTTTTTTGGGACCCAATGGGGCCGGAAAGTCCACTCTTTTGCGTCTGATTATGGGTTTGGAGCAACCCACTGAGGGATCCGTCCGATTGGGGCCTCATAATGTTATTCCCTCCTACTTTGAGCAAAATCAAGCGGAGGCACTGGATCTCAACAAAACGGTGATGGACACCATCCATGATGAGGTGCCCGACTGGAAAAATGAAGAGGTGCGCACTCTCCTGGGTCGATTCTTGTTTAGTGGCGACGCGGTCTTTAAGAAGGTAGCAGCTCTGAGTGGAGGAGAAAAGGCTCGCCTGGCCCTGGCAAAAATGCTGTTGCAACCGGCCAATCTGCTCATTTTGGATGAACCGACCAATCACCTGGATATTCCAGCCAAGGAGATGCTGGAGGAAGCTCTACAGCACTACGATGGAACGGTGATTGTTGTCTCCCACGACCGCTACTTTATTTCTCAGGTGGCCAACAAGATTGTTGAAATTCGGGATGGAGAACTGATTCCCTACCTAGGGGATTATCACTACTATCTCGAGAAGATCCAAGAGGAAAAGGAAAAGGCTCGGCAGGAGCAATTGGCTGCTGAGAAAGCCGCCAAGGCTGCCGAGAAACGAGCCAAGGAACGGGAAAAACAGAAAGCCAAAAAGGCAGCCGGCAAGGCCTGAGGTAGGCTTGGCTGCCTCCTCAACAACATAGCTACAGCACAGCCGTATCACCCATCGAATCATCATCCAAAATATCCAAAGCATAAAACCATAAAATATTATGTTCACCGGCTTGGTACGCAGCATTGGCACGGCCCGATTGATCAGCCCCTCACGGGTGCAGGTCACCTGCCCACAATTGCAGCCGCAACTGGTTTGTGGCGACAGTGTGGCGGTCGATGGTCTTTGCTTAACTGTTGTGGATATTCTGCCCGATGGTTTTTGGGCGGATGTATCCCCGGAGACGCTGCGGCGCTCTGTATGGGGCCAGGGATCCGGCCCGCGCCAGGTGAATCTGGAACCGGCGCTGCGGGTAGGGGATAGACTGGGTGGGCATTTTGTCAGCGGTCACATCGATGGAGTGGGGCAGCTGTGGGATCAAACGGCCACGGGTGCTGCCTGGGAGATGAGCTTCAAGGTGCCTGGCGAGATTGGTCGCTACATTGTGCCCAAGGGCAGTGTGGCGGTGAATGGGGTCAGCCTGACTATTGCTCAGGTGCGTCAGGGAGGCTGCTGGTTTAGTGTGGCCGTTATTCCCCAAACCTACCGTGATACCAATCTGTCTTTGTTGCAGGCTGGGGATCCCGTCAATGTCGAGGTGGATATACTGGGCAAGTATGTGGAAAAATTGTTGGGCCTGGGTTCACCGGAAAGTCTTGTCTCTCTGGAGTTTTTGGCAGAACACGGCTATGTCTAGGCTTTCTCCATTTACGACATTTACGATATGATCCACCCGCTGATCCATCCAGAAGAAGCCGAGCGCTTGCGGGGGGTTAATCTTTACTTGGTCGGCATGATGGCCAGTGGTAAATCCACCCTAGGTGCAGAGTTGGCAAGCCAGTTGGGATGGCAATTTTTCGATACGGATACACTGGTGGAGCAGGTGGCAGGCTGCTCAGTTGCAGAGCTTTTCGCAAAAGAGGGGGAAGCCTACTTCCGGGATTTGGAAACCCAGGTGCTGGCCCAGTTGAGCAGCTACACACGACTGGTGATTGCCACCGGCGGGGGGGTTGTCCTGCGGCCTCAAAATTGGGGCTACTTGCACCACGGTCTTACCATCTGGCTAGATGTTGCTCCCACCTTGATCTGGCAACGGCTGCTCAGGGATCCTGGTCAACGACCCCTGCTGCAAACTGAGGATCCGCAAGCAGCTTTGCATACCCTGATGCAGCAGCGGCAGCCTTTTTACCGACAGGCGGATGTGCGGGTTCCCATCTCCTCAGAAATCAGCCCGCCCCAGTTGGCCCAGCAGGTTTGGCAAGCCATACGTGCCCGCCTGCGCTAGGGGATCCCTTCCCTCAAGAGAGCGTGAGCTTGCTCCCCGGACCATTCACAACTACAACTTATAGCTTCAGGATCTTCTGCGCCTTGTGCACTAATGGAATGATCTGAGGAAGAAAAAACAAGGGGTTACAAGGGTCAGGCTGGAGTGGGCGGACACCCCATCAACAGGCAAGAGCTGTCCATCGGCGATAAAGCGATAAAATTGTAGACCTGCTGTAGACCTGCCGCCATGGGTTGGCAGTGTGGATGGGAGAGGAAGAAAGTGAGCGAGAGAACTTTATTCGATAAGGTGTGGGATGCCCATACGGTACGTATTCTCCCTTCTGGGCAAACGCAACTGTTCATCGGCCTGCATCTGATCCATGAGGTAACTAGCCCACAAGCTTTTGCCATGCTGCGGGAACGAAATCTACCGGTTCTTTTCCCGGAGCGTACCGTTGCAACGGTGGATCACATTATTCCCACCGACAATCTGGCCCGGCCTTTTGCGGATCCTTTAGCAGAAGAGATGATCCAAGAGCTGGAGCGCAACTGCCGCCAGTATGGTATCCGCTTCTACAACAGCGGCTCCGGTCGTCAGGGGATTGTGCATGTGATTGCTCCCGAGCAAGGCTTAACCCAGCCAGGGATGACCATCGCCTGTGGAGACAGCCACACGTCCACCCATGGGGCTTTTGGGGCAATTGCTTTTGGCATCGGCACCAGTCAGGTGCGGGATGTGCTGGCCAGCCAAAGCCTGAGCCTTTCGAAGCTGAAGGTGCGCCGTATTGAGGTGAACGGTCAGCTTGGCCCTGGAGTTTATGCCAAGGATGTAATTTTGCACATTATCCGCAAGTTGGGGGTAAAGGGCGGGGTAGGCTACGCCTATGAGTACGGGGGCAGTGCTATTGAGAGCATGAATATGGAAGAGCGCATGACCCTCTGCAATATGTCCATTGAAGGGGGAGCCCGCTGTGGTTATGTGAATCCGGATGGGGTGACCTTTGAGTATTTGCAAGGGCGGGAGTTTGCTCCCCAGGGATCCAATTGGGAGGAGGCTGTGGCTTGGTGGCGCGGTCTGGCCAGTGATAGCGATGCTGTGTACGACGACCGGGTGGTGTTTGAGGCAGCTGAGATCCCTCCGACGGTGACTTGGGGAATTACCCCCGGCCAGGGCATGGGGGTGGATGAGCGGATCCCCAGACCAGAGGATCTACCGGAAAGTGAGCGGGCTTTGGCCCAAGAAGCCTATGCCTACATGGATCTCCAACCCGGTCAGCCGATCCTGGGTACGCCGGTGGATGTCTGTTTTATTGGTAGCTGTACCAATGGCCGCCTCAGTGATTTGCGGGAGGCGGCTAAGGTGGCCAAGGGTCGGCGGGTAGCTACTGGCGTGAAGGCCTTTGTGGTGCCTGGCTCAGAACAGGTGAAGCAACAAGCGGAGCAGGAAGGTTTACACGAAATCTTTATGGCGGCAGGGTTTGAGTGGCGAGACCCGGGTTGCTCCATGTGCTTGGCCATGAATCCCGATAAGTTGGTGGGCCGGCAGCTGAGTGCTTCTTCCTCTAACCGCAATTTTAAGGGTCGCCAGGGATCCGCCAGTGGACGTACGCTGTTGATGAGCCCGGCCATGGTGGCGGCAGCGGCGGTGAGTGGCAAGATTGTGGATGTGCGAACGTTGCTTTGAAGATTCAGCTACTGACGCTTTTGCTTGCCCCTTGTTCATCCCTAAAGCTGGTTAGGGGGAGCATGCCGGGCAATAACAACGATTAAGTCCCCTTCTAGCAGCTTGGTATCTGCCGGAGGATTGACTAGGGAGACACGGGATCCCCCTTCTTGCCGGCGTTCCAGGGCTAGCAAGATAGCATCGAAGTCCTGTTTGGCCCGCAGGGATCCCTGGGCAAAGGTGAGTCCCACCCAGCTTTTGGGCAGGGGCAGCTTGTAAAATTGGTTGCCAATCTGAACCGTGAGCAATTCCGACAAGATGTCTGTAAGGCCGCGGTTGCGGGCGGAGGTTGCAATCAGGTGGCTAGTCAGTTCATCGCCAACCACCACATCTTCAACACCGGCCACCCGCATTTGCACATCATTTCTGCGATCCAGCAGTTGGGCACAGGTGTGGATGCCGGGGTTGAGCTTCTCGATGGTAAGGGCAGCCAGAACGGTGCGGGCATCCCGGTCTTGGTCACTGCGGGGGCGGGTGGAATCCGCCAGCAGGATTGCTTGGCTAGCCTGTCGAATACCGACACTTTCCAGGACATCCAAAGCCGTGTAGTCCCCCGTGTGGAAGTAGAGCTGGGAGCGATCCACCTTGCGCAGCTCCCGTTCTGGGGTTTCGACAAATTCGGCCACAATCACAATCGGGCATTGCCGCAGCTTGGGATCCGATTGCAACTCCTCAATCACCAAATGGCCGCTGCGGTTCCAGCCACAGATAACGATGTGCCCGCATAGCTCATCCAATTCCATTAAACGGACCTCAAGAGCTTGCCTCAGCCGCTCGATCATTACTGCCGAGACAATCCCCGTCAAGACAGCAAACAGGGTTAAACCGCTCAAGGTCACCACCAGCGTCACCAGTCGTCCCGGCCCGGTGCTGGCTTCTGCTCCGATCGGTTCTGCTGCGATCATGGTGAAGACACTCCACCAGAAGGCTTCATTGAGATCGGAGAAACTTCCTTCAGGATTGCCTTCAAATTGATAGATGGCCAAGGTGCCGCCGATCAGGATCAAGCCGATCACCAGAAAAATACCGATTTGCAAACTCAAGCTGGTGGACAAAGGGCCGGCCCGATGGCTAAGGCGACGATTGAGGAGAACACCTAAGCGCAGCAGACGCAACAACCGCAACAGGCGCAACCCCCGCCATAGCGGGATCACCGAGAGAATATCCAGCCAGTAGTTCTGAAAAAAGCGGGCTTTGCGACTGGCTACCCAGTAACGCAGGGACAATTCCAGGACAAATAGAGTGTTGATCCCGTCTCCTAAGTGCTGCAGGGGCTGACCCAAACCGGTACGGCTTAGTTCCGCTTCTGCCACAACGAGCAAAACAGAAGCCACAATCAACCCCATCAGCAAAAACTCAAACCCTGGCTCCAGCAGCAGCTGTGATACTTGATTTTTGAGGGCCTGCCGAGAAGAAGGAGTCAAGGAATCCTCAGAAGAAGAAGATCTAGGCAAGGGTCGCATGGCAAGAGCCCTCACGCAACTGGGTTGTGGGCCCTAGAGGGATCCCACCGGTGCCGGAGTTGAGGACAAGGTGGGGGCAAGGCTTAAGCGGCGCAATCCGGACAACCCTGTATCGGCTACCACCAAGTTGCCATCCGGTAACCAAACCACATGGGAAGGCTGCTCAAACTGTGCTCGCTCAGCTGGGCCATCCTGCCAACCCGGCTCATCCTGACCGGCCAAAGTGGAAACTTGACCCCTGAGATTCAGGCGACGCAGGCGATGATTATCCCGATCGGCCACCCAAAGGATGCCTGTAGGATCAAGGGCCAGCCCACTGGGAAAGCGGAAGCGGGCCGCTGCTGCAGGGCCATCCGCATAGCCCGCCTCTTGCCCGGCAAAGGTGGTCAGTTGCCCGCCGGGAGATAACACCCGAATGCGATGGTTCCCTTGATCGGCAATCCAAATCCGTCCGTTGGCCTCCACCGCCAAGGCAGTGGGGTGAGACAGCTGGGCTTGGTCAGCAGGCCCATCGGCGGATCCCGCCTGCCCTGTACCGGCTACGGTTGTCACTTCCCCTTCAGCAGTAATGCGGCGGATGCGGTGGTCGGCTCGATCCACAACATAGAGGCTGCCCTCCGGCCCTAGGGCCAACCCGAATGGCGCCCGAAACTGAGCTTGAGCAGCCTTTCCATCCCGGTATCCAGCCTTACATGAGCCGGCAAAGGTGGAAACCCGTCGCCGACGACTGATGTAGCGCAAGCAATGGTTGCCGCTGTCCGCCACCCACAGCCCCCCCTTGGGATCCCAAAGCAGCCCTTGGGGAGCATCAAACTGCGCTTGATCCGCTAACCCATCCCGATAACCGGCCGTGCCAGTGCCTGCCCACACCATCAGATCTCCCTCTGGAGACAGACGAAAGATCAGGTGTTGAGTCGGATCGGATAAATAAAAATATCCCTCCGGATCCACAGTGATGCCACCGATCTCCCGCAACGAAACCTCTGTGTCGGTGTTAGGTAGGGAAGCGCTGCCCATCGGTAAGGTCTCTACAACCCATGCCAGCGTTGCTGTGGGGGTGGCAGAAGGACGGGGGGAAGGTGTTGCCACCGGCCAGTCCAGAACTAAAGTTCCCAACCCCTGCCCTGCGGCATCGGCAAGGGCCACCCAGACGGAACCGGATAGAGAAGCAGGAGGGATCACTGTTAGGCGGTCATCGCTGCGGGAGCGGATCTCCCCCTTGAGTAGGCGACTGGGGTTGGCTGCCGGCGCAAAGAGAACCGTTTCCACCCGTTCCAGCTTTTCCCCTGAAAGCAGCAACGGTTGCCCTGGAGTCACCTCTGTAGATCTAAGCAGTAAAGGTACCTCCACTTCAGAGAGCACCAATAAAAAGAGGCGGCGGTTGGTACTGCTGCCGATACTACCGCCAGAACTACCGGAGCGGGCAGAAAGAGTCAGGGATCCCTTGCCTTGGGCCAGGGTGGCGGAACCCCGATAAGCAACAGCATTCAGCTCTGCTTCGCCGGGAGGGGGGTTGGTAAATGTGAAGGTGGCCGGTTGCCCCGGGCGCAAGGTGGCAGTGGCGGTTTGCCGATAGGATCCCCGGGTAATGCTCAGATCAATTCCCTCTACCCCCGGCCACTCAGGGGTGCGGGCCAACCAGCGATCCACTTCTGCAGCCGGTAGCTGAGCCACCAGATCGGATCCCTGTTCTTGCAACAACAAAACAATACGGTTGTCTGGTACCGACAAGCCAGCCTGGCGGGCCTGTTGCAGACTCAGAGCCTCTGATGCAGGCAGCGATGGGCTAGGGGTGAAGACCGGCTGTAGCGCCGAAGGCGGCACCACACTGGGGGGTAAGGTGGAAGAAGAAAGGCTACCACAGGCAGAGAGAGCTAGCACCAGAGCACCCCAGACGGGCAGAGTTGGCGGCACAGAAAAGAGCTGTCGTGGCATGATCCGACTCATCCTCTCCTACTGACTGGAGATCGACGGGAACCTGAACTCACCAAACCGCCCACAGAAGCGGCTTGCCCTTCTTCTATCTATTTGAAGCGCCGTAGTCCCTTTGCCCAAGGATACCCTCGGCAAATCGGGAAAATGCCCTAGCCCTTGAATGCAATCCATAGTTAACCGTCCTCACCCACAGGTGAGTCACACTCCTCACTCTATCTATCCTTACTCGAATCCCTATCAAAAGACCAGATGAAGAGGTGAAAAGACCCGCGGGCTGGAGATGGCCTGTTGACAGCAAAAACTCCTGAGTTCGAGTTCTCATCCGCTGGGATGAGGGATCCAATTAACCCTTTTACCGAGGTAGCTGCCATCTAAGGCGGTTCGTCAATCCATCCAGACAGAGTACTGTCCCCGTAGCCCTATCTGCAACAGGATCACCGGATCCAGACAGGATCTTCCAGACAGGATCTAGATACAGACAGTTACAGGTGGCAATTCTCCCTCAGGCTATTCTGTCTGTGTCCTGCTTCCCTAGATGGAGGATCCAAGACGCTCCTCCCATTTGCGGGCCGGTGCAGCCCGTCGGATCTCCCGCCAAATGGCTGTAGCAGCCAAGGTGCCATCAGCAACAGCAATCGAGACTTGGTTTAAGCCCTGCTTTAGATCTCCTAGGGCAAACAGGCGGGGATGGGAAGTACGGCACCATTCATCGGTGATCAAGTTTTCCCCCTGCCAATGTAAGTCCGGGATCCCTTTCAAATAAGCATTGTGATAGTGGGATCCCATCGCTACCAGGCCGGTGGTGGCTTCAATGTAGGTTCCATCTTCTAGCTCTACACCGCTAAGCTGATGGTTCTCCCCCAAGAAACGGCGAATCGGAGCTTCGTAAAGGGGGTAGCCGTGCTCTGAGAGCTTCTCGCGCATACCAGGGTTCACCGAGCACAACCCATGGGTTAACACTGAAATATAGGGAGTAAACCAATTGAGCACAAAAGCTGTGTTGATTTGGGCTTCAGAATTGACAATGAGTACCGCCTTTTGATCCCGCATTTCATAGCCATCGCAGATCAAACATACATGGAGAGAATAGCCGGCATAATCATAAACATTTTGCATATCCGGCAGTTGTGGCAAATGATCAATAATCCCGGTGGCAGCAATCAGGTATTTGCTATGAAAAACCGGGTAAATACTGTTGCTCTTACCCACCTTGACCTTAACGGCAAAGTGTTCACCTTCATCTGTAGCATCTTCCACAAACCCGCGCAGGTAGTCCACCCCTAGGCTGAGGATGTGATCCAGACCCTGCCGCAACAGCTCTCGCCCTGGAGTGGTTGGGGCTAAACCCAGATAATTGCGCAAATCTTGCATCCAAAAGGAGCGTCCCTTGCCTTTTTCCACCACCAAACAGCTCAGCCCATAACGGGCCAGATAAATGGCCGCTGAGAGACCACCTGCACCTCCTCCGGCCACAATTACGTCATAGGTTTTGTTCAGGGCAACTTCTAGATTTTTGCTACTCAACTTCATGGATGGGATCCCTTGCAACACTTCTGTAATAACCCTTGGATAACCAGTCCAAAGGAAAAGAAGTTTAAGAAAAGCCGTAGGGAAAGATAATCACGTAGAATAGAGACAAACTCCAATCCAGGAGAAGACCTCTATGCCAGGCATCGTAGCGGCCATTGCCTTGATCTTTCTGGGCTACCTGTTTAACTCGGTCAAGATTATCAACCAGGGTTATGAGGCGCTGGTGGAACGACTAGGCCGGTTTCATCGCAAGCTCACCCCCGGTTTGCATTTTATCTTGCCTCCCATCGACAGAATTGTGTACAGCGAAACCATCCGCGAGAAGGTGTTGGATGTGCCGCCGCAGCAGTGCATCACCAGCGACAACGTCTCCCTGATGGCCGATGCTGTGGTCTATTGGCGGATTACCGACATGATTAAAGCCCGCTACGCCGTCGAAGATGTGCAACGGGCCTTGATCAACCTGGTGTTGACGACGTTGCGCTCCGAAATTGGCCGCATGGTGTTGGATCAAACCTTTTCTTCACGAGCCGAAATTAACGCACGCCTGTTAACCGAACTGGATGAAGCCACGGATCCCTGGGGAATCAAGGTGACCCGCGTAGAAGTCAAAGACATTCAGCCCTCCAAAACCGTCCAAGACTCGATGGAAAAGCAGATGGCTGCCGAACGGGAAAAGCGAGCTGCCATTCTGAAATCAGAAGGAGAACAGCAGGCCAGTATCAACCAAGCTACTGGGGCAGCCAAAGCACAGATCCTGAGGGCGGAGGCCGATAAGCGAGAACGCCTGCTGCTGGCGGAAGGAACTGCCGAAGCCTTGAAAACCATTGCGGCTACCTTGCAAGAGAATCCCCAGGCAAGCAACGCCCTGCAATACTTGATGGCGCAAAACTATATTGACATGGGCTTCAAGGTGGGAAATAGCCCTAGCTCCAAGGTGATCTTTATGGATCCCAACTCCATTCCAGGCACCTTGCAAGGGTTGTTCTCGATGGTGGAGGTCTCCAAACCAGAAGAAGGGCCTGGCTTGCGCACCCCATCCTCTCCCAAGTTGCCGTTGCGTACTCCTACCTCCTTCCCGGCTGAGGCGGACTTTCCTCGGCGTGACTAGCTCCCCCTATGGCCTCAGTTCCAAGCTCTAATTCTGATTGGCTGGTGGTGGGGCGAGTGGTGGCGGCTCATGGTTTGCACGGCTGGCTGCGGGTAAAATGTCTGTCGGATTTTCCGGAGCGCCTCACCGAGCCGGGGCAGCGGTGGTTACAGCGGCAGACGGATCCCGAGCCACTGCTGTATCCCTTAGTTCAGGGACAGTTTTTCCCGGCTAAGGGATTGTACTTGGTGCAGTTGCAAGGGATCCCGGATCGCACCACTGCTGAGGCTTGGGTGGGAGCTTATCTTCTGGTGCCAGCTTATGATCGCCCACCCCTAGAGCTTGAAGAATACCACTACCGCGACCTAATCGGGTTGGCCGTGTATCACGAGGGAGAATTGCTAGGTCAAGTATCCGGGATTTGGGCTGCTGGGCAGGACCTTCTGGAGGTAACCACTGCCAAAGGCCGACAGGTGCTGATCCCTTTCGTCAAGGCTCTGGTGCCTGTTGTGGATCTGGAACGAGGGCAAATCCAAGTGCAACCGCCGCCCGGATTGTTAGAGAGTTTTCTGAGTTAGGAGCAAGCGGGTCCGCATCCCTTTTCAAAGTTTGCCCTCAGAGGCGTCTAAGTGCCTATTTTAGCTCATTATGCTATCATAGGGTCAACTTTTGATATCAAGCTCATACCTGGTCTTTAAGGTCAATTTTACTGGAACTTGTTGACCCTGACCCGGATCCCTCATCTGGATTGGAGTTGCGAATGGTAGAGAATTACAGTGCAGAGCAGATCCAAGTTTTGGAAGGCTTGGAAGCTGTGCGCAAGCGGCCTGGCATGTACATTGGTTCCACCGGGCCAAAAGGATTGCATCACTTGGTCTATGAGGTGGTGGACAACTCCGTTGATGAGGCGCTGGCAGGCTACTGCGATGATATTGAGATTTGTCTACATCCGGATGGCTCGGTATCGGTTTTGGACAATGGCCGCGGCATTCCGGTGGATATTCATCCCAAGACAGGGCAATCGGCCCTGATTACGGTACTGACGGTGCTGCATGCCGGTGGTAAGTTCGGTGGCGGTGGCTACAAAGTCTCCGGCGGTTTGCATGGGGTTGGGGTGTCGGTGGTCAATGCCCTTTCGGAATGGGTGGAAGTTACCGTCTGGCGGGATGCCCATCAGTACTTTCAGCGCTTTGAGCGCGGTGCGGTGGTGGGATCCCTCAGCTCTGAGCCCCAGCCGCCGGGATCCAATCAAAGGGGCACAAAGGTCCAGTTTAAGCCCGATGAGCTGATTTTCCCGGAGCGGGAGTTTGACTATGGACTCTTGGCAGCTCGTTTTCGGGAGCTAGCCTACCTCAATGCCGGCTTGAAGATTACCTTTAGGGATTTGCGTCGGGATCCCGTTCACAGTGAGACCTATCAATATGCCGGTGGGATCAAGGAATACGTAACCTTTATTAACCATGAGAAAACCCCTATCCACTCTGAGATTATTTATGTGCAAGGGGAGCGGGATGGGGTGCAAGTAGAAGTGGCGATGCAGTGGTGTTCCGATGTCTACACCGACAATTTGATCGGCTTTGCCAACAACATTCGCACCAATGAAGGGGGCACTCATCTGGAGGGCTTAAAAACCAGTCTCACTCTGACCATCAACAGCCAAGCCCGCAAATTGAACAAGTTGAAAGACTCCGACGGTAACCTAGCCGGCGAAAATGTGCGAGAAGGCTTGACAGCCATTGTCTCGGTGAAGGTGCCCAACCCCGAATTTGAAGGCCAAACTAAGACCAAGCTAGGCAACACAGAGGTTCGAGGCATTGTTCAGACGATAGTTTCCGAAGCCCTGACCGAGTTTTTAGAGTTTAACCCCAGTATTGCCAAGGGCATTATTGATAAAGCCATTCAATCTTTTAACGCTGCTGAGGCAGCTCGTCGCGCCCGCGATTTAGTGCGCCGTAAATCGGCTCTAGAATCCTCAACACTACCTGGAAAATTAGCCGACTGTAGTTCCCGGGATCCGGCAGAATCAGAAGTGTATTTAGTGGAGGGGGACTCTGCCGGTGGTAGTGCCAAACAGGGTCGGGATCGACAGTTCCAGGCTATTTTGCCTTTGCGAGGAAAGATTCTCAACATTGAGAAAGCGGATCCCGCTAAGATCTACAAAAATGCTGAGATTCAGGCGATGATTACTGCTCTTGGTTTGGGCGTCAAAGGAGATGAGTTTGATCCCAGCCAGCTGCGTTATCACCGCATTATTTTAATGACCGACGCTGATGTAGATGGCAGTCATATTCGCACTCTGTTACTGACTTTTTTCTATCGTTATCAAAAGGCTCTCTTGGAGCAAGGCTACGTGTACATTGCTTGCCCGCCCCTCTACAAAGTTGAGTGGGGTCGTAACAACGTGCGCTACTGCTACAGCGATGCAGAAAAAGATCAAGTTGTGCGGAGTTTGCCCTCCAACAGCAAATACACCATTCAACGCTTCAAAGGTTTGGGAGAAATGATGCCCGAACAACTCTGGGAGACTACCATGAACCCGGCAACTCGCACCCTGAAGCAGATTACCATTGAGGATGCTGTTGAAGCCGACCGCATTTTTACCATCTTGATGGGGGATGCTGTAGGGCCACGGCGGGAGTTTATTGAAACCCACAGTGCCCAGTTGGATCTGGCCGCTCTCGATATTTGAGTGAAAGAAAGTCTGTCGGTGTTGAAGAGCACCGATGCTATCATCTTAATACCTCTACAATCTGTGATTGGGTTACACCATGCCGGGGGCTTGGGCTTGCTGGGTGTGGTTTTGCTCCTGCCCCAGCTCGTCTTGGCTATCACCCTGGAGTAAGTTCCCAATCCCTGCTGCCACTATGGAGGCTGGGTTTCCAGTACTGCCGATATCCTCAGCAGCCCTACAAAGTGGGAACTGGATCTGGAGCGTCTGAAGTTGGAGCAGCGCACCGGTACCGAAATGACAGACAGCAGTAGGGTTAGGGGGTACTGGGGGCAGTGGGTAGGCGCTATTCCAACCCATAGAGGTTCCCTTATCTTTCTCCAAAGCGGTTGCCCCTTCTCCTAAATCCGGTGGGACAGTACAGTAGTAAAGGGAAATCGCAAGGATGGAGATCCAATGACCCTTGGAGAAGGTGCACAACTGGTTACCTTTGCTGTGCTATCGCTGATGGCAATTGGGTTTGCTCTGGGAGTGGTTTGGGCTCCCAACATTGTTTACTCAGGTTTTCTGCTCGGGGGTGTCTTCCTGAGTATGGCAGGGCTATACCTTCTTCTCAATGCTGATTTTGTGGCGGCAGCCCAGGTGCTCATCTATGTTGGCGCTGTCAATGTGCTGATTTTGTTTGCCATCATGTTGGTGAACCGGCGCTACAATTTTGCTCCCCTGAAGCTGGGCTGGCTGCGTAACGGCGTAACAGCAGTGGTCTGTTTGGGTTTGTTTGCCCTGTTGGCAACCATGGCCTTTGATACGCCTTGGGAATTGCAACCGATCCAACCCCTGAGCAGTGTGTTGGTGATGGGTGGGCACTTCTTCAGCGATTACCTACTGCCTTTTGAACTGGCTTCGGTGTTGCTGCTAATGGCGTTGATTGGAGCAATTGTGCTGGCGCGGCGAGAATTTGTTACTCCTCAAGCTGGAGAAAGGGATCTCAGTTTGCTAGAACGGCCACGGCCACAGATCGAATCCAGTAGCGAAGCGGAAGCAGAATTGGTGAGCACCCGTTAGGGATCCCGCCCCACATCTCGTGAACCTGTGTAGTGTTTTTAAGGAGCCCCTTAGGTGTTGCAACTGCAATTTTTTCTGTTGGTGGCGGCTGTCCTGTTCTGTATTGGCATTTATGGGTTGATCGTCAGCCGCAATGCGATTCGGGTGCTGATGTCTATTGAGTTGATGTTGAACGCGGTCAACCTGAATTTTATTGCTTTCTCTAATTTTCTGGACTCGGGCATGATTCGCGGCCAAGTATTTTCCGTGTTTGTGATTACGGTAGCAGCAGCAGAAGCAGCTGTGGGTTTGGCCATTGTGCTGGGGATCTATCGCAACCGCGCCACCATTGATATGGAGAGCTTTAACCTGCTCAAGTGGTAACCTGTAGCTTTACTGACTTTGATAAACAAGATCTATCCACAGACGTTACTGCAACGCCTTGGCTAAGGGAGAATAATCTATCTTCATCTATCTTCCACTCATGTTTTGTGTGGAGTGGCAAAGCTTTGATCGGAGGATCCTCAACTCCTAGGTTAGGAAAAACTCCCCTCTCCAGTAGCTGTCTTGCTACTGCGTAGCTAAGTGCCTGTTACTGGTTCAGGAAGAGAAACAAAGGAGTATCTCTACCGGAGGCAGCTAGACTCCCCACTACCGCTGCAAACATCACTCCAAACAAGCTGACCAGGATGCTGAGTCTGGCCAACAGGATTCGAATGAGCGCGATCAGGGTGATGCTAGTAGGTCGTTCCCTAGCTTTTTACGTGAAGGCCAAGATGGCGGAATAGGCCAAGGCTCCCAAAACCGGTAGGAAAACCAGCAGCCCCAACCAGCGGGACTTATTCAGGCGGGGAGGAATGGCAAAGATGACCCAAATGGCAACGATCAAATTGACCAAAGGGATGAAGAAAAGGATCACCCACCACCCCGGTTTGCCGGCAGCCCGGCACATCACCCAAATATTGGCGATCGGGATCCAGGCTAGCCAGGCATTTGGAACACTCAAAATCCAGGCTAGCCAGGCATTTGGAACACTCAAACACGACGGGGAGGTAAGGGAGGGAGTTTGACCCCTGGCACTAAGGATTCCAGTAAACCACTGCAGGCATCCCAAAGCAACTCGATCACATAGTCAAACCCGGCCTCGCCGCCATAGTAGGGATCCGGAACCTCTTCATCAGGATGGGACCGGCAATAGCTACACATTAAGCGTACTTTCTCGGCATACTTTCCCTGGGGATCCAGGCTGAGAATATCGCGGTAGTTTTGCCGATCCATGGCCAGGATTAAATCAAACTCTCGCAAATCAGTTGGGCGAATTTGGCGGGCCTCACCCCGTAGTTCCAGCCCATAGCGTTGGGCTGCCTGGCGCATGCGTCGATCCGGAGGGCTGCCGATGTGATAGGCGCCAGTGCCGGCTGAATCACAGAGAATTTCCTCGGAAATGCCGCTGCTGCGCAACAGATGATCGGTAATGCCTTCAGCCGCAGGGGAGCGACAGATGTTGCCTAGACAGACAAACAGCAGCTTTTGGCTCATACAACCTATCCTGCAGAAAACCCCTTTTTAACCTTACCAGTCTTCTTCTCCCGGACGGATCCCCGGCCAAAATGGAGCTAGTTTTACTGGTAAAGTGCCCATGTCTGATCCCGCCCCCTATCCGCACCCTCAGGATGTGGCCAATTTGATTCTCTACGTGCAAACGGAACTGGCCCTGTTTGAGCAAGTTGCTGCCCAAGAAGGGATCCCGTCTACAGCCCTAGAGCCAATCCAGCGTTCTCAAGAGGCGTTGCGTCGTGCTGTGGATCAACTGGAGCTGCGGGACTGGTACCGCGAACTCACCCATGGCTTTCGGGATCAGCTGGGGCGATTGGAGGAGTGGTTGTAGTCCACAATGGTTTTTCAGGGGGCAGGTCTGCCAAAATAACGGTAACCTCCCCCTATCGGCCTTCATGTTGCAGGTTGAGAACCTTTCCTACCATCCGGCAGCCACTTCCCAACCCATTTTGAAGGATCTCTCCTTCCAGCTGGGTTTGCACCAGTTGGGATTGATTGTGGGCAAAAGTGGAGCCGGCAAAAGTACTCTGCTGGAAATTTTGGCAGGATTGGCTCGGCCTACCCAGGGACGGATCACTTGGCAAGGGGTCAACCTCCTCCCCTCCCAGCTGCGCAGTATGGCTGGCTTGGTGTTCCAATTCCCGGAACGACACTTCTGTGGTCTGACCCTCTTGGATGAAATGCGCTTTGGTCACCCAGAGTTGCAGGAAAAGGAGATCCAACATGCCCTCAAACAGGTGGGTTTGGAAGGGATCCCTTTGTACAGTTCCCCCAACCATTTGAGCGGTGGACAACAGCGGCGCCTGGCGCTGGCCGTTCAGCTAATCCGAGGCCCCTTTCTGCTATTGCTAGATGAGCCAACAGCAGGGCTGGATTGGTCGGTACGGCGGCAGTTGATCAATCTGCTGGCGCAGTTGAAATCCATGTGGACAGTGCTGGTGGTTTCCCATGACCCGGCGGAATTGGCCCAGATTGCCGATGTGCAATGGGTTCTGAACAAGGGATCCCTGCAACCTACCTCAGTGGATACCGTGCTGCAAACATAATGAACATACTGACAGTATTGATGACAGTGTTGATGACAGTGTTGATGACAGTATTGAGCCTCACAGATAACGACGGGGATCCACCGGTTGACCATTGACCCGCACCTCAAAGTGAAGATGAGGGCCGGTGGACAGCCCCGTGGAGCCGGAGGCAGCAATGGCTTGGCCCCGTTGCACCACTTGCCCAACTCCAACGGCAAGCCGACTGTTGTGGGCGTAAAGGGTAGTGATGCCACCCCCATGGTTGAGAATCACCGTATTGCCATAGCCGCCATACCAGCCGGCATAGATGACCGTACCCCGATCCGCAGCCCGCACAGGGGTTCCGGTCGGCACACCAAAGTCTATACCGGCATGGAAGCGACGGCTGCGATAGATGGGGTGAACCCGCCAGCCGAACGGACTGGTGATCGGGCCACCCGCCGGAGGGATCAGTCGGCCTGTCCCTTGCACCGGATCCCTGCCCCCCCGCTGCTGGGCCTGTTGGGCAATCAGTTGCTGGATAAGCCCGGTCAGTTGCTGGGAATCGGCCTCTAGCCGGCGTTGAGCTGCCTCATATGCCGCTCGCTCATTAGCCAAGCGCCCCACCAGCTGCTCTTGGGTAACAGCCTGCTGCTGCAACTGGTTTTTCTGGGCCGCCAGCTCCTGCAAGATCAAAGCAATCTCATTGCGCTGGGCTTCCAGGGCAATGCGCTGTTGGTCCACCTCTTTAGCCGTGGCCTGTAACTCTTGGATCAACTGCCGATCCGCCTCGATCAACAGTTGCAGTTGGTGGCGGCGGTCAAAAAACTCGTTCAAATCGCGGCTACTGAGGAGCAAGGCCCACCAATGTTCAGCTCCTTGGCGCTGCATGTAGCGTAAGCGAGCAGCAGTACCCTGCTGCTGTCGTTTCAGACGCTCCTCTAAATCTTGCAGATCCCTTTGAGCCTGTTCTAGGGCTTTCTGGGCTTGTTCTAAGCGGTACTGGTTATCTCGCAGGCTGGACTCTGTTTGCCGGATATTTTGCTGCAGGGATCCCATGCGGCGGCGGGCTTCCTGTTCCGCCTGGCGCAGTTCCTCCATGCGTCGTTGGTTGCTTTGGATTTGTTGCTGGAGCTGCTGCTGTCGCTGTTGCAGTTGGTTGACACTCTGAGCCTGCGACGGAGTAACCACCCACAGAGCTGCCAACAGCACCAGAGTGAACACCCCCCATAGGATCCACGCTCTTCGCGCAACGTGATTCAAGCTCCATCTCTCCTCACAACCCTAGGGCTAATCCTACCAAAACTGACTTGGGAATGAGCCTTGAGCACAAGCAGCTCCAACCTGCTTAGAAAAATTGCCAGTTTCTCCAGTCAATTGCTGCCCTTCTCAATGTTGAGAGATTCAAGTGTTGAGAGATTTAAGGAGCCGTCTTGATCTGTAGGGTGCCTAGTATTACAGCCATAAGTTCAGTATTGGAGAGATTTGTCATACTCACGGCCCTGCTAGCTCGCTTAGGCGTAGCAGTAGAACAAGGCCAATTTTGATCACAGCTAAATCTAAATCTTGCTCAAGAACGAGACAGATAGTGACGAATCTCTGCTAAAGCTTGCTCCAATTCCACCAGAATCTGTTGCGAAAGTGCCCAATCGGCATCGGATCCTGAGTTGTCCTGCTGCACAAGTTGTAGACCGAGCTGTTCCAGGCGCTGAGCAATCTGAGAGAAAACATCAGCTCCAACATTGACAGCGGCCCCCTTGAGACGATGGCCAATTTGACGCAAAGCTTGTCCATCTCGGTGGGTAATCACCTGCTGAAGCTGGAGCAGCTGCTTCTCCGCATCGCCGATAAATACCTGTAAAAGCTCTTGTTCAAACTCTCGATCACTACCCGAAACCCGCTTGAGGTGAGCTTGATTGATGGGACAGGGCAGTGTCGGCAGCTCGCTTGAGTGGGGTATTAAGCCGGAAATGTCCGGGAAAAATTCATCACCTGTAGAACCTTTACTCGAAGAATCTTTATTGCCGGAATCGCAGCCATCTCCGTCGAAACTGGAAGAACCTGTCCCAGACACAGTGTCAGATCCCCCACCGACTGCAGCCTTGGCTAAAACCTGGCTCCAGTGGGTCAGCATTTTTTCTAGATCTTCTTTCAACACAGGCTTGCTCAAATAATCATCCATCCCTGCCTGCAAACAGCGCTCCCGATCCCCTTGCAAAGCATTGGCCGTCATGGCAATGATCACCGTGTGCCGATGGGATCCCGCTTCTTTTTGGCGAATCCGGCGAGTAGCTTCATAGCCATCCATCACCGGCATCTGGCAATCCATCAAGATAATGTCATAGGTAATCTGCTCCAACAAATCCAGTACCTCCTGCCCGGTGCCAACTGCATCGGCGTTGTAGCCCAAGCTGCGCAACTGCCGCAAAGCTACCTTCTGATTGACAGGATTATCTTCTGCTAGCAAAATCCGAATTACAGAGGGCTTTCCAGACGGATCCAGTGGCGAAGGAGGAGCCTGATGCTGCCGACCGAGCTGGGCCACAGCAGAACCCATGGCCAGCAGTGGGGTAGACAATCCAGAGGGTTTACCCAAGGCAATGGCCAGAGCCTCCCGCAAGCGAGCTTGTTTGACAGGCTTGATCAAGTAGGCGGCAAAGCCAATTTCCAGAATGCGGCGGGAAACCTCTCCGAACCCGATCGAGGTCATCATCACCAACTGGGTGCCCGCTAACTCGGGATCCTCCTTAATCCAACGACCCAAGGTTTCTCCGTCCACCTCGGGCATCTGCATATCCAACACCGCCACCTGGAAAGGGATCCCCTGTTGCTTGGCTTGCCGCAGCTTATCCAGGGCTTGCCAGGCGTTTTCCACCTCTTCCACCAGCATGCCCCAAGCGGTGGTTTGGCAACGGACAATCTTGCGGTTGGTAGCATTGTCATCCACAATCAACAGCCGTTTGCCCCGTAGATCGGCAGGAATACGGATCGGGGGCTGAGACAGCAACTTGCCAGAACTGAGCGTTTGCTTCTCTAAAGTCAGTTCCACACTGAAAGTGCTGCCCTGGTGCTCTTGGCTTTCTAGCGTGATTTTCCCCCCCATCAATTCCGTTAACTGTTTACAAATAGCTAGCCCTAGCCCTGTACCGCCATACTTGCGAGTGGTCGAGGCATCGATCTGGCTGAAGGGTTGAAACAACTTGTGTTGCAAATGGGCAGGGATCCCAATACCTGTATCCTTCACAGATATCTTCAAGTGGGCATGGGTAGCGGTTTGATCCAAAAGCTCTGCTTGTATCAAAACCTCACCCTTGTGGGTAAACTTAATGGCATTGCTCACCAAGTTGCTGAGGATTTGCCGCAACCGAGATGCATCTCCCCGCAGTTGTCGTGGCACCTCCTCCTCGATGAGCACCCCCAATTCCAAGCCCTTAGCATACGCACTCGGCGCAAATAAGTCTGCTACTTCCTCCAAACAAGATCCAAGATCGAAATCAAGGATCTCCAGCTCCATTTCTCCAGCTTCTAGCTTAGAGAAGTCGAGGATCTCGTTAATCAAGGTAAGCAGAGCATCACCGCTGACACGGATAGTTTCCACAAAATCTCTTTGTTCGGGACTAAGAGGTGTCTCCAGCAATAGCCCCGTCATCCCTATCACTGCATTCATAGGAGTACGAATTTCATGGCTCATAGTAGCCAAGAAACTGCTCTTGACCTCAGAAGCTTTTTCAGCTGCTTTACGTGCTTGCTCCAGCTCAAGACTACGCTGTTTCTCCTGCTCAAGGAGCTGTGCTTGGGCCAGAGCAATAGCGATTTGATCTGCCAATTGCGAAAGGAGATCCTTCTCAAATGAGCGCCAATGGCGGGGACCGGAGCAGTGGTGGACAATCAATAAACCCCACAGATCCTTGCGCAAAAAGATGGGAACTACCAGATTGGCCTTTACCTGAAAGCGCCGCAGTAGCCCAGCATAACAATCACTAATCTCACCTGAGGTAATGTCATCTATAGCTTTTATGCGACCACTGCTGTACAGATCAAAGTAAGTTTTCTGAAAGCATTCATCCTCAATCACTTGATCAATCAGAGGCATATAGCCTTCTCGAACCTTTTCACTGACCACCCTGCCCGAGCCGTCTATTTGGAATTGGTAGACCAAAACACGATCTGTCTTGAGTAGGTCATAAATTTCCTGAACGGCTGTTTCTAGAATCTCCTCAATCTGTAGGGACTCACGAATTTTGAGGCTCAGTTCTGAAAGTAACTTGATTTGTCGGTACTGTCGCTCTAACTTTTCTCTTGCTTGTTTTTGTTCGGTGATATTCCGGAAGATACCGCGAGTCGAAACTGGCTTTCCCTCTTCAATGCGACAGCTAAGACTGCCTTCTACCCAAATCACTTCCCCAGAAGAACTAACAAAAGCAGTCTCAACTCGATCTACTTCTTCCCCTTGCATCAGCTTTTGAAAGATACTTTGGCAATGCTCTAGATAATCGGAATGAACAATATCTCGGAAAGTAAGTTGTCTAATTTGTTTTTCCGTGTAGCCTAGGGTTTCCTGCCAAGCCCGGTTGACGTAGACAAAACGGCCTTGAGCATCTATGGCTTGAATGAGATCGGTTGCGTTTTCAAATAAATCTCGGTAGCGAGCTTCACTTTCTTTTAGAGCTGCTTCAGCTAGTTTTTTCTCAGTAATGTCAGTACCAATTGCTACAATAAACTCAATAGATCCATCCTCATCAGCTAGGGGGGTTGCCGACCAGGAAAGGAGGCGTACTGCTCCGTGCTTGGTAACCCAAATGTTTTCGTAGCTTGCTAGCTGAGTGTTTGATTTTAGGAAGTTTTTGAAGTTTTCTCGAGTTCGTTCAACATCTTTCGGCGGAATTAAGCCCGAACTCCAAATAGGCTGTCCTTTGACCTCTGCCAATGTATAGCCAGACAACCGCTCGGCAGCTTGGTTAAAGCGGAGAATACGCCCCTCAACATCCATCACTAGCACCAATGCCCCTGCAGTATCGATCACAGCATTGGTGAAGTCTCGTTCTTGTTTAAGGGAGATCTCTACCTGTTCTCGATTCTCAACTTCTCGTCGAATCAACAGATAAACCAATAACAAAACAATGTAAGTGAATACCAAACCAACCAAGAAGGTGGAATTGGTGTCGATAAAAGCTCGCTGAACGCGGAGGTTACGTTCCTGCAAGAGGCGATTTTCTTCCTCCTGCATAACTCGAATCAAAGCTATGATCTGCTCCATTAACGGTTCTTCCTGCTGCTGAAGCTGCTGTTGAGCGGCAGAAAGTCTTTCCTGGTCTCTCAGATCAATCAATTCCTGTAACAACTGCAGCTTCTTTTGCAGCAATTGCTCCAACTCGACTAGACGTTGCTGCTGGATGGGACTCTCAGCAGTCAGTTCTCGCAACAGCTGCAATCGGTTTGGAATAGTCTGAAGATTGGTGCGGTACTGGTCTAGGTAGTAGCTGTTAGCGGTCAGGAGGTAGCTTTGTTGGTTGTTCTCTGCTGCGCGGGCTTCTGCCAGCAAACCCTCCAGGCTTTTCAAGGTGTCAAAGGTTTGGGTCAACTCAGCTGTGGTCTCGGGCAGTTGCCTCATACTGCGCTCAGTTAAGTAGGCAACGCCACCCAGAAGCAGAGCAGCTAGACCAAAGCCGAGTGTAACTTTCTGTAAAAAACTTTGGATCTTGGAAGAGGGCTGGCCGGGAGCTGGCCTACTTCGAGGCAGAGGTGCCTTGGCTAGCTGAGCCAGGCTGCGGCGTAACTCCAGTTGGGCAACGACTTGGTGGGCTAGGGCCTTCAGTTGCTCTAGCTGTTCTGGGCTGAGGTGACGCGGTTGGAAATCGACGACGCACAGGGTGCCGAGAGCATAGCCTTCTGGAGTCACCAAGGGGATGCCGGCATAGAAGCGAATGTGGGGCTCCGCAGTGACTAAAGGATTATCGGCAAAGCGCTCATCCTGTTGAGCATCTTCGACGATAAGAGGCTCTTTTGGGTTGAGGATGGCATGGGCACAAAAAGCAACATCCCGGGGGGTTTGATCTACCTCTACTCCTACTTTGGCTTTGAACCACTGCCGGTCTGCATCGACTAAGGTCACCAAAGATACCGGAGTGCCGCAGATGTAGGCAGCCAAGCGCACCAGCTCATCAAAGCTGGCCTCAGGCGTGGTGTCTAGGACGCGATACTCACGCAGGGCAGCTAGCCGCTGGATTTCATTGGCAGGGAGAGGAGCCTTTGGCATGGGTCGAGCACAACAACGGAAATCCAGGTCTAGCTTACCCCAATGGTATAAAAGGTAATCTCAGCATAGCCTTAGTGGGTAACCATCCTTCTGGGAGGAGATAAGAGAAAGCCTTTATCCTTCACCAACTGAGGTTCTGTTGCCCATGCCCTCAAAAACAAAAACTTAGGCCCCAGACGGCGCTGGAACCTTTTGGTTGAGCTCTTCTTAGTTAAACTCCTGGCTAGAGGCAAAGTGCCAGATCAGCGGTTTTCCTTACCAAAGGGATTGTTGCCCCTTTCGCCAAAGAGCTTGGCCTCTCCCTTAATGGCAGCCTTGATGATGTTGTAGGCGGCCCAACCCACCACCAAGACAATCGGTCCCAAAACAATAACCGGACGCAAATCAATATCCATAGTCTTTCATCCCCTTCAAGGATTGGTGAGAATAAGGCTTCCAGAATCAGCTGCTGCTGGGATCCCCAGCATGGCACAGCACAACTCTGAAATGGTGATCGCATCTAGGATAAACCCAAATTGGGATCCCAACTGGGCAAATTTTGGCGGATCTAAGCTACCGAAGCAGTGGAAAACAGATCCATACCGCGGATTGCATCTAAGCGGATTACATCTAAAAAGGCATAGACCAGGGGAACAGGCAACTCATTTACTCGCCAGGCTAGGCCAATCACCCGCTCCAGGGGATCCGGCAAGCTGCAAACTTGCACTCCCGCCGGTACTGGTGCAGCAGTCAAGCGAGGTAAGGTTGCCGTCCCTTGGGTCACCATGCTCACGACCGTTGAGTCTTCCCGAACCTGATAGGTATGGCGAAAGCTCTAGCCTGCCTGATACAGATGATTTTCTAGGGCCAATCCACAGCCGCTGTCATCGACACTCAGAATCAGGGGCAGTTAGGCCAGTTGCTCCCAGGTTAAGGGGCCACTTTCTAGGTCATGGTGAGACGAAAGCGCGAGAAAATCGGCGGCGAAAAATGAGTAGCAGCGCTGCGCAAGGAGGCAATTCTCAGCTTACTGCCCTGTAAACCCCGTTCCTGTAGGGCCTTTCCAGTAATCTTAATATCTGGCGGGCATGAAGGGATCCCTAAGCCTCAAGGATCCTGGTGGATACAGCAAGTCCGTATCAAAGGATGGGAACGACTTCCGGGGGTTTTTCGGTCGCAATGACAGCTTGCCTGAGAAACCCACAGTCATAGGCTTACAAGCCTAGCGAGTTGCTGTACCGGTACCGCCGCTGGGTAGATGTAACTTACGAGCCAGGCCCAGCCGAGCCAAGATCCAGATAGCCCAGTAGGTCATGTCAATTTCCCACCAGCGCAAGCCTGCTTTGACGCATTTCGGATCAGCATGATGGTTGTTGTGCCAGCCTTCACCGTAGGTGAGAAGGGCTGCCCACCAGAGGTTACGGGCATTGTCGTCACTCTCAAAGGTGCGGTAGCCCCAGAAATGGCTAGCGGAGTTGATCAACCAGGTGCAGTGTAGAAGCAGAACCGTCCGGACAAAAATCCCGTACACCACAAATGACCACCCCCCCAGCAAGTAGAGCAGGACAGCCAGAGGCAACTGCAAAAGTAGAGCGTACTTATCCAACCAGCAATAAAAGGGATCCCGAGCCAGATCAGGTGCAAAAGTCGCGTATTTCTCCCGATTAAAGAACTCCTCCCGCTGGTAAATCAGCCAGAGTATGTGGCTCCACCAAAAGCCTTTGCGGGCCGAGTAGGGATCCTTTTGCTCATCCTCTGTGAAAGCATGATGCTGGCGATGCCCCCCCACCCAGAAGATCGGCCCTCCTTGAATGGCCAAGGCACCCAAAATGGCAAAAACATACTCTAACCACTTGGGCACCTGGAAGCTGCGGTGGCTCAACAGACGGTGGTAACCCAAACAAATGCCGAGGCTACCGAAACACCAGTGTAGAAGCAAGGCTACCGCCAGCGCTGACCAGGAGAAAAAGAAAATCCCTCCCACCAAGGCTACCGCATGAAAAATAGCAAAGAAAAGCACATGTTCCCATGCAAAGCGCAACGAATCTGGCGGATCGGGCTGAGTCCGGGAATCTGGAGGATGAAACAACTTGGGAGGAAGGGAAACGGCCATGAACCAATAAAACCTCAAAAGAAAGAGCGGTCTAGAGTGATAGGTTGCCAAGAGTTCCACTTCTCCGTTGCGCAGGATGCGTAGCCTTGAGAGAAGAGAACATACAAAGACCGCTGGATCCCAGCGGCTCAGAAACCTGAACTTCAGGAAACGATATAACAGTACCCAAGCATGCATCACTACAAATAAAGTCTGACCTCAGGCAGACAGGAAGCGAAGATCAGCAAATGGGTACTGCCAACGTCATTTCACTTGACACTTAGCTTAACGGTATTCCACCGTGAATGCAAGTGTTACTTGCAGCCCACCACAGATTTTCAGGATTTCCTCCTCTTCATGACTCACTCTTCCACCCGGCAAAGGCTGCTCAAGGCGGCCCGAGAGTTATTTGTCCATCAAGGCATTACCCAAACGACGACCCGTCAGATTGCGGATTTGGCCGGCGTGAATGAGGTAACCCTATTTCGGCACTTCGGTACCAAGCAGGGGCTGCTGTTGGCGGTGTTTGCGGAGTTGGGGGTGTTTTCAGGTATTGCTGACTTGCCCCTGCCAGACCAGTCTGGCGGCAACATTGAGCAACCGCAGCTGAAGGCCATTTTGCTCAACTACGTTCACAGTTGCTTTCGGGCCTTGGCGGATAATCCGGAATTGGTGCGCTCTCTGGTAGGAGAGGCAGGGTCTTACTCAGCGGCTCACCGCCAGGCTTTGCGGGAAGGTTTTCTGCGGGCCCAAAAACAGCTGCGGGATTATCTTTACAAATTCTTTCCACCCAACCCAGAGACATCAACGCCAGACCGGGTAGGTGAAGCAGCGGGGGTTTTGCATCTGATGATTCTAGGAGCAGCTGTGTTGGAGGTAACGGCTCAGCTGCCCGCTGGTCTGGGAAGACCGAACCCCAGCTCACCTGTGTCTGCAGAAGGGGGGATCCCACCTCTGTTGCAGGCCTGCGTGGAGGTGTGGATGGCAAGCATAGGGCAAATAGAGGTAAATAAACCTCCCACCGACTAAGGTAGGGGGCTCGTAGCAGCCTTGGGTGAAAAGAGAGGAGGTTGTAAGCCGGGTTCTGTAGTGCAGAGCCTACCTAGGGCGTAAAGCCCAGGTGAATCTGTACTGGCGATCATCTATCTGGGAGTGATGTTACCATCACCCTCTAGCGGCACACCCTCACCGAAACCACCCTTCCCCAACTGGGTACCGTGATCTCGGTGCAGCCTACAGGGGCGAAGAACAGCCATATCCTGTCTGCTGCGGCCTTGCTTTCCACCGGGGTTTACCGAGCCAACGCCTCTCGACGTTGCTGGTGGGCTCTTACCCCACCTTTGCACCCTTGCCTGTGCTGAATCAGCCATCGGCGGTATGTTTCTGTGGCACTGTCCTCACGGTTGCCCGCACTGGGAGTTTCCCCAGCGGTGTGTTCTTCTGAAAGCCCGGACTTTCCTCATGGTGCTGCCTGGTGGCGGCAGCAGCCACGCGACCGCCTGCCCCTCCCCTCTTTTCAGCTCTAGTGTATCCTGGGCCCTGCTCTTAGCCACAACTGTTCACCGGTAGAGGGCGGGCTTCTCTGGTCTTTTGGCGCCAGCTGTGGGAACAACCTGATCCAGGTTTTGGCAGTGGGAACATATGGGCAGTTGCTCGACGGGATCCCGCTCAGGCTTACTCTTGGGGCTGTGGGGTTAAGGGTTCGGGGAATGCTGGTTCTGACTTTGGTCTCTCAGGCCGAGTCCGATGCAACTGTGCTTTTCCACCAGCTCCAGGACCTGCTTGGCCCGTTCAATCACCGGTTTGGGCAACCCTGCCATGCGTCCCACCTCGATGCCATAGGAGCGATCTGCTCCACCCGCTTGGACTTGGTGCAGAAATACAATCCGATCCTCCAGTTCTTTCACCACCACCTGGAAGTTAGCCACGTTGGGCAGCAGCGTTTCCAACTGGTTGAGCTCGTGGTAGTGGGTGGCAAAGAGGGTACGGGCCTGCACTCGGGTGGCCAGGTATTCGGCCACGGCCCAGGCAATGGAAAGGCCATCAAAGGTGGCGGTGCCGCGGCCAATCTCATCCAGCAACACCAGTGAGCGCTCGGTGGCGTGGTTAAGGATGTTGGCGGTTTCGTTCATCTCCACCATGAAGGTGGATTGGCCGGTGGCCAGATCGTCAACAGCCCCAACACGGGTAAAAACGCGATCACACAGACCCAATTCCGCTTCTTCAGCGGGGACAAAGCTGCCCATCTGGGCCAGGATTTGAATCAACCCAATCTGTCGTAGGTAGGTGGATTTGCCGGACATGTTCGGCCCGGTCAGGATGATTAGATCTGGGCCTTGTGGGGATCCCAAATCTACAGAATTGGCCACAAACAGACCTCTGGGCAGGGATTTTTCCACCACCGGGTGGCGACCCTCCTTGATGTAAAGGCGGCGATCCTGAGTGATGCGGGGGCGGACATACCCCTGTTGCACGGCTACTTCTGCTAGGCCAAACAAGGCATCTACTGCTGCAAGGGTCTGGGCCACTGCTCGGATCTGGGTGGCCTGGGATCCCGCCTGTAGGCGCAACTGCAAAAACAGCTCGTACTCCCGTTGGTTGATGTCGGTTTGGGCGGTGAGGATACGGGCTTCTTTTTCCTTTAGCTCTGGGGTGATGAAGCGCTCCTCGTTGGTCAGGGTTTGCTTGCGGATGTAGTGCTCCGGTACCTGGTTGGCTTTGGCGCGGCTGATGCTTAGGTAGTAGCCAAAGGCTTTGTTAAAGCCCACCTTCAGAGTGGGGATGCCGGTGCGTTCCCGCTCGATTTTCTCTAGGTTGGCAATCCACTGGCGGTCTTGTTCCACCTGTTGCCGCAGCCGATCCAGCTCCGGATCAACCCCTGCTTGGATCAATCCCCCTTCGGTGAGCAGAGGCGGGGGGGAGGGGAGGAGGGTGCGCTCAATTAACCGGCCCAAATCCACCAAGTTGGGATCCACCTGCTGCAAGCTCTGCAACAGCGGGGTCTGGGCGGTGGCCACCCAATCGGCCAGCTCCGGTAGCTTGCTCAGAGAAGAGCCCAAGGCCACCAGCTCGCGCGGATTGGCGGTGCCGGATCCCACCCGACTGGCCAGGCGCTCCAGATCATAAAGAGAGTCCAGCAGGGATCCCAGGCGGGTCCGCAGGGAGGGATTGTTGAGCAGCTCTTGGATGGTGTCTTGGCGCAGCTGGATCTGGACTGGATCCTGCAAAGGTTGCAACAACCAGCGGCGCAGGGCTCGTCCCCCCATGGCGGTGCGACTGTGATCCAGTACCCAGAGCAGGGATCCCACAAAGGCCCCTTCGCGGATGGTCTGGGTCAATTCCAGGTTACGGCGGGTTTGGGGATCCAAAAGTAAGTAGTCCGTTAAGTAATAGGTGCGGGGAGGAGGCAAGAGGGGGGAAAGCCCCTCCTGCGCCAGGTTTTTCTGGGTTTCTTCTAGGTATTGCAACAGGCCGCCGGCAGCGCGAACGGCCAAAGGCAAATCGGCACAGCCCAGTCCCTCCAGAGAGCGTAGGCCATAGCTCTGCAAAAGATAATCCCGTGCTCTCCCCAGTTCAAAGGGCCCTGCTGGCCGCAGCGTATACCGGTACTGGCCGGGTAAGTCGCTCAGAGCTTGGGGGTTGCTGGGGCGCACTAAGGTAAGCCCTAAGCCATCCTCCGCCGGGATTAAAACCTCCGCCGGCTGCAGCCGTGCCAGTTCTTGCTCCAGCTTTTCCGCCCCGGCGCTTTGGCAGACCCAAAACTCCCCGGTGGAAATATCGGCGTAGGCCAAGCCCCAAGGAAAATCGCAGCCCTTGGTATTCTGCAGACGGACAATGGCGGCCAGGTAGTTGTTTTGCCGCGCCTGCAGCAGCTCTTCTTCCAAAACCGTGCCGGGGGTAATTACCCGTGTGACTTCCCGCCGTACCAGTCCCTTGGCTTGATCCGCCGGTTCCATCTGGTCGCAGACGGCGATGGCATAGCCCTTGCCCACCAGCTGCGCGGCATAGCGGGCAAAGGCATGGTGGGGCACACCACACATGGGGATCCGCCCGATTGCTCCCCCCTCCCGCCCGGTGAGCACCAGCTCCAGCTCCCGTGAGACCAGCTGGGCATCCTGAAAAAACAGCTCGTAGAAATCCCCCAGCCGGTAAAACAACAGGGCCTGGGGATACTGCCGCTTTAGCTCCACGTAGTGCTGCATCATCGGCGTGAGCAAAGCAGGATCCACCGTCAGGGCATCCCAAGTTTCGGTAGAAGCAGAATTAGAAGACATAGAATCCGCACGTCCATCCAGAGGAACCATCTTGACCTGGTACCAGACCTTAAACAACCCCTGCCTCAGCTGTTCTTACCCAAGGGGGGACTAGAACCTGGAATCATTGTCCTAGCACGCCTGAGTGTTCCTCTAGCCGCTACGGTTAGCCCCTGCTGTCAACCCAACTGGGCCTGGCCCATTAGATGCTTGGCAAGGGATCCAAGCGGATTTCCCTTAACCCCCTCAGCCCGGCACCTGTTGGTTTACTTATTGCAAGTAACTTGCAAAAGCTAAGCAGCAGTGATATTCTGACACCACACAACTGTTGAGTTTATCTCTCAACAAAAGTCCGGCCTTTCCCCGCCTTTAGGATTTGCTGCCTAGGGTGGAGAGAGGAGGTTTCTTTGTCAAAAAAAGCTATAGAGGCTGCTGAAGTGCTGGCTAATTCTGAACGTTCGTCCCTGAGTGGGGGGAGAGCCCCAAAGCAGAGGCGGTGGGAAATACCTCCCCTTGCTCTGGCCTGTCTGCTACTGGGTTGCATTAGTTTAGTACTTCTGTTCTCTTTAACTTTGGGTTCTGTGCCCATGAGTGGTGGAGAGGTTTGGCGGGCCCTGTGGCGACAGGGGGATCCCACCCATCAGACCATTCTCTGGCAGCTACGCATGCCGCGGGCGCTGTTGGCCCAGTTGGTGGGGGCAGCGCTGGGTATGGCCGGGGCCCTGTTGCAGGGGATGCTGGGGAATGGGTTGGCGGATCCCTATTTGCTGGGGATTTCGGCGGGGGCAGGCTTGGCGGCAGTGGGGCTACTCACCTTGGGGGAGTGGACCCGTTGGGTGCCCTTGGCGGCTTGGAGTGGGGGAGTGCTCACCACTTTGTTGGTGTATGGGCTGGCCCGCAGCCGCAGCGGATTGGCGGTAGAGCGGTTGATCCTGGCGGGGGTGGCGGTAAGTGCCTTGTTTGGCGCCATCAGTTCCACCTTGCTGCTGATGGCCGATGACCGCGTGCAGGTGGCTTTGAGCTGGTTAATCGGTAGCCTGAGCGGGCGGGGCTGGCCGGAGGTGCAAACGGCAGGGATGTACATCCTGGTGGGCTTGGGTCTGGGCTGGGGACAGGCGCGGGCTTTGAACCTACTGAGTTTGGGGGAGGAGATGGCCGTTGGTTTGGGGATCCCTTTGGCCCGTACCCGGGTGGTGATTGGTTTAGTGGCAGCTTTGTTGGCGGCAGCAGCAGTCAGTGTTGGCGGGTTGATTGGCTTTGTTGGGTTGGTGGTGCCCCACATGGTGCGGCAGACAGTGGGATCCGATTACCGCTGGCTGTTGCCCCTTGCGGCGCTGGCAGGGGCGGGATTACTGGGATCCGCTGATATTCTGGCCCGCTTGGGAGCGGTGGAGCTGCCGGTAGGGGTGGTAACCGCCTTGATGGGGGCACCCTTTTTTGGTTGGCTGCTGCGGCAGCGGGGGGCAGCCTGATGAAGACCACTATGCCCATCCTACAGGCGGAAAACCTGACAGGCGGGTATGGCCTGCGACCGGTGGTGCGGCAGATCAGCCTACAGGTGGAGCGGGGGGAATGGCTGAGTATTGTCGGCCCCAATGGCTCTGGGAAGTCCACGTTGCTGCGGTTGCTGAGCCGAGTGCTGCTGCCCTTACAAGGTCAGGTGTGGCTAGAGGGCAGAGATATCCACCGGCAGTTTACGCCACAACAGCTGGCTCAACGGCTAGCTCTCCTACCGCAGCAGCAGCGCATTCCCCAGGGACTAAGCGTGCGGCAACTGGTGAGCTTAGGTCGTGCTCCTCACCAGCCCTGGTGGCGGTGGCAGTTACCACGGGCGGACTGGCAGCGGGTGGAACAGGCGCTGGAGCAAACCGGATTGGGATCCCTAGCGGCGCGACCGGTGGAAACCCTTTCGGGTGGGGAACGGCAGCGGGCCTTTTTGGCACTCGCACTGGTGCAAGAGCCGCAGGTGTTGCTCTTGGATGAACCTACCACCTTCTTGGATCTGCACTACCAGCTGGAGCTACTGGAGCTGTTGCAGCGGCTGAAACAGGAGCGGGGGCTGACTCTCATCACGGTACTCCACGACCTAAACCTGGCGATTCGCTACAGCCGGCGGATTGCCCTGCTGGGATGCGGTTGTATGCAGGCCATCGGATCCCCCCGCGAGGTTTTGACCCCCGGTCGGGTACGGCAGGTGTTTGGCCTAAAGGTGGAGTGGATCTCTACGCCAGTGGGTGGGCAACTCTGTCCTTTGGCAGCAGTGGGTAGAGGGGAAGAAAAAACTTTGAACGTTCTAGAACTGTCTTCTTGAAATTTTAGGTTGTGAGTGAGGCGTTATGAGAGCTATGGGTCGTTTTTCGGGTGTCTTGGGTCTGGGGCTGAGTGTAGGGCTGGGTTGGGGATCCTTGGCTTGGAGCCAAACTCAACCGATGGCAGAGTCTATGTCGGATTCGCCGTTGCTGGCTCAAGCTACCCCTGCTCCTGTTCAGGGAGCAACCACCCTGCAGGAGCAAATTCGCGAACTGGAGGCCCAAATTGAGGCCGCTCGCCAGCGGGGGGATCAAGCAGAGGTGGAACGGCTACAGGCGGATCTGCGGGTACTGCAGCAGGAGGGCACCCCTGTATTTAACCTGCAACAGATCACGGTAACGGGCACCCGCACAGAACGCTCCTTGGCCGATTCCCCCGCCAGCATTACCGTGATCGACCGGGAGCGCCTGCAACAGGAGCTGATCCAAAACATTCAGGATCTGGTGCGCTACGAGCCGGGGGTCAGTGTCCGGCGCAGCCTTCGCTATGGCCTGCAGGATTTCAACATCCGCGGCCTAGACAGCAACCGCGTGTTGATCCAAGTAGACGGGATCCGACAGCCGGAACGCTTTACTTTTGGCCCTTTCAACATTGGTCGAGACAGCTTTGAGCTAGAAACCCTAAAAACCGTTGAAATTATTCGCGGCCCGGCCTCTACCCTTTACGGCAGTGATGCCCTAGGGGGAGTGGTTACCTATGCAACCTTGGAACCTGGGGATCTGTTGGGAGAACGGGATAGCCATATAGGCCTTTCCAGCCAGTACAGCAGCAGCAACCAAGGTTTTGTCAATACCCTCAGCCTGGCCGGGCGGCAGGACAACCTGGAAGCAATGCTGATCTACACCCGCCGGGATGGACGGGAAATCGACATCAAAGGTGACGCCAGCCTAGTGGATCCCAAGACAGAAACGGGAGATAACCTCCTGGCCAAGTTGGTTTATCGCTTTGATCAGTACAGCAGCCTTAACCTCACCGGAGAGTATTTCAACCGGCGCACCACCACCACTAGCGCTCCCCGTAACTTGGCTACGGGCATTAGCTTTTTTGAGGAAACCATTGATGTAGAGCGCAGCCGCCTTAGCCTGGAATACCGCTACAGCAACCCTGATAACCCAGCCTTTGAGCTGGCCACTGCCCAGATCTACTACCAACCGGCTCGCACCCAAGAACCGAGTGTAGAAAATCGTACTCTCACGGTGCAAGGACGACCGGTACCGGTGCGGCGGGATACCTTCAACGAGCTGATCAGCAACATCTTGGGAGTGAGTCTACAGGCCCAGAGCCGCTTGCAAACGGGGGATATCTCCCACCGGCTGGTCTATGGAGTGGATTTATCTACCACTCGCAATGAACGTCCCCGTAACCGCTTCCAGACCAACCTGCAGACGGGGGAGGTTACCCAGAACATTCCCCCCGATGTTTTCCCCACCAAAGACTTTCCCGATTCTGATACGGTGCGCTTTGGCCTTTATTTGCAGGATGAGATTGAGTTTAATGGTGGCAATCTCACCCTTATCCCCGGCATCCGCTACGACACCTACAACCTCACCCCCAGCCCCGATGAAGACTTTTTGAGAAGTGGAGCAGAAGCCGTCAGCCTCTTTGCCGATGCCATCTCCCCCAAGTTGGGCCTGGTGTGGCGGCTTAACCCCAACCTCACCTTTACCGCCCAGTACAACACCGGCTTCCGAGCCCCCCAATACAATGAAATCAACAGCGGCTTTACCAACCTCACCAGTCCTTTTTTCCGCTACCGCACCCTCTCCAACCCTGACTTGCGTCCGGAGACCAGCCAGGGCTTTGAGGTGGGCTTGCGGGGGATCTACCCTCAGGCCAGCTTTAGCTTAGCCGCCTACTACAACGATTACTACGATTTCATTGAAGCTTTCCGAGAAGTGGGATCCGAGCCTTCTCCTCCCGGCTCCGGCCCTCCAGGCGGTCCGCCACCTCCACCGGTGATTTTGTTCCAAAGCCAAAATGTCAGCCGTGCCCGCATCTATGGCGTAGAAGCAACAGGGCAGTATTTCTTTAGCCCAGATTTGACGGGGTGGAGCCTGAACGGCAGCTTTGCCTGGGCAGTGGGGGATAACCTTACCGAGGATAAGCCGCTTCTCTCCATTGAGCCACTGACAGCGGTGTTGGGGTTGAACTATGACGATCCCAGCCAAATCTGGGGCGCGAGGCTGATAGCCACTTTGGTTGCCGATCCGCGCGATCCGCAGCGGGAAGTGGTACGGCCAAACCCGAATGCACCCCCGCAAGTTCCCTTTGTTGCCAGTGGCTATACGGTTGTTGATTTGCTGGCCTACTACAACTTGGACAACAACTGGCAGTTGAACTTCGGGGTCTTCAATCTTTTCGATGAACAGTATTTCCTCTACTCCGAAACCCGCAACCTGTTTGTTGGGCCGGAAGTGGAGCGACGAGCTCAACCGGGCAGGAATGTAGCTTTGAACTTTTCTAGTCGTTTTTAGCTCTTAGACGGAAAACTCTCCTGCTTCTGAGTGCTTCCGCCTGCTGCTTGCCTTGACTTTGGTGATTGCCGGTGATGATCTCACCCCCGCTTGCTGAGTGCCCCCTCCTCACTTCTAAGAGATCTCACAAGAGATCCCAGGGATCCCGAGCGCAGCTTTTGCTGCACTTGCAGGGGTGGTACTGGCAGCAGGAGGGCATGGCCTATGGGGTAGGTCTAGCTTGGTTGGAGCTGAGTTTTTGGGGCATGGGACGCGGGGACACCTGGATCTTGTGGAGCCGATATGCCGAGGAGTTGTTCAGATATGCCCTTGAGGCCAGTTGTTGCTGTACGGTTCTCTGTGTTTCTCGTGCTTATTTAGAAGAGACGCCAGAGGCTATTCCGCCGGTTCAAAGAAGGGAGCCTCAGCCTCTCTATTGGGAGAGCTGGGTATCTTTTCTTTTGCATCTGCTGCTGCTGCTGCCGCTGGCCTGGTGGGGATTCCGGCCTCCAGAGCCAGAATCCTTTATTCCCATCACCCTTTGGCTAGAAGACCCTCCTGTAGAACCCGCATTACCGCAAGCGGAAACAGAACCGGATCCCCCTGAAGAAACGGCCCCGCCGCCCCCTGAAGTGCCCCCACCTGCGCTGAGGGAGCCTGTCAGTGAGTCTATCTCTGCTGCTCCACCCCCCTTACCTGAACAACCGTTGCCGCTTTCCCCTTCTGTACAGGCTGAGTCTTTGCTGGTCCAACAAACGCCTACGCCATCCCCAACCCCTCCGCCAACACCGACACCCACCCCCGCAGCCACTCCCGCAGCCACTCCCGCAGCCACCCCAATGCTTACTCCATCTCCCACGCCGACGCCACCCCCCACACCTACTCCTCCACCGGCACCCACACCGGCCTCAACTCCGCTAGCTTCTCCCACCCCTTCTCCTGTCGCGACTTCTACCCCTGTTCCCACCCCGCTGGCCCCTTCACCGGCTCCGGCTGCTCAGGTTGCTCAAGAGCGGGAGCCGGATCCCTTGCCGAGACCTCGCTTTACCCCTCTCCTACAAGGGATCCGATCCGCTGCTTCCTCAACTGCTTCCACAACCGCTTCCGGAGCAGCCGGTTCCTCGCAAACGGTAACCACCGCTCCAGGGAGGGAACCCGCTGTCTCCTCTCTTGCGCCTGAATCCGGTTTGTCTTCCCCTGCTGCTAGCCCCCCTGCTGCTGTTGCTGTCAATCCCCAGCCGGATATCCTTGCCCGACCGATTCCAGGGCGCAACCCTCCTCCCCAGTACCCGCCACAAGCTCGCCGCCTCAATCAACAGGGGCAGGTGCTACTGAGAGCCAAAGTTAATACCCAGGGGCAAGTAGAGCAGGTGGAGATCCTCTCCTCAAGTGGTTTTCCGGCTTTAGACAGTGCTGCTCAGCAAGCGGTGCAAGGGTGGCAATTCAGCCCTGCTCTAAAAAACAATCTCCCGATTGAATCTTGGGTAACAGTACCCATTCAATTTGCCCTCAACTGACCCCTTACCTGGGGAATGGTCCAAAAGATGCTGTTGTTTTTTCCTACGGAGGTTAGCCCATGCTTTACCGTTACTCTCGCCGCCAAATGGCAGTGCTTACTCTCTCGGGCTTAGGGGCTTGGTGGTGGGGCCATGCTGCAGGAGCGCAAATTCAGCCCCAACAGCCTTTGTTTCAGACACCTGTCAAGCGTGTTGCCAGCCTTACCAGCTTAACGGCGGATATTCTTTATCGCCTGGCCCCTGAAAAATTGGTGGGGATCCCGTCCGGGCAGCTCTTGGAATCGGATCCGCGCTTTCAGGGTATGACCCGTTTGGGCCTGGGCAACCAACCCAACCTGGAGCAACTGGTGGCTTTGCAACCGGAGTGGGTGGTGGGGGCCACTGGTTTTCACAATACTCTGGCCGAACGGTTGCAGGAATTGGGGATCCCGACTTATCTAACTTCTGTCAACAATTGGCAGGCCCTGGAAGAGACCATCACCACTCTGGCTGCCGCCCTGGGAGTAGATCCCCAGCCTTTGCTACAGGAGTATGGATCCCTTTTGCCTCAGGAACTGCCCAATCCTCGGCCCAAAACGCTGCTGCTGGCGGGTACTCAACCGATTCTGTCTCCCAATCGGGAAAGCTGGGCCGGAGATCTACTGGAACGCTTTGGGGCCGATAATTTGACAGCCACTCTGCAAAGCCAAGGGCAATTTCGCGGCTATGTCACCCTTTCAGCAGAGCGTATCCTGGAGGCTAATCCGGAAATTCTGTTAGTGGTCAACCCGGAGGCGGCGGATCCCTTGGCCTTTTTCCGCTCCCGTCCCTTCTGGAATCAACTGCAGGCGGTGCAAACTCAGAGGGTGTATGCCTTCGACTATTACGGCTTGGTCAATCCGGGTAGCCTAGAAAAAATTAAGGCGACCTGTGAGCGGCTAGCAGAAGTTTTGTCCGGTAGCTGATGATAATTGCCACCCAAGCAGAAGATGGACCCAGTAAGCGCACCTCAGCTGCTTCAATCCACTCCCTAGCCCTGAGAGTTCGGCTCCTTCTCCACCAAGATCCGCCGTAGTGCTCCACCCATAGTGGTGCTGTGCAGCTAGCTTGAGCAGGATGAGTCAATCCAGCAGCCCTGACCAGCGCAGGTACCCTTCCACCAATTGGGGTCCCGCCAAGGCTGCTACCACTGCACCCATGGCTAAGTAAGGGCCAAAGGGGATGGGTTTACCGAAGCGAGCTTGCCCCAATCCCACACTACCCAGCAAGCCCAAAAGGCAACCAGCTATCAGGCTGACCACCACCCCCGTCCACCCCAGCCACATGCCGATTAAAGCCAGCAACTTGCCATCCCCCAATCCCATGGCTTCCCGCTTGAGCACCCAACGGGCCAAGAGGCCAATTCCTTCCAGCAGCCAAATGCCCAACACGGCTCCTGCAATGCCTTCTAGCAGCGACATCCCCACGGCTACCCCAGATCCGGATCCCTCCAGCCAAGGCAAGGCCAACCGAGCCACCAGGCCTGCCAGTAACCCAGAACGGGTGAGTTCTTCCAACAGCAGAAAGGTATCCAGATCAATCAGGGCCAAAGCCAGTAGCCAACTGAACAAGACGCAGCTGAGGAACCCTTGGGCTGAAAACCCCAAAACCCCAATACTGAGGGCAAATAATACCATCGTCAGCGCTTCCACTGCCGGATAACGCCAGCTGATGGTTACCCCACAGTGACGGCAGCGCCCCCGCACCCAAAACCAACCCAAAATGGGGATGTTCTCGGTGGGACCTAGGGGGGTTTTGCAAGCTGGGCAATGGGATCCAGGATGAATTAAGGACATTCCATGGGGAAGGCGGTAAACCACCACATTCAAAAAGCTGCCCACACAAGCTCCCAACAGCAACACCGCCACCCAAGCCAGTAGGCGAAACTCCCAGGAGGTGACAAGAAGGTTGAGCATGAGTAGCCACCCACAGATAAGCAGGTTTGTCCTGCTATCCTACTTTCTGGAGAAGACCCTCAGAAACGGAACTCTAGACCGCCTGTTCCAAATGCTGAATCGGGATAAAAGTTTCTTGGGGCAAGAGGATGGGAAAATCCGAAAAGATAAGGTCTCCCCGCAGTGTACGGCGATGAATGACCACGCCCCGCGGGGGTTGCTCCAGCACATCCGGTCGATACTGCAAATGGAATTGATAAATCTGGCGAGCTGCTTGAACCAAAGTGCTGTCCATGAGCTGTTTTCCTACCTTGCGAAGCTCACTACTAACCTAACGACATTCGGAAGAGTTTTTTGAATCGGTAACCTTCTGTGCACAGCCCTTAGACACTTTTAGAAATGCTTAAGGTTCCTTAAAAAAAAGGATCCCCTCCGCAAGGCCATAGGTCCGAGACCCACCCCTTTCCGAAGCTGAAGCCTCCAAACCGGCCCACCGGTTGGAAAGCCTGAACCTTAGGATATCGCCGATAGCGGCTTGTGGGTCATTTTTACCCAATCTTAACCTTTTCCGCCCCTTGCATGGTTTGTTTACTCTGGGGAGCCTGTGGCAGCCATACCATCTGTCTCTGACGGTTTACCGCTGTGGGAATGGGGAACAAAATCGGATCCCATGCTATATGAGGAGCCGCGGTAACTGGGTTTGGGGTTCAGTTTGTCCTGGAAGCGGCTGATGATCTGGATGGTGCGCTGCACATCGGCGGGGAAAATAACCACCAGATCCCCGGGTTGCGCCCTCTCCAGAGCTGTTTCAATGGCGATTGCCTCATGCAGAACTTCTTGTAACGTATCCCCTGGTTTTTCCTGTTCCCACCCCTGCCGAATCAAGGCTGCCACTTCCCCTGGCTCCCGACCGCGACGGTCATCATCTTCTTTGACGATGGCTCGGTCAAACATGCGGGCTGCCAGTACCCCCAACTCCTGCAGATCACTGTTACGCCGATCCCCAGGCCCACCAATCACACCGATTTTTTGCTGACACTCCCAGCGCTCCAGGGTGGTTTGAATGGCCTCGTAACCCGCCGGATTGTGGGCGTAATCCACCAACACTTGGTAGCCACCGACATCAAATAGGTTCAAGCGACCGGGAGTTTGGGCCACAGAACTGGTGAAGGTGCCCAGGGCCATGCGAATGTCATCAATGGAAACTCCGTGTAGAAAGGCCACCAAGGTTGCTGCTAGAGCATTTTGAATCATAAAGCTGGCTTTGCCAGAGAGGGTGAGGGGAATGTTGGTGACATCCTCAATGCGCAGCTTCCAGCCGCGTTTGACAATCGCAATGTACCCCTCTTCATAAACTGCGGCAGTCCCCCCAGAGGCAATGTGCTTTTGAATCAAGGGGTTTTCTGGGTTCATACTGAAGTAAGCCACTGTTGCCTTGACGTTTTCGGCCATGGCGGCTACTAAGCCATCGTCTGCATTCAAGACGGCATAGCCCTGAGGATGCACTGCTTCCACCAAAACTGACTTCACCCGCGCCATTTCTTCCAAGGTTTCAATGTCACCAATGCCCAGGTGATCTGATGTAACATTGAGGACCACTCCAATGTCACATTCAGGAAAGCCCAGCCCCTCCCGCAAAATGCCGCCGCGTGCAGTTTCCAGTACGGCCACTTCCACGGTGGGATCCCGTAGCACCAGGCGAGCACTGTAGGGCCCTGTCATATCCCCCTTGGCAATCTGATGGTTTTGGATATAAACCCCATCGGTGGTGGTAAAGCCAACTCGCTTGCCGATGCCTTTGAGAATGTGAGCAATCAAGCGGGTGGTGGTGGTTTTGCCGTTGGTGCCGGTTACTGCCAGGATCGGAATACGAGTGTGGCTGCCGGGAGGGAACAGCATATCCAGGATGGGCTCGGCCACGTTGCGTGGGATCCCTTCGCTGGGGGCCAGGTGCATGCGTAAGCCGGGAGAGGCATTCACTTCCACAATGCCACCTCCGGTTTCGTTGACAGGCTGGGTAATATCCGGACAGATTAAATCAATCCCGGCTACATCCAGACCAATAATTTGGGCGGCCCGCTCGGCAATAAAGGCGTTGTAGGGGTGGATGATGTCGGTGCAATCGACAGCAATGCCGCCGGTACTGAGGTTGGCGGTGGATTTAAGGGTGCAGTGTTCGCCGCGGGGCAGCACAGTCTCTAGGGTGTAGCCTTTGCCCTCAAGGATGCGGCGGGTCATATCATCGACACTGATCACGGTTAGGACATTTTCATGACCATAACCACGGCGGGGATCCCGATTCACTTCATCGATTAACTCTTGGATGGTAGAGCGACCATCCCCGACAACGTAGGCCGGGATCCGCTTGGCCACCGCCACCAGTTTGTTATTGATCACCAACAGACGGTAATCATCCCCAAGCAGGTGTTTTTCCACCAACACCACATCTGAGTATTGTCTGGCAGCATCGTAGGCGATTTCGGCAGCCTCCAGATTGGTGATGTGGACGGTGATTCCTTTGCCATGGTTGGCATTGAGGGGTTTGATCACCACCGGGTAGCCCCCTACATCTTCGATGGTGGCTGCCAGTTCACTGCGGCGACGCACCGTATATCCCTTGGGCACCGGGATCCCCATATCCTGCAGCAGCTCTTTGGTGGCCCGTTTGTCTCCCGCCAAGTCGGTCGCGATGATGCTGGTTTTTTCGGTGGTGGTGGCTTCAATGCGTTTTTGATACACCCCATACCCCAGTTGCACCAGGGAGCCCTTGCTCAGGCGCAAATGAGGGATCCCCCGCAGCGTTGCTTCATCCAACAAAGCCTGGGTGCTGGGGCCAAAGCGAACATTTTCACGAATTTCCCGCAGCTCTTGGATATCCAACTCCAGATCCCGGCGGTAGTCTTCCCCATTCACCAGGGCTTGACAGAGATACACGGCCGCCTTGGCCGCAAACCGTCCGGCTTCTGCCTCTTGATACTCGAACACCACGTTGTAGGTACCGGGGATGGAGGTTTCGCGGGTACGGCCAAAAGTCACCCGCATCCCGGCCATTGTCTGCATCTCTAGGGCCACATGCTCAACCACATGCCCCATCCAGGTGCCCTCTTCCACCCGTTGCAAGAAACCGCCGTAGCAACCACGGGAGCATTGATGTTCCCACAAACCCGGCAACAAGGCTTCCAACCCTTCTTTGAACCCTGGGATCTTATTGGTGGGGCGATCCTTGAGATCTTCAAGATCAAGTCGCATTTGAATCAACTTATGGCGACGAATGCTCCAGTAATTGGGACCACTGAGAACGCGAATGGATTGGATGCGCATAAAGTCGGGTGAGACGGATTCGGTAGTAGCAAAGGACAGGCCAAAGGCGGGATCCCCTTAAGTGGGTCCTCTTTCTTGCCCTAATCTACACTCCCTTTGCACTAACCAAGAAAGAGTATTTTTCAATACCCTTTTTTAGGGTAGGAGAAGTTCTCTACTCTACCGGATGGTGGAGAGCGTTAACATCCTGGAAGTCATTTACACAATAATCAGCTTGCGCAAAAAGGGGATGACTGCTTCCTGTACCTTTTCTGGCCAATCCTGCTGGGGGTAATAGCCCACCTGCTGGAGTTTGACCACCTGAGCTTTCGGGAGCCGTTGGCAGAATGTCTCTACTAGCGCAAAGGGTAACCAGCGATCCTGCATCCCCCAGGCAATCAAAGTTGGCCGTTCCCAGGTTGTCAATCCTGCCTCCAATTCCTTCGTCACCTCGGGCAAACTCAGGTTCTGTACCGTTGCGAATAAGGCCCGTCCGGTGGCGGAGGTGGTCAGAAAGGGGCGCCGATACACCTGTAAATCTAAATCTTTATCTTTAAGCTGGTAGGTACCGCCGGTTTCCAGGGTGCGATCCACCAAGAGCGGATCCTGAGTCAGCATATCCCCCAGCAAAGGGATCCCAAAGGCTCGAATCGACCAGGGCAGCTTGGCGCTTTGGCCAATTGGGGTATTGAGCTTACCCTCTTGGGAAGGGTCCAGGGGCGGAAAAAGCCCATCCAACTGCTGGAGCAGCTCGCACCTCAGATCAAGAAGATAGAGAGGCGTTGGCTGGCTATGCTCCGGTGGAATGCTAAAACGGTGAAGGGAGAGGGATCCTTAGATTAGATTTTGTCTGCGGCAACGTTGGATGCAAAGTGAACCTTTGCCACAACATCTGTCAACCAATGTCAACCAAGACCTGTTAATTAGATCACAAGGTAGATCACAAGAGGGAGTGGGCATGAGCGAAAGCTGGACGAAACGGCTACGCAATGGATTGATTGCTTTGGCAGCAGTGGTTCTGGCAACAGGACTCTTTTTGGCCAATCAGAATCGCCATGCCACTGTCAGCCTAGAAGCGCTGGCACAAAGGGCCGTCCCTCTGGAAGAGGCCCAGGCCAATGCCAAACCTTCTCTGGTGGAGTTTTACGCCGATTGGTGTACGACCTGTCGGTCTATGGCACCGGTGCTGGCCAACCTGAAAGATGAGTTTGCTCAACAGGTGAACTTTGTCATGTTAAATGTGGACAACCCGAAATGGCTGCCGGAACTGAGCCGCTATCGGGTAAATGGGATCCCGCATTTTTTATTTTTGGATCGAGAGGGCACAGCTTTGGGATCGGCAATTGGGGAGCAGCCAGAATCGGTGTTACGGGCCAACTTGCTGGCTCTGGCCACGGGTGCTCCCTTGCAGCTAACGGGCAGTGGCCCTGTCTCTGAGTTGGAGCGCAATTCTCCGCTTCTGCCTCATCAACCGGATCCCCGTAGTCATGGGTGAGAATGGCTGGCTTGCCGGTTCGGGTAACCTGCTACTCCTGTTTGGTAGAGGTTCGGTCGAGTTTATCCATTCCTTCCGCTCACATCACTGGGTTGAGGAGGTTGCCTAGCGCAAGGGTGTCTGTTGGGATCCCTCTGCTGGTCTGAGGGCAAATGACCTTAGGTCACACAGCTGCGTTTCCCCTTGGAGCACCAGATCTCGTAGGATAGCCGCAGTAATGGGGGCCAGCAGCACTCCGTTGCGATAATGGCCGGTGGCAAGGTAGAGATTGCTATAGCCGGGAGCTAAGCCAAGAATGGGCGCTCGTTGGCCGCTGGGTCGGGGGCGCTGACCGGCCCAATGCTCCATGAGGGTGGCTTCTGCTAGCGCCGGACACAGAGCAACGGCTCGGGCCAGCAAATCCTGCAAGGCCAGCAGCGTTGGTTGGGGATGGGGAGCATGAAACTCTACGGTTGCACCTATCCACAGGGATCCATCCCCAAGGGGCACCAAGTGTAACTCTTCATCGGTGATCACCGGCCCTAGCAGGATATGGGGAGCTTTAACCCGCAGTGCCTGTCCTTTGACCGCTTGCAGCGGTAGCTGCAGCTGCAGTTGATCTGCCAGTGGGGAACTCCCCAAGCCGGCAGCCAGAATCACCTGCCCCGCCGAGAGACTGAGATTTGGGGTGTAAACGGCGTGGACACGAAAAAGGGGATCCGGGCTGCGCTTCAACCGCTGGACCGGCTGATGGAAGAAGAAGCGAGCCCCACGGCTTTGGGCGGCCTCCACGAGAGCCTGGGTGAGGAGCTTGGGTTGAATTTGCCGATCTTGAGGGGAATAGATGGCCCCGGCCCGATCCGTTCGCAACCCCGGTTGCAGGGATCCCAGCTCGGAAGGGCTTAAAAGGTGAAGGGAATAGCCGGCGGCCTGACGGGCCAGCAGTGTAGCTTGCCAAGCCTCAGCTTCCCCCTCTTTGAGCAGCTGCAGCAGACCACGTCGATTGACCGGCAAGCTACGACCTAGGTCTGCTTCTAAGCGGGCAATCCAGGGATCAAACTGCGCCAAGCTTTTGAGGCGCAAATTCACCGTCTCTCCACCGGGTTGCTGACTGGAGATACCCACCAGTACCCCCAAGGCTGCTCCGGTAGAGCCTGCTGCCGGATCCCTGGCATCAACTGCAATCACCGATAGACCGGCGACAGCCAGCTCATAGGCAATGGCACAGCCCACTACCCCACAGCCAATCACCACCACATCACACTTCAAGGGTAGAATCCTTAACGCAGCGACTTTTCGTAGTGATACTCGACCGAGTTGCTGCGGTCGTGCAGCTGGCGGGTTTCCGGCAACCGTGTGTAGCCTAGCCGTTCATAGACGCGATGGGCTGTGGTGAAACGGGTGTCTGTCCAGAGATGAACGAACCTTGCCTGCTGCTGTCGGGCTGTTGTTTCCACCTGTTCAATCAGCCGCCGCCCTAAGCCCCTACCACGCACAGTGGGGAGGGTGTAAAGTTTTTTCAGTTCCATGCGCTCTGGCCTTTCGGTGGGTACCATGCCCACACAGCCCACCACCTGTTCCTGCTGTTGTGCTACCCAAAGAAATCCCCCTAGCTGGGCAAAAGCAGTAGCCGGCTGAAGCAGCTCCGGAACTTCCTCTAAATCCAAGACACAACCTGGATATTCGGCAAAGACTACTTCCAAGATGTGAAGCAAAGCAGCACTGTCGGTATCTTCCACCGGGCGAATCTCAATCTGCATCTGGGACAAGTGGTCAACTCTATTCGTGTAAACTACCTTGCGCTAGAGAGCGCGGAGCTTTGACACAAGAGAGCAGGCCTAGCCCGCCGGCGTGCGCCCCGCTTATACCTTCAGGTAAGTTTACAATTCAGTTTACAATTCAGTTTACAATTCAGTTTACAATTCACCCCAATGTTGCAATCAATATTTTTGGCCCGATTCCGATCGGCATCACACCGATTACCACAATACCTGTAAACAAACCCCCCCTTGCTGATACAACAGGGGTGAGGTCATCGCGCTAAGTATACCATCTATTGCTGGATTCGGGGGCACCGTTCGCGGCAGTGGCAGCTTGCTGCACCCCCCTCACCCAGCCGCTCTACCTCCCTAGCCTAAAGATACAGGGGACTCACGCGATTTTGTTGATCAAGTTTGCGACTTAATTTCCGGGCTTGAATAGACCAATGGCCTTGACTTGGTTGGATCCCACTTCAAAGGCGAAGGCTAAGCCCAAGGCATCGTAATTGACATAGTAGCGGTCATCCCGTAGGTACTCACGGCTGCCTTTGGGATAGGGAACCACCTCGTTGTACCCATTTTCCCCGGGTTTGCCATACACCTGGATCACTTCTGTGTAGGTGGAGCCAATACGGATCCCTTCGGCGGTCATGGCCTCTGGGTGGGTGGTATAGATGCGGTTGGCAAAGAAGCTATCAACAATACCAGGGTGACGGTAGGTAAAAAGAATGTAGTCTTGCAGATAAAACAGTTTCAAATCGCTGTTGGGCTGAAACACATTTGCCCCCGATGCTGCTGTAATTTGATCAACATTGCCCAGCAAATGGGTATCGACATTGCGGGTATCCATACCCAACTGGAAGCGACCAATGCGGCCTTCTTGGACAAAGACGGTAGGTCGGGGGGGTGGGGTGGGGCGGCGGGGGGGCATGGCCAGCGCCTCCAGGCCGGCATTCAACCAATCATTCCCATTCACCCTCTGTAAGGGGACCAAACCCTGTTCCAAGGAGCGGCCATCGCCGGTTTTCCAGTGGGCAACGGCCAGTTCTACAGCTGCGCCGGAAGGGAGAGCGAAGAATCGGGTTTGCCGTTCGCTGCCTTGGGTGGGTTGCCCCAAGACAACGCTGCTACCACTAGAGCCTAATTGGGCGGCCAAAAGGGTGGCGCCTTTACGGGTATTGCCATCCACCAGCACAGCCAAGGGGATCCCGGCTGCAATCGGCAGGATTTCGCTATTCCAAGCGGTGGGTTGGCCAAAGCGGTCTTCGGTGATCAGCAAGGGTTGAATAGAACGGGGCAAAAACAGCCGTGCTACATCTGCTACCACTTGCGGGTCATAGCCGACAGAACCCCGCAAATCCAGGATGATGCCGCGGCTATAATCTTGGGTGTAAAGGGTTTGCCGAATCTGCTGGGCAGTGGCAGGGGTGAGTTCCGCTACGGCCAGGTAAACGGTGCGGGGGGCAACCCCCTGGGCTTGCAAGGGGGGCCGAGGACGATTGAGCAAGCTTTTGAATGCCTCGGGATCCCAAAACCGATCCCCGGGATCCCCATATTCTTTGAGGACTTCCTGTATCAGCTCGTACTCCACTTCGATGGGTGGGCGGGGATCCCCGTAGCTACGAGCCAACAGGCGGGTATATAGGTCGTTGTAGCTAACTGCCCCAAGCTGATTGCCTGCATCCAAAGACTCATTGATAAATAGGCTAACCAAATGGCGCAGATCTAACCCTAGGGGAGGCAAAGGGGCTGTGGCCGGGATCCTAGGCTGAGTAAGGGAACCCTGCTCAAGCAAAGGGCTCAACAGGGGAGCATTCCCAGAATCCTGGGATCCCTCCAGGGAGGGAACCACAGGCAGAGGTGGCAACGCCGATTGGCCAACAACGGTAGCGGGGAGGATCCCACCTGCTGCTGTCAAAATCCCCCAAACCCCAATGGCCCGTCTGTACCGGTGACAACTTGTTGCCGTGAATCCTTTCATGCTGGCCGGCCCCTGTTGTGGATGTTGCGGATAGAATAAACCCTAAACCATCCCCTTCGTCACTGTCAGCAGTGTTGGTACCCTCTTTTTGAGACGTTAAAACACTACAGATTGCTTTTCCGCAGATTGGTGCTTCCCCTGCTTGTCCAAGTCAGTGGGATCCGGATTTTCCTCTGCTGCTTACACTGTGAAAACCACATTCTGAGGAGGGCGAAGTGTATCAGCACGAGTCCGTTTTAACTGAGGAGATTGTCACCTACCTGCAACCTGAGGCGGGCGGGATTTTTTTAGATGTAACCCTAGGTGGGGGTGGACACACCTTAGCCCTGTTGCAGAGAGGAGCCACACGAGTGATGGGATTGGATCAAGATCCTGAGGCTCTAGAGGCGGCCCGGGCCCGTTTTGCGGCAGCAGGGATCTCTTTGGAGGGGAGTCGTGTCAAACTCTGGCACCTGAATTTTGCCGATTTTGATCTGCAGCAGCATGGCTTTCAGGATGAGCAAGGGGAACGCCTCCCCTTTGATGGGATTGTAGCGGACTTGGGAGTGAGCTCCCCGCAGCTGGATCAACCGCAGCGGGGCTTTAGCTTTCGCGTCGAGGGGCCCCTGGATATGCGCATGGATCCGAGCACAACCCAAGAAACAGCTGCCGATTGGGTGAATCATGGTGAGCTGGAAACATTAATCGACATTTTTAGCCGCTACGGAGAAGAGCGCTTTGCCCGGCGTATTGCCCGGCGCATTCAACAATCTCGTCCCCTGTTGACCACCACCCAATTGGCGGAGGTGATCTGGCAGGCGGTTCCGCCGGCAGCACGTCGGGGCCGGATCCATCCGGCAACACGGGTTTTTCAGGCGCTGCGGATTGCTGTGAACCGTGAGCTAGAGGTACTGGAGACCCTGCTGGCCAATGCTCCCAACTGGTTAAAACCCGGCGGTCGGCTGGCGGTGATTGGTTTTCATAGCTTGGAAGATCGTCTGGTGAAGTGGGCTTTTCGCACGGATCCCCGTTGGCAAGTGATTACCCCTAAGCCGTTGCAACCGACATCCTCAGAAGTAGAGCACAATCCCCGCGCCCGTTCTGCCAAACTGCGAGTAGCCGCCTATACCCCTTCTCCAGACCAATCTTGCAGACAACCTGCACTTAACCCCAAAAGATCGGATACAGTGAATCAAAACTGGCAGAAAGTTGCGCAACCGGTTGGGTAGCGCCTTGCGGATGGGTGTTGGTTGTGTGTGAGGGGTGAGCAGCATGGTTAGCCAGGCGGGGTATAAGCGCAATCGTCGCTCCTTACAGCTGCAAAGATCTGCTTTACCTCCTGGCTGGAGCGAAGGACTTGCTTCCCCTTTCTCTCGTCCTCGTCCGGTTCTTGGCCCACGACTGCTCAAATCCGCCCATCCCCACAGCCTCAGCCCTGACTGGATGGAGCAGTTGAGCCGGTGGAAACAAATCACCACCGGCGTTGCCATCGTCTCCGGGGTGGCCGTGCTTAGCCTTTACAGTTGGACTGTCCACACCCAGAGCCGGTGGAGCCAGCAGTACCAAGTTTGGCAGCAGATGCAGCGCAACGAACGGCAATTTTTGCTTACCCAAGAGTCTATTGCCAATTCGTTACGGGAAACCGCCAGCCGTTCTGAAATGGTTCCCCTTGTGCCGGATCGGATGATCGAAGTGCCGATAGCTCTCCCTAACTCAGAGGCACAGGAATCTAGTTTGGAACAGCACCCATCCAAAACACGGCATGACTCGGCAAAGGCTGTGATTTTCTATCCCATTGGTTACTAATCCAAAGGCTCCAGGCGGTAGCGGCTCAGCCAGTGATCCAGTTGCACTTCTTCCTCGTCTAGGAGCTGAGCGTTAATCAAGCCTCGCTTGAAGGCAAGACGAATGGCACGGGCACGTAGACTAAAGGTTGTCCCCCACTCCTCACTTTCAATTTGATCATTGCTCACCTCCAATTTGTCGTAGAGGTTGCGCAGCCGATTGGTTACCCCGCGGCGGGACAAAAATCGTCGTGAGGCAATGGCTTGATCTGTCAGACCCAGGGCAATATCAATTAGCACCTCGTACTCGGCGTCACTTAGGCCGGTAATTTTGTTTTGGGAGCGGGAATCTACCCCACGCACCTCCCGGTCGATTACACACTGCTCATCTTGCACCACCGCTTGAATAGCACTGACCAACTTTTCATCGGTGCAGTTTTTCAAGAGATACCCGTAGACCGTCTGGGGCGGCACAATCTTATGCAGCTCGCGGACATACACTTCATCAGCAAAATGAGACCAGAAGATGATGCGGGTATTGGGCCGTTCTGACCAAACCTGGCGGGCTACCTCGATTCCCGTCATCTCAGGCATGCGAATATCCATCAACATAAAGCTAGGCTGATGCCGACGAGCCAGCTCTAGGGCTTCTGCACCATTCGAGGCTGTGTAGACTGGCCCAAACTGAGGTAAATGCTGCACCAGCAGGTTGTGCACATGTTGACGGTAGAGACCATCATCTTCAGCAAGGAGAGTGCTCACAGGCTCTGGTCAAGGTCATCAGGTGTTTATTTTTCAACTCTAAAAATACCGGTGGTGAAAGGCAAGGCACTATTGCGCAGTGCTCTAGGAGTTGCCCGACAGGAGCAAGGGGTCAAGATCCTGAGGTTAGGGTTGATTGACCGGAAATTGCCGCCAGTCCCGCTGAGTTTGCTCTAGGAATTGGCTTAGCTTATCCCAATTTCTTTTTTCAATCCAAGTTTCTATCTGCTGCAAGTGCTGCTGGTAGCTGCGCAGGCTGGCCAGTACCGCCTCTCGGTTGTGACGAGCCATCTCTACTCCCAGCTGGGGGATCCCGCCGCCGACACGGCTGGTATCTCGAAAGCCGCTACTGGCCAAGGTGTGAGCCAATTCCAAGATCAGCGGATCTACCTCTTGGCTGACGGAGGCAATCAAACTGGCACTGATCATGACCGGTAAATGGCTAATCCAGGCCACCGCCCGATCATGTCGAGCCGGATCTGTCAAAACGCTTTCTGCCCCAACAGCAGCAATCAGGCTCTGCAAGGTCTCCAGGGCTTGGGGCCGCGTTTCGGCAATGGGGGTGAGCACATAGGGCCGTCCCACAAACAAATCGGCTTCAGCAGCTTGAATTCCCTGGGTGGTTTTGCCTGCCATGGGATGCCCACCTACAAACCAAGGCCATTGCTGAGTAGCAGGCTCTACAATCGGCTGTTTAATCGAACCGACATCACTGACCACTGTCGCAGCAGGCAGATGGGGCAAAAGTGCCGTCAAGGTAGGCAATACTTGCTCTAATGGGGTGCAAATCAGCACTAGCTGGGGATGAAAGGCCTGTAACTGGGCTAACTCCGTTCCACACTCTTGCACAGCGCCCCGCGCCAATGCTTGTTCACAGGTGAGCGGGCTGCGGCTGAGCCCGAAAACGGTATAGCCCTGTTCGGTCAGCTTCAGGGCCAGGGATCCACCGATTAAGCCCAACCCAACGATGGCAATGCGCATAGTATTTCAACGCTTTGAATGATTTGAATGAAAATTAACTGTTCTGTAGCTATCCTTACATCAGCTTGGCTCCTGCTGGATGTTAGCTAGATGTTGTGGAGTGACTGCTTCTGTTCAGCATACAGGCTAGGGATCCAGCCGCTAAGATGGAGGGATGAACTGGGTAACCCCAACAACAGTTCTGCCTGGATCTTTTACCTCAGGAGGGGACGGTGCTTCATCGTAGGATCTATCAACTCAGCCGCGAAGGCAAAGATGTGTGGATCTACCTGCGCGATCAAGGACGCTGGCTGGAACGAGCCAAGATCCTCGATATCGAAGGGGATACTATTCTGGTTCGCTACGAAACGGAAGATGAGGAGGAGATCTGCTCCTGGGAAGAGATGATACGCCTGGAAAGTATTGGAGCGGTAGCCCAACGCCTCTCTACGATTCCCAAAGGGATGCTTAGCACGGCAGATTTGCTTATCTCTGACGAGTGTCCCCCTGCTGAGTTGTTGAATCTACCGCTACCGGAGGGGGAAGGCTATCCGCATGAAGAGCGCCTGATTGAAGATTACCATCTGGATCGGGAGGCTGCTGCTGAGCTACCGCTGCGCCTGAACGGGGAAGATCTGAAACGGGCAGATTGTGCCAAGCACGACTCAGAAGGTCAGCGGGAGAGCAACCACGACTGAAATCCTTGTCTAAAAAATCCTTAGTCTAAAGATCCTTAGTCTAGGGTTGTGCCAAATCGGGATCCCTGAGTGTAGAGACTGACTCAAGCGGGGATCCCGGTTTACAAGCTAGGATTGTTAGGGGGCCGTAAAACTCCTCTTGCTGCAATTCTACTTGCGAGCGGGAGGCCATCAACAGCAGCGACCAGAACATTTGCATCGGGTGAAGGGATTCGGTGGGGCTGTTTTGGCAAAAGTATTGCTGTAGCTCCTCAAAACTCAGCTGGGCAAGCCCCTGTTGCCACAGTTGTGCCAGCAAAGACTCCAGGGCAGCGGTGATTTCCAAAAGGTTTTCGGGATGAGCCAACTGGGTAATGGCTGAGAGCGCCTGTTTGCGGCTTATGCGTTGGGCAAGAGGTTTGGGAGCAGATTCAGGCCGTTGTTCCAGGAGGGTTTCTAACTCCTGCAGGTGGCCGATCAGTTCTTTGAGGGTAACCGGTCGGGTACGGTTAAGGCGCGGTACGGCTCTGGGTTGTAAAACCCGATCCAGCTGGGCTAAAGACCAGTCAAGCGAGGGATCCCTCTCCAATTCCATCAAGTCTGTCTGGGCTTCCCCTGCTTCAGGCTCGGGTTCTGCCAAGGCCATGGCCTTCAGATAGACCAGCATAGCAGCGTAGAGCAGGGCTTGCCCTGATTCCGAGAGATCATGGCTGCTGCTGGTGGGAGCCAGGCGGGCCAGGAAGCGATCGATCACATCAATCACCTGTACATCCCAAGGATCAATCTCTCCCCGCTCGGCCAAATCAATGAGCAGAGAAATAGCTGCTTCGGTCGGTGAAAAGGCCATAGTGCCCCCAGATTTCTGCCCTTTACTGTAGCGATCAGAGGGGATCCCGGCTATCTCTGAGTTGAGGATGCTGCTCCTAATTGGTGCCGATGATCGTGTAGGATAGAGGTCTAGTGCCGCAGTGGACGGTGGGCGGTTAGCACAGTGGTAGCGCACTTCCTTCACACGGAAGGGGTCACAAGTTCGAATCTTGTACCGCCCATAGCTTTGGTGAGTCAGGGTCATTCTCCGGGGTTGGTAAAGGCTGCTCCGGCAAATTGATGCGGCTGTGCAGCTATACCGGTGGGGAGGGAATGATAGCCTAAGGGGAGGGGGAGGTTAAGGCTATGCTCAAAAACATTCGCTCGGCACTACTGGGCTTGTGGACGCTGATCTTGTTGATTCTGTTCATCCAAAACTGGGGCTCCCGGGTGACGGTGGTGCTGGCCGGGCAATCGGGATCCCCAATTCCTTTGTCATGGGTCTTGCTGGTTTCCTATGGGGTAGGCATTGGGCTAGGATTCTTGTACGTGGTTTCTTGGCGGTTTCACGATTGGGCGTTGCAACGGCAGGCCATCCGTAAGTTAAATCAATTGATGGATCGGGTCAGCTTTCTGGAATCGCAGACGGCTCCCTCTGGCTACTATCTACCTCCGGATGTGCCAGAACCGGACTATACGCCGGATCCTTACGCAGGGCGATATTCCTACACCGGTCGGCCTCCAGAACGAATTTGGCCCGAACAGGATGAAACTCGCTATGAAGAGGAAAATGGGACGGCTGAGCCTGACTGGCGTCTTGCCAATCAGCCCTACCGGAATGAGGAAGAAGAATGGGATTCTTAGACTGGCTGAGAGCTGCTCGAGCAGGGGTGAATGAACCGGCTGAACTTTCCTCTCCTTCCTCTGAGCCAACACCTTTGCCCCCCCCTCAAGGCCGGAATAACTACCTTTTAATCATTCTGGATAGCTGCCGCTTTGATAGCCTGCTAGCGGCCAATCCCAAGCACCTACTCAAACTGGGATCCCTGGAAAAGCGGTGGAGCTATGCTTCTTGGACAGCACCTTCTCATTACAACTTGCTTATGGGCCTACTGCCCCATACCAGCCCTACCCAGGTTTTTGCTTCCGAGCACTACAAGCAGGATTACCTACGCTACAACGAGCGGCTCGGTACTCGGCAGCCGATTGAGTTCAAGCATTTGTTGCCCCACCTGTATCTGCCGACTCTGCTCAAACATCAACTGGGCTACTCGACCCATGCCATGGTTTCTTTGCCAGTACTCAATCCCAGTACGCTGCTGAATCGGGATTTTGATTCCTATCAGCTGATGCCCCAACACAACGATATGGCAGCGATGGTGGAGCAGTTGCACTTTGAGCCCGAGCGCCCTAGTTTCTACCTGCTCAATGTCGGAGAAACTCACTATCCCTATGCTTTGCCGGATCAAGATCCCAGCCTCTGGCCGCGCATTTCTGGGGTGAATGGGGTGTTGAAGCGCTTGGATGAACCCGGAGAAGAGGGGATCCCCTTTTTTAATCCGGCTCAATTGGAGGAGCTACGGCAGCGCCAGATTGAGGCGGTGCGCTACTTGGATGGGATTTTTGAGCAGCTGTTTGATCTGGTTCCGGCCAACACCTACATTACGGTTACAGCCGATCACGGTGAGCTGTTTGGGGAGGAGGGCTACTTTGGCCATGGCCCCATCCAGCACGAAAAGGTGCTGGAGGTACCCTTTATTGAGGGTAAGATCCGCTGACGGTGCACTGATTGACCCACCCGTTTTCACCGATTTTCAAAGCAGGACCTCTGCACCAACCTGCTGCTTCGTGCCTGGGCTACCCTTCCCAAAGGCTACCTCTAGGCTAACGGCAATCGAACAGGGGGGCAAAGATTCGGTAAAGGGGCTAGCGTGACGCTTGAGCTGTCGGGGGAATTGACCGACTTGGGCTCTATCCAAGACATTTGGGTTATCAAGTGGGTTATCAAGTCGGGGGATCGTTGGGCTTGTCCTCCCAAACATCGGCGGGAGATTCTGGAGCAGGGGATTCAGAAGCTGGCTGCGCAGGGGTATCTTCTGTTGTGTATTCCTGCTCCCATTTCGGTTGCTCGGGGGCGGGGGCAGGCTCAGCTCGACGGGGGCGCTCAGGTTGGGGTTCCGGCTCAGGTTCCTCCTCTGCGTAGATATCTTCTTCTTCTGCCTCGTACTCCTCGCCATACTCTTCGTCGTAATCTTCTTCATCCTCAACGGCGGTGCTATCGATGGGACTGGGTAGGGCTGGGTTTAAGGTAACTGCGGCTTCCCAGGGGGGTTTACCTAGCCCAAGAGTTTCCAAAATGCCCTTGGCCAATTGAGTCAGTCGGGTTTCGGCTCCATCTTCCACAATCAAGCGATCCCCACCGATAGAAACAATCTCATCGGTGGAAAGCAGATAGGTGCTGAGAATAAATCCGGGCACAAAGGTAAGGCCAAGATTAGAGAGTACCAAGCCCGTAATGATGCCCGAGACAGAGTTAAATTCAAAATCTTTAACTTTACCGAGGCGGATCCCTCCTTCGGTGACCACTTCGCTGCCCACCACTCGGCTTAGACCCTCTAGATCGAGGTTGTCGAAAACCTCATCGTTGGGCACTAGCAAGGCATCTTGTCCCAAAGCCGTTACTTGCCGCAGCTCCAGCAGACGAGGAGCACCGGCAAAGGCTTTCTCCAAAACTCCCAACACCAAGACTTGCTTGGCCTCTAAGTCCGCCCAAACCTGGCTCACTATCCCGAGTCGGGCTGCGTTGGCCTGACTGATCACTTGTGTTCCCAGAACCTGTGACCGCCGACGAACCTCTGATCGCACGAGCGCAACAGATTCTTTCCCAGTCGTCATGGTGTCTTCCCCGTCGTGAGTCCAAATGTTAGGCCTTTGGCCCGCTGACGCGAACGCTTAAGTGGGCCGTGGATCTGGCGCAGAGTGCCAAAATCAAGATAATAGTACCACTGCCTGTCTCCTCCCTTGTGGGATCCGGTTTAGGGATCCCTGCAAATTTGCCTATCCCAAGTCAGAAACTGTTCGGCCATCTTGTCCAGAGAGTAGTGCTGCTCAACCCATTGGCGACAGCGATTTCTGTCGATGCGGTCTAGGTGACCTACGGCCTCTACCAGTGCCGGCACATTGTCTGGCTCTACCACCCAGCCGGTTTCTCCATCCCTGACAATTTCCGCTGGCCCACCGCGTCGATAGGTCATGACCGGTACACCACAGGCTAGGGCCTCTACCGCCACCATACCAAAAGCTTCAATCCACTTGGGGGTCATGATCAAAGCGGAGCAGCGGCCTAGCTGCTGCTGCATCTGCCGGGTGGGTAAGAATCCTAAGTAATGCAGCTGGGCGCGGGGATACTGAACCTGGATCTGCTGCCAGTAGCCGGGATCCTGCAGATGGCCCAAGATTACCACCGGCAGCCCGGTCTTTTCGGAAAGGGCGGCACAATCTTCCAGCCCTTTTTCGGGGGCAATGCGACCTACCCAAGCCAGGGAGCCATTGCCCTGGGGCACAAAGTCGTACTGCTGCAGATCCACTCCACAGGGCAGATAAACAAACGGATCCTGACCTTTTGACATTTTTTCCCGAGCAAAGGCAAAGGTTTGCCCCTGAGCACGGGAATGCACCGCCAGCCGACCAGGGTAGGCTTGGGCAATGTGGGCTAAGGCGTGATCCACTGCATCGCTAAGGGATCCCATGCTCAGAAGATGAGCAACAGGGGTACGGAAAAAGTCTGTCAGATAAAAGGAAAGCCAGTCGTAGCTCCAGTTGAGGATCAAATCAACGTGATCCTGGAGTTGAGCAGCCCGCTGCCACAGTTGCGCCAGCAAAGAGGGAATCTGGATCTCAACCGGCTGCTCGCGGCTTTGGCTTTGAGCGTAGGGAGGCGGCAAACCTGCCACTGGCTCGATGACGGTCTCGGGTAAGCCGGCAATGTGGGATCCCTGAGGGGCCAGCACCTGCACCCGGTGTCCGCGCTGAATCAGAGCACGGGTCAGGTTGGCCAGGTTCAGTTCCACTCCACCCCCCGCCCCTGAACCTAAAGGACCGACAGGAGTAGAGAGGAACAGGTATCGACGGGGTTGAGTCACCCAGGGATCCTCCTTGACTCAACTCATTCTCTGAGATGAACTTGCAACTTGAATAGATTGAAGTAGATTCAGACTTTAGCTACCAAGATCTCGCCGTCTTCCACCTTCACCTCATAACGGGTCAAGTTGGCATTGGCAGGGCCACGGATGCGTTCCCCCTCTGCTGTGAAGGCGGAGCTATGACAGGGGCAAACAAAGTTTTCGCCGCGCCAGTCCACATTACAACCGGCGTGAGGGCAAGTTGCGTCTAGAGCCAGCAGAGAGTCCTCATCCTCTGGATCCCCGCTCAACCACAGGGTAGGGGTGCGCTCCCCAAAGGCGTTTTCCACCTTGAAGGGGCCATCGGCCAAATCTTCTACTGTCGCCACCTTGATGAATTCGGCTTCGGGAGTTTGAGCAATGACACGGGCAGAACGGCGTTGGGTGAATGCAGGCAGCAACCCAGCCACTGAGCCAAACCCGAGAGCTAGCCATCGCAGGAAACCGCGACGATTGTTTTGCATAGCCTTGTGTCCTCAAATGTGTCTTGGATGTCAATTCAGGAGTTGTCAGGCACTGAACCCAGAGCGGATCCCGGCAACAGTCCTAACACCTTTTAATATCTTGTTACTTTGAAACGGTCTATGCCAGGGCTAAACCGCATTCTTCTTGAGTACGCAGCAGAAGGGATCCCGGCCTGTGGGATCCCTCAGCCGGATTTAGAGATACACCCTGAGCTATTAAGCACCAACAGCTTTACCGCCACTCTAAAGCTCTAAAATCGAGAGACCAACAGCTCAGATACTGCCCGCGTAAATCTCGGCAATAGGGGAGAAGACAGCCGATCTTGAGCCAACAAAGGCTCCACCCAAACCAACCGGACATTCTATCGGCAGGCTATTGGGGCCAGTCGATCCACAGTCCCATACCCATGTTCCCCCTACACAGAATAGAGCTTCCGTTGGGTTAAACGATTTCGAGCTTTGCTCAGGCTTCCGGCCGATAGCCCTACGGCCCCTAACTCAGAAGCACTCCCAAAATGCCCTGCTTCATCTTGAACCTGAAGCAAGTGTTGACAACCCAAAGTTGTGGCTAGTTGGGATAAATGCGCAGCCGACGGTTGGGTTCTTCGCCAAAGCTCTGGGCACGCAGGTGGTAATGTTCTACCAACTGGTGCTGCAACTTGCGGATCAAAGCAGAGCGGGGCAGCAATTCCACCGGCTGCGACTTGGGAATAACGATTTGTTCAACAGCCAGACGCGCTTCTTCCAGGGCTTCTGTTTCATCCCCGCTGCTAGCTTGAATGAACAGTTCCAGTTCAGAATCGGATCCGTCCTCCGATTCAATGTTGAGGATGTGGCGCAGAGCGCGGGCCAGGTCAATCAGGGTGTTGGCCTTAACCGTATGGATTGGAATCTGGCGAGACTGAGCCAATTGTTGGATCTTGGAGCGATTGCGCACATGGGAGCGTAGGGCCAAGACAATGTCTGCTTCATCCAAATCCTTAGTAACCTGCGCCTGCAATTTCAGGGTTTGAATGACCTGCTCCAGATGAAAGCGACTCACTCCATAAGGATAGACCATCAACGGCCCATGGCTATCCTGAGGTTTGTCCTCCCCCAGGGACCTCTCAAGATCTAAGCCTTCTTCTTCGTCTAGGCCAAGGCTAGAACGGGATCCCGTCTCCATGACCAAGTTAGTTTCCCGCGGCTGCCGTAGGCGATTTTCCAGAGGTTCTAGGGGTAAGGCTTCCATCCGTCCGGAACGGCGCCATCCTCCCCGTTCCCGCATCATAGACGTGCTGCTGCTAGCAGGCGGCCATTGAGGGCCGGATATGACCGGACGTTCGATGATCACCTGCCCGTTTTCATCTAGGCTACGGGTCTGTGTTAGGGGTTCCCGATTGCGCAAGAGGCGATCCACTGTGCTGGCAAGATCTTCATGCACCACCCAGCGGGCCCGTTCCAGCATCTCTACCGCAATATCAAAGGTGGGAGGGGCTTTGCGCTCCAAAACGCTCTTCTGGCTGCCCCGTCGCCGCGCCTCCTCGTCTCCTAGGGTAACCGATTGGATCCCACCCACCAAATCCGATAAGGTGGGGTTTTTGATCAGGTTCTCGATGCGGTTGCCATGGGCTGTGGCCACCAGTTGTACCCCCCGCTCGGCAATGGTGCGGGAAGCTAGGGCCTCCAATTCGGTGCCAATTTCATCGATCACCACCACTTCCGGCATGTGGTTTTCCACCGCCTCGATCATGACTTTGTGTTGCAGCTCTGGGGTGGCCACCTGCATACGCCTGGCCCGACCAATCCCCGGGTGAGGGATATCCCCATCACCGGCGATCTCGTTGGAGGTGTCAATAATCACCACACGCTTGTGCAGATCGTCCGCCAGTACCCGGGCAATTTCCCGCAGCGCTGTGGTCTTTCCCACCCCTGGCCGGCCTAGGAGAAGCATAGAACGGCCCTGCTCCACCAAGTCGCGGATCATGCTGATCACCCCAATAATGCAGCGACCGACTCGACAGGTGAGGCCGATGATCGTCCCTTGGCGGTTGCGGATGGCACTGATGCGATGCAGGGTGGAGGCAATGCCGGCGCGGTTGTCGCCGCTGAACTCCCCCACTCGGCTGATCACCTGATCCAAGTCAGCACGGGTAACCACCTCATCCGACAGGTAATCGGCAAACCCCGGGAAACGCGCCTCAGGACGCCGTCCCAAATCCAGTACCACCTCCACCAGGCGATCCAACTGCGGATGCTGCTCCAATCGTTCCCGAATCGGGGTGGGCAAAATGTCCAGCAGCTTGCTCAGGTCTTCAGTGTAGTGGGCTTGGCCAGGGAAACGGGTACGGTCGGGATCCACCAATGGGTTCAGGGTTGGGGACTCTACAGGGGCGTTCATAGTTAAATGCTAAGAGAAAGAGGTTTGGTGAAATCTAGGGGCAACCGCTACTGGTCGCTGTTTGACCTGGGCCACCAGCTGCTTGGCCAAGGGGATCCCCGCTGTCAACTCCTGTTGGTGGGCAGAGCCAGCCTGTCCCTGGAAATAGGTGGCCACCAGCTGGCGGGCATAACTACCAAAGGCTAACCCGGCCACTGGCCAACGGGGATCCAACAGCGGCACCGTTTGGGCATTGGTTCCTCCCGCTAGCTGTACATAGCCGGGCAAACCCATACTCAGCACCTTATGGGCCAACCTCAGGGTGGCCTTACTGGTGCCGGGTCCGGAGGCAATATCCCCACTCATGGGCCGGCCATCCGCCTGCCAAATCAACACCTTGGGTAAAGGATCCATCAAGGCCAACAGATCCCGCAGATAGCCTTCCAGGCCAGGTCCGTCGTTAAAACTGACCGAGACAGCCTCTAGCTGGCGCAGCCATGGCCGTAGGTAGGCCCACAGTTGCCCAAACTGCGCCTGCCGACCGATATGGGTATGAATTTCTACCGCTTGGATACCCAGCTCGATTAAGGAGGGCAATACCTCCACTACTGGCACTGGATGGTTGGGGGTGGCAATGCGCCGGTGCGGACAAACCGGCTCACAGCGCCCACAGCCGTAGCACAGATCCGCTTGAATGTGAACCGTTCCGGAAGTGGTCAAGGGAACCAAAGCGTGGGGAGGGCAAACCGCCACACAGGGCTGCGGACAATCGGCAGGGCAAACGGGATCCGTCAATACTGCCTTGCGAAAATGCACGTCTTCCCCATCGTTAATGCTGACCATCACCCAAGGGGATCCCGCTTGCGGATCTTCCGCCTGGGCCCATCGGATCCCCTGCTGGGCAGCGCGCACAATTGCCGGATCAGCAGCCAAATCCACACAGTCTGCTCCAGCCAGAGTATAAAGGAAAACCAACTCCCTAACCGAGGGCAAGTGGTGGAAACTTGCACCACAGATCAGCTTGAACCAGGTACCCTGTTGCAGCGAGGCGTTTGGCAAGGTCACGGGCACGAGAAGCCACCAGCAGGATGGTTGTCTAGGCCGCAGTCTATCTATACTGAGATGGTAGCAGAGAATTTTTCAGGCGCTCTGCAAAGGTTGCCAACGAATTGCCTGATCTCGGCCTAGCTCGACGACAAACTTCACTCCCTTGTCTTCCTGGCTCAGCTTCACCAAGTAAGACAGCTCCTGCTGGCTGAGCACATGCCCTTCATAAAACCAAAACACCAACCCCTTCGCCTGCGGGGGTAATGTAGCCCGATACTGCTCAATCAAGGGAGGAAAGAAGTAGGTGCGCCGTTCTGACTTGCCCAAAATGGCAGGCCGTACCCCGTGGATGCGAGTCAAATAACTGGCCAAATCTCCAATCCCCTTGCTGGAGAGGGTCACCACCTGGTAGCCTGCCCCCCGCAGCCGCCGCAAATAATGCCCTTCGGATCCCCCTTCTGGGGTAACAAAGATGGCTAAAGCCCCAGATTGCTCCAGTTGCCGTACAAATTTTTCGCCTGAGCCAACCAGCAACATAAGGATAACTCCACGACCCGTGTTGATATTGAGATAAAGAATGGGAACTCACCCAAACCTGAGCTTATTGTAAAGGCAGATGTCAGAGCACCGGACAAGTTGACAGCCGTTGGTCGGATCCCGACCGCAAGTTTTGCCCTTTTTCCGTCCTCACGAAGAAAGGTTAAGATACTTGAAGCACCCCCATTTTCGGGATCACCCCATGAGGCGACGTAAGCTATTCACCCTCACGATGGCTGGACTCGTCACAGCACCCCTCAGTACGGTAGGAGAGAAACCTGCAATGGCTCAACGAACCTATCCTTTCAGCAAGACCGAAGCCGAGTGGCGGCAGTTGCTGACAGAGGAGCAATTTTATGTCTTGCGCCAAGAGGGCACCGAACCCCCCTTTCGCAATGCCTACTACGACAACAAAGCGCCGGGTATTTACGTCTGTGCCGGTTGTGGACAGAAGCTCTTTTCTTCGGCGGCCAAGTACGACAGTGGTACCGGTTGGCCGAGTTTCTGGGAGCCGATTTCTCCAGATGCAATAGGGACCAAAACGGATTGGAAGCTATTTGTGCCTCGCACTGAGGTGCATTGCTCCAACTGTGGCGGACATTTGGGGCATGTGTTCCGAGATGGCCCTCCACCCACCGGGTTGCGCTACTGTATGAATTCTGCTGCCCTTAAGTTCATTCCAGCCACAGTCTAAACCCAGCAGAGGCTCCGGCTACCCACGCTAGGATGGAGTTACTGGCTGGGGTGACACCATGTCCGATTACTCGGATTACACAGTTTTGGATGCTGCCTCAATTTTGCTGCGGGAGGGTCTGGAGGCACTGCTGGTGTTGGTGGCTTTGCTGGCCTTCCTGAGTAAAAGTGGGCAATCGGCTCAGAAGCGCTGGGTATGGCTAGGAGGAGCGCTAGGCCTATTGGCAGCACTGTTGCTCGGCCTACTGGTGAACTTCTTTTTCCAGCAGTTGCTTACCTCTACTCGCCAGGAGGTGTTGGAAGGGATCACAGGGCTACTGGCAGCAGGTTTACTCTTCTCCGTGAGTTTCTGGCTACATCGGCGAGCCGCAGTGGTCTCTTGGCAAGCGTTTGTTCAGGAACAGGCAAGGGTAGCTATGGCGGGTGGCCGGGTTTTTTCCTGGGCTTTCCTTGCTTTTGTAGCCGTGTTTCGGGAGGGGGCAGAGACGGTGTTGTTCTATGTGGGCTTAGCCCCTTCTCTGTCGGCAACGGATTTTGGATTGGGGCTGGGGCTGGGATCCTTGATCCTGGCGGTGGTAGCGGTGTTACTGTTGCAGCTGGGGATGAAGCTGCCCATCCAGGCTTTTTTTCGGGGCCTCAGCCTGTTGATTTTCTATCTGGGCTTTAAGTTTTTGGGCAGTGGCTTGCATGCGTTGCAAATGGCAGGTTGGCTGCCCTCGACACCGGTGAGTGGCATCCCAAAGTTACGCTGGATTGGCTTTTACCCCACCTGGCAAACGATGCTGCCTCAGTTGCTGTTGTTGGGGGTGGCTGTAGCAGTGGGGTTATGGCAGCGGCTTCAGGCTGAATCTGCCCGCAAGGTTTCTCATTAGATCGGCGGGGGGAGGATGGGCTTTTACCGAAAGATTGGGTCTAAAGCCCCATCCCACCGCTAGCGCGGAAGCAAGCTAATAGGACGGCTTTTATTATTCTATTAATTATTATTCTAATTATTATTCCATAGTTTTATCCGTAGTTTTGTGCGATAAAATAGACCCATGTTAGTTGACCCATGTTAGTTAGAGAAGCCAAGCCACTAAATGGCTCTAAGGAGCAGTACCAAGCTCTTGACCAAGCCATTCGTACTGCACAGTTTATCAGGAACAAGTGCGTGCCCTACTGGATGGACAATCAAGGGGTAGGGAAAGCTGTTTTGTATTCCCTGTGCAAAGATTG
>CALFBB010000024.1 GCA_937944885.1 uncultured cyanobacterium
ATTGCCGAACTGGCGCCCATCCTAGAAGGCAAGCCGGACGTGACCAAGGTGGACCGGATCAAACTGGAACTCCTCGCGCGAGAATTTCGCACCCAGCGCATCATCTTCGAGACGGCGCGCGATGTCTTCGACCAGATGAAAACCGCCTGGCGGGGCAGCCGCGAGGTCTTGTTAGCTCAACTCATCCGCATTGTGGAGCAGTTCATCCGCTCCGACCGTATCCGCATCACCCCGCCGCTCTTCTACCAAGACGACCTACGCCGCCGGCTCATCATCACGCTCAACATGAGCCGCGTCATTCAGCACGTGCTGGGTGCCGTCCGCCAAGAGAACGCCGAGCGCCTCGAACCGGTCTTCGACCGCGATCATCCCATCCGCTCCACCGGCGAGATGCGCAGCTGGTACACGGGCAAGCCCTGCCATGTCATCCACAAGTCCCACATCAACGTCTGCGTCTATGACAGCACTTGGGAAGCCTCCGACGCCGTTGCCCTCGAACATAGCGAAGCCGTCGCCGCTTGGGTCAAGAACGACCATCTTGGCTTTGAAATCCCCTACCTGTATCAGGGCGTGGTGCGCAAATACCGACCCGATTTTCTCGTGCGCCTGTCCAGTGGCGAAATGCTCATCTTGGAAACCAAAGGCGAGGAAAGCGAGCAAGACCGGGTCAAGCACCGCTATGTAGATGAGTGGGTGAAGGCTGTCAACGCGCACGGCGGCTTTGGCCGCTGGAAGTGGGCGGTCGCGCGGCGTCTGGGCGAGATTCAGGACGTGCTGATGCAAAACGGGGAAGAGCAATAGGAGGCGAACCAAAGCATGCGGCTGACGGCGCTGCATGCCGCAGCATTCCGTCGTTCTTCCTGCGGTTCGCGTCGTGTGCGCAGCAGGACGGAACCAAGAAGGACAAATAAAGGACAAAGGACAATAGAAAACAGGTCTGTCTAAGTCTGTCTACGGTGTTTAATGTTGGGCTAGCCAGTTCCCTGAAGGACATCCTAACCTGCATAGCCTAGGCAACCTCAGGATTGTGCCATCTGTCTGCAGTTGGTATCGAAGAAATCATCTGATTGCCCCATTCCTCAATGCCACAGGATGTGCACTCTGGGACACTTATCCAGGCAGAGGAGGGTAGATTTGGATAATGTCTGAACCATGGGCATCTCTAGCTCAACCTAGAGGAGAAGCCTGCTCCCTGGCGGTTGGCCTCGGGAGTGCCTCACAGGAATCCCATTCAGATAACCTGCATCCGCGTTGCCGACCCTTTCTATCGTTGCTCGGATCCGTTTTGCCCATGGCCCTGCTCACCCTCAACTCCGTTCGCAAAGATTTTGGCATCAAGGAGATCCTGAAAAATGCCAGTTTCAGCCTAGAAGAAGGCGAAAAAGTCGGCATTATTGGCACCAACGGCTCGGGCAAATCCACACTCCTGAAGATGATTGCCGGCCTAGAGCCCATCGATGGGGGTGAGCTGTGGGTGAGTTCTGGAGCCAGAATGATCTACCTGCCTCAGCAGCCGGAAATGGATCCCGAGCATACGGTGTTAGAGCAGGTGTTTGCGGCGGCTGGAGAAAAGATGCGCTTGATCCGAGCCTACGAAGAGCTTTCCCACCGGTTGGCTCAGTACCCAAGGGATCCTGTTCTATTGGCTCAGTTGGCCAGCTTGAGTGAACGCATCGAGGCAGAATCCGCCTGGGATCTGGAAACACAGGCCAAAACCATTCTCAACCGGCTAGGGATTGCAGACTTTCAGGCCCGTGTTGGCGATTTATCGGGGGGCTATCGCAAGCGCATCGCCATCGCGGCTGCTCTACTGGCTGAACCAGATGCTCTGCTAATGGATGAACCCACCAACCATCTAGATGCTGAATCGGTGGAATGGTTACAAGAGTATTTGAACCGCTTTGCCGGGGCAGTGCTGCTGATTACCCACGACCGTTATTTTCTGGATCGGGTTACCCAACGGATTTTGGAAATCGATCGGGGAGATCTGTGTGCCTATAGCGGTAACTACTCCTACTACCTAGAGAAAAAAGCAGCTGCCGAAGCCGTTGAAAAGGGATCCCAACGCAAGCATGCCAATCTTTTACGGCGGGAATTGGAATGGCTGAAACGAGGTGCCAAAGCCCGTAGCACCAAACAAAAAGCCCGCAAACAACGCATCGAAGAGCTACAAAACCAAGAGTTTAAGCAAACCCTTGGCCAAGTGGAAATTGCAACTGCCGGGCGTCGTATTGGCAAAAAAGTAATCGAGCTAGAAGGGATCCACAAATCCTATGCTAATCGACCTCTTATTCACGATTTTACCTATACTTTTACCCCTGATGATCGAGTTGGGATTATCGGACCCAATGGCGTAGGGAAATCAACCTTGATGAACATCATCACCGGCAGTTTAGCTCCAGACTGCGGTCGCGTTGAGATTGGCCCAACCGTCCACATTGGTTACTTTGATCAGCACTCGCAGGATCTGAGTACCAACCCTGAGCAGCGGGTAATCGAGTATCTGAGGGAGGTAGCGGAACTGGTAAAAACCGCTGATGGCGAGATAATCACCGCCTCTCAAATGTTGGAGCGCTTTTTGTTTCCACCCCATCAGCAATATGCTCCCCTCCACAAACTTTCTGGAGGTGAACGCCGGCGGCTATTTCTGTTGCGAGTACTGATGCAAGCACCGAATGTGTTGATCTTGGATGAGCCCACCAATGATCTGGATGTACAAACCCTGGCCGTCTTGGAAGATTATTTGGAAGAGTTTAATGGCTGTGTCATTGTTGTCTCTCACGATCGCTATTTTCTGGATCGCACCGTGAATCGTATTTTTGCCTTTGAGGGATCCGGTCAAATTCGTCAATATCCGGGCAACTATTCTGTTTATCTTGAGCACAAGCAACGGCAGGAGAGTGAACTCAAGGTAGTCCAAAGACAGGCTCAGCCCCTTGCCCCGACTCCCGAACCTCCGACTGAAACAGCACCTACTGGTGGGATAAAGAATAAGAAACTAACTTTTAAGGAAAAACGAGAATACGAGCAGCTAGAGAGCCAAATCCCACAAATGGAGGCAGAAAAAAGAGAGATTGAGCAGATCCTCTATCACAACCCTCCCAGTAGCTACACTGAAGTCCAAAAATTGGCGGAGCGGCTAGCAGCTCTAACGGCAGTCATTGATTCGGGTACCGCCCGTTGGTTAGAACTGGCAGAGCGGCTTGACTAACCTGGGCATATGCATGGTGGAGCCGCAGCCAGTACCAGTGTTCTTGGCGGTCCTTGTCCTACTGCTCCACAGCATAGAGCGTCAGAAGGTCAGCCGGTCAGCTCCCTTGCCGAGCAGAAAGTGCTCGATATCTAGGACAATGATCTGTGCATCATGATGCTGAGCTATGGGGCTTGTGTCTGGGTGCAAAAAGTCAGCTATTCTCAAGGGGATTCTTCCCGTTGAGGTTAACTCGACGGGGAAAAGTCGGTGGTGTGAGGCAAAACTGAGGTGAGTATGGCCGGTCAAGAAGCTACTCTGCTATGGCCAAGGCCCAGGCAAACAAAAAGGCCGTCTTCTTTACCTAAGAGGATGCTGCTGGGGTTGGGGGGGCTCTCACTGCTCAGTTTCTTGGGAGGAATGGGATTTGCGGGGATGTCTCGCCAGGAGGCAAGCTCCTCCGGCTCTTCAATCCAGTCCGCTTCTGCAACACCTGAGCCCCCTCGCTTTACAGCCCAGGGTTGGCCACTGCTGGATCCCCAGCCGGAACCGGATCAGGTTTGGGAGTGTGAATTGGTGGTGGTCGGCGGATCCCTAGGGGGAGTAGCGGCAGCCGGCCATGCTATGCGAGCTGGGGTACAAACCTGTTTGATTGAGCTAACCCCTTGGCTGGGCGGACAGATCACCTCACAAGGGGTATCGGCCATTGATGAATCCCTGCCGATGCGACAACGGGGCAACTTTTCCAGCCATTGGATCCAGTTCAAAGCTCTCTTGGAAAGCCAGCCGGTGAACCTGCCTGCTTGGACCGGGATCCCCCCTGGAACACGCGTGGCAGAGATCAACAGTTGCTGGGTGGGGGGATTGTGTTTTCCGCCGCAGGCGGGGGTAAAAGCAGTCGAAACCTGGCTAGAACAAGCATCTCAAAATGCCCCCAACAGTCGCTGGGCTACCCAGACCGCTTTTAAGGGGGCCACCTTTAGTGCCGATGGCTCCCGCATTGAGAGCATTTATGCAGTGCAGCGGCAGCCACGGGATCCGGATTTTGTGCCGCCGGGGCGTTTGTGGCGGGAGTTAACCAGTTGGTATGGCTGGGGGGAAACAGAGGTTTTTACCAAGCGGTCTCTGCGCTTACAGGCGCCACCAGGCCGGCGGTTGCTTGTAATTGATGCTACCGATACTGGGGAGCTAGTGGGCTGGGCTGGGATCCCCTACCGATTGGGTTCTGAAAGCCGTGAATTGCTGGGTGAACCCAACGGGGCGCCGGCCAGCAATCCGGAATGTACCCAAGCCTTTACCTTTCCTTTTGTGATGGCTATCCACGACGATGGCGGTCGTTCCCGAGCCGAACTGGCTCAGCTGCAACCGGGTTATTCCCGCGCCGAGCACCGCCGCGAGTTTGATATGGAGGGGTTTCCCACCTTCAGTGGCCAGAGCTTTTTTAACTACCGCCGCATCGTCAGTAAAGGGCGCACGGATCCCTTTTATGGCACTCCTGTTCCCGGCGATTTGACGATGGTGAATTGGAATCGCGGCAATGATTGGGGGATTATGAACCCACCTCTGATTCTGACAGAGGAACGCTTGCTGGCGTCGGGGCAGCGCCACAACTGGTTAGGGGGACTGGATGTCTCGGCCATCAAAGATGGGGAAAACCACGCCCTCCTGTTTGCCGAATGGCTGATGGAAACCCAACAACGGGCCGGCTACCCTCTGTCGTTGCTGTTTGGGGAAGAGTCGCTGATGGGTACCCGTTCCGGCCTGAGTCTTTACCCGTATATTCGGGAAGGACGGCGCATTCTTGGTCGGGCTGCCTATGGTCAGTCAGAATTCATGATGCGAGAGCAGGATATTCGCGTTGGCACAACCGGCAGGCGAGATTTTACACCGACGGTGGTGGGGGTGACTCACTACGCCATCGATATCCACGGCTGTCGGTATCGCAATTGGGAACCCTCCCTTTCTGCTAGTTCCGCTCCGATTAACGAATTTTCCGTCCATCCGATTCAGATTCCTTTGGAAGCTTTAATTCCTCAGAAAGTAGAGAATCTGTTGATCGGCGGCAAAGGCATTGCCGTTAGTCATATTGTCAATGCGGCAACCCGGGTTCACTACGGCGAATGGACAATTGGTTCGGCAGCCGGGTTGACGGCAGCTTGGTTACACAGTCGGGATCCCGGTTTGACTCCGGCCCAGATTGTGCCGCAGGGGAAAATGGCCGAGTTGCAGAGGTATTTGGTTGCCCAGGGACAACGGTTGCACTGGTAGCAGACTCCCCTAGCAGACTCCCCGGCTATCACCCTAGGGCTAAAAAACGCAGCATCAGCAATACTCCCATCATGCCGCCTGCCCAGATTAGCAAAATCTGCCGTAGGAGCTGCAAGCTCTCCAGCACCACTTGCGGGGATAAAGGCCGACTGGGGATCCCCAGCTTTGGTTTCTCGATGGGCTGCCCTTGATAGACATTGGTCCCTCCCAATTGGATCCCTAGCCTCCAGGCAAAAGCCGCCTCACTCCAGCCGGAGTTGGGACTGGGATCCGCCTGCGCATCCTGACGACAATGATCCCAGAAAGACCAGGGATCCCGGCTGAGCAGAGCCAGTGTGAGCACCGTTAAGCGACAGGGCAGCCAAGTCAGCCCATCTTCACATCGCGCCGCTACTCTGCCCAGGTGCGTAAAGGGAGCACGGCGATAGCCCACCATCGAATCCAGGGTGCTGATGGCTTTGTAGGCCAGAGCCAAGGGTGCTCCGCCCAGGAAGGCGTAGAACAGAGGCGCCGTTGCTCCATCAGGAGTATTTTCGGCAACAGTTTCGAGGAGCGCCCGCAAAATCTCCGGCTCTGATAGATGTTCGGTATCCCGCCCTACATAGCGGCTGAGCCGCTGCCGCGCCTGTTGCAAATCCCCCGCTTGCAAAGGCTGCAACACCTCCAAAGCTGCAAATCGCAGGCTGCGCCCCCCCAGGCAACTGGCCATGAGAACAACCTGAACCAGGATCCCAACCCCAGGATGAACCCAATTGCCCACCGCCACAAGTCCCCAACCCAATCCATAGGATCCCAGCACCAAAAGCAAAGTCAATACCGCTCCGCCCCAGCACTGCGCTCGGGCCGTTCGACAGGAGTTAAGGATATACCTTTGCCCGACGGTGATCACTGCCCCCATGACTCGCACCGGGTGCGGCCAACCCCAGGGATCCGCCAGCAGATAGTCCAGCCCCAGGGCGGCCACCAGGACAAGCAGGGCAGTTTCTTGGGCCGGGAAAAACCATTTAGACCACAAACCCACTCTCCTGCTCTTGGGCTGCCTGCCAACTGCGGGCATCAAAGTACAGATCTTCTAGGGTGGTCTCCTCCAAAACCTGCTGCACCCGCCGAGCAATGCGGGCCCACAAGGCTGCGGTCACCCAGTCCAGCCGTTCTAAAGCCTGATCCCCACCTTGGCCAGAGGACTTTCCTCCAGCATCAGAACCTTCTTCAGTCACGGGAGCCAGCGATTCTCCCACCGCCGTCAAAATGGCACTCACCGGGATCCGCCGTGGCGCCCGTGCCAGTTGATAGCCCCCTTGTGCCCCCCGTTGTGAACGTACCAGACCCGCCTGCCGCAGCTCAAGCAGCAGCTTTTCCAGATAGGGGGCGGGGATCCCTTGTCGCTCGGCAATGGCCCGCACCGAAGCCGTCTGCCCTGAGCCGAGCATAGCTAGATCCAGCAGCGCCCTGATGCTGTAAGTAGCCCGTGTAGTCAAACGCACCGGGATCCCTTTGGATAAAAAGAACTACCTCCCGCTGACACGAGCGGATTGACTTCACGATCCTGGCACAGGCAGGGAGGCCCGCAAAAGAGCTGGCAGAGGATGAAGAGCGCAGCAACCCATCCTGACTCGAAACCCGCCGGGTAGGTTTTGGTGCCGGTCAATACACACTTTGACAAAACAAACCAAGCTTAGAGAATAAACCTGTATCGTAGTCTGTGCTACGTTATGCCGCGGCAAGTTATTTTCTCTTAGCCTTGACGGCAGGTAGCAGGTACGAGCAGCTAGGGTTAACTGTTACCCTCTCACCCCTTCTAGAGGGGAAAAAACCAATTCGCCAAATTGTTGGCTCCTGTCAGGACATCACAGCGCGTAAACAGGACGTTATAACGAAGCCAGGAGCAGTTATTGGAGCAAAATCACGCTCTGGTGGCCCTTACCCGCCACAAAGCCCTCAACCAAGGGGATCTACAGGCGACTCTGCGGGAAATCCTACCACTGCTGCCCGTACATGACAGCACCAGTTTAAACCCGGCCCCTATCTACAGTGACGCCGAGACCCTGAGCAAGGCCTGCAAGGGGTCGGGGGTGAGGGCTGGCTCATCACCCAAACCTTACCCAGGCCCTTGACCGAACCGGTGAAGCCGGAGCTGCTGCCCTGCTGGCTAAACTGAAAGACAAGGACGCAATTGCCCGCGACTTGGCCTATCGGCTCTGTGCAACAAAAAGGGCTGGAGCTAAGAAACCGTTGCCCACAACACGATTGCTTGGCTGAAAATCAGGCACCTGGCTAAAAGCTTGAAGATGCGGGACACTATCCAACCCAGTTTGCTCTAACCTCCGTGTCCTCTGTGGTTCATGCTCACCCCAGAGCCACCCGAGATCTCAGCGATGTTCGCTAACGGAGAATCCCATGATTGCCCTTAATTTACATCCCGCCCTCCAGCTCACCGATGAAGTCTTTGAGCAACTCTGCCGGCAGAACCCCGACCTGCGGCTCGAACGCACCGCCCAAGGAGAATTGATCGCCATGGCTCCTGCCGGCAGTGAGACCGGATATCGCAATGCCGATCTGCTTGGCCAACTCTGGCAGTGGAATCGTCAAATGCGGCTAGGGTTGGTTTTCGACTCCTCTACTGGCTTTACCCTTCCTAACGGTGCCATCCGCTCCCCTGATGCCGCCTGGATTGCCAAAAGCCGCTGGGACCGGCTCACGCCAGAGCAACGGCGCAAATTCGCACCCCTCTGTCCTGACTTTGTGCTGGAACTCAAATCCCCTACCGATGACCTAGCGACGCTGCAAGCCAAGCTGCAAGAATATATTGACAACGGTGCCCAACTGGGCTGGCTGATTGATCCTGATGCCCAGCAAGTGTATTGCTATCGACCCGGACAAGCCGTGCAAAGCCTAGAACGCCCGGCAACTCTCTCCGGGGATCCTGTCCTTCCTAACTGCGTGATGGATTTGACGTTAACCTGGACTTAGAACAACAAAAATTGGAGAGCTATCCAAGAGAACCGCCAACTCTTAGACAGATACTTGAGTCGGCAACAAACTTCAGCTCAGCGGTATCGGACGGTACAAACTGCAACACAAAAGCCAAAACTACCCATCATCAAAACTCTGTGGGGGGAACTGGCATGTCAACTCGGCAGGGTGGAAGGCTATGAAATTGTTCGCGCTGCCGGTGAAACCTCTACCCATCCCAGCAATGATCTCAAGGTGTTGTTCAAAAGTCAATCTTTTGGGCAGAGTTGAGTGGCATGCCTGCTGCTGATAGTAGCTCCTCTGGCAACAGGAATGCCTGTGCCGGGACATGCATAGGTTCTACCGCTCGTAGGCAAACAAGTCCTTGACATCCTCCCCGGCCTGTTAGCTTGCGCCCGCGCAGCGGTACGGCGGGGCTTGCCGCGCACCGGGTCAGCGTCTTGCTATACCTTGTGCCTAGAGGTGTTGATGTCAGTGCTGGTGGAGAATGCTATTCTCTAAGCATGAACACTGTTTTTGATATTCTGGGGTTTGGTTGTAGAGGCAGTAGCCTAAAGGAAAGTTCGATACCTTCCCTGATGCAATAAGCAGAACCGGCAACTGTATAAACCGTGTAAATAAACCGTGTAAATAAACCGTGTCAATCGAAAGTCATGCTAAGGAAGGTAGCTGCTCCTGAAGTTCGAGTAGGCTCAACTACCGGTTGTTATTGTTTTTAACAGGTCCCCTAACTTTCACCTTTCTCTGCTGCCAAAAACATCTGGGCCCGCCAAAAACAGGTAATGGATTTGCTATCTAGCTCCAAGCCAAAACGGGCAATTTCTGTGAGCTCTGCTGGTGAGAATTCCACAACGGCGATGTCTTCATCTTCATCTTTAGCAGGGGGGGAGTCCAGGACTTCCAGGTCTCGCGCTAAGTAGGCGTACATGATCTCATCAGAGTAGCCGGGACACAGATAGAACTGCCCCAAAGAATCCCAGCGGTGGGCGCGCAGACCTGTTTCTTCCTCTAGTTCGCGGCGAATGGTTGTATCGGGATGTTCACCTGGTTCGAGAGTCCCTGCCGGAAATTCGTAAATGTAGGAAGCAACTGCAAAGCGATATTGACGGATACAAACAAATTTCCCTGCTGCAGTCATCGGTACCACCACCGCTCCGCCAGGATGGATGAGATATTCCCGCTCCCCTTCTTTGCCGTTGGGGAAGCGCATCCGTTGGCTGACAAAGGTGTACTTGTAGCCTTGAAAGCGCAAACGCTCACGAATAACCTGCGAAGGATTAAGCATGGTGAGAGTCTAGAAGAGGGGGCCTCACTAGCTTAATCTTCTTTGCCAGTAGGGGGAATCCTAGAGGTGAGCGTTGCTGTCACGGGATCCCTAGATTGAGATAAAGTCAGGAAGCACCGTGTTACAGGGATCCAAGCCTTGGGCGTTATGATCTACCCTTCCTTGCAGGAGTTTCTGGCCCTGAGTGAGCAGGGGAACTTTATCCCGGTGTACCAGGAATGGGTGGCGGATCTGGAAACGCCGGTCTCTGCCTGGTATCGGGTTTGTGCCGGCCAGCCCTACAACTTTCTGCTGGAATCGGTGGAAGGAGGGGAACAGATTGCCCGCTACAGTTTTCTCGGTTGTGATCCGCTGTGGCGGTTGGAGGTACGTGGGGATCAAAGTTTACAAATTTACCGGGATGGCCGGCGGCAAGAGCATCAAGGGGATCCCTTTGAGATTTTGGCCCGCTGCTTAGAACCTTATCAGCCGGTGCATTTGCCTGAGTTACCCACCAGCATAGGTGGTTTGTTTGGTTACTGGGGCTATGAACTGATCCGTTGGATTGAGCCGAAGGTGCCGATCCACCCGGCCCAGGCGGGGGAGCCACCGGATGCCATTTTGATGCAGGTGGATAGCATTCTTCTGTTTGACCAGGTAAAGCGCAAAATTTGGGTGGTGGCCTTTGCCGATACCCGCCAACAATCTGCCCAACTTGCTTACGAGCAAGCTTGCCAACGGGTGGAACAGTTGGTACGGCAGTTGAGTGCGCCGGTTTCCACTGCCCACCTCAGCCTTAATTGGAAACCACAATTGCCTGATCGGATCCCGGCTGGCAACATCAGCCCAGAAGCCTATCAACAGGCTGTCCGACAAGCCAAAGACTACATCCGCGCCGGGGATATTTTTCAGGTGGTGCTCTCGCAACGGTTTACCACTGCCTTCTGTGGGGATCCCTTTCGTCTTTACCGCTCCTTGCGCTTGATCAACCCTTCTCCCTACATGGCCTTCATGCAGTTTGGGGATCTCTACCTGATTGGATCAAGCCCGGAGGTGATGGTGAAACTGAGTTGGGTTGGTGAGCAGCGCATCGCCACTGTGCGACCGATTGCCGGCACCCGCCCCCGTGGAGCCACCCCCGCTGAGGATCGGGCGTTGGAGCAGGATCTGCTGGCGGATCCCAAAGAACGGGCTGAGCATGTCATGTTGGTGGATCTGGGTCGCAACGATCTAGGGCGGGTCTGCAAACTGGGATCCGTACAGGTGGATGATCTGATGCAGATCGAGCGCTACAGCCACGTTATGCACATCGTCAGCAATGTGGTGGGGCAACTGGATCCCGGCCACAGTGCCTGGGATCTCTTGCGGGCCACCTTCCCTGCCGGCACCGTTACAGGAGCACCTAAGATCCGGGCCATGCAGATTATCCACGAACTGGAGGGATGCCGACGGGGCCCCTACGCCGGTGCTTATGGGTACTACGATTTTTCCGGTCAACTGAACACGGCAATTACCATCCGTACCCTGGTGGTGCAGAAGGAGCAGGTGATCCTCCAGACAGGGGCAGGGATTGTGGCCGACTCTGATCCTGAGAAGGAATATCAGGAGTGTCTGAATAAGGCGCGGGGTATGCTCATGGCCTTAGCCAGCCTGCAGGAGTAGAGAAAAAATGTTAGCGCAGCTGCAATTTAGCCCTGAAGAGAAACTGACCCAACTGCCCCAACCGGAAACGGTGGAGCAAGCTTTTCAACTGTTTACCTCTGAGGGATATCTCCTGTTTCAGGAGGTCTTTGAGCCCGAGATCATCGACACCCTGCACCAGGCATTTCTAGCCCTCTACAGCCGCTACTGCACCAGCGCCGACCAGGCTGATGCCCTACTGGTGGGCAATAAGCGGGTGATGGTCACCGTCCGTTTGGAGCCCCCCTTTAATGATCCCCTCCTCTATGCTCATCCTCTGATCTTGCCGATCCTGAAACGAATTTTGGGGCCAGAGCTAATCTTGAGTGGGTTTGGAGCTGTGGTTTCTCTGCCCGGTTCTGCTGACCAACAGATCCATCGGGATCTATCCCACCTGTTTGGGGATGATCTGCTGGATGCTATTCTTCCCTGCTACGCCTTGAACCTGCTCATTCCCTTGCTAGAGGTGAACGAAGAAAATGGCATGACTCGCTTTTGGCCTGGCAGCCATACTGTCTACGATGCCCCTTACACAGAGCTGGCTAAACGCATGCCCTATGTGGATCCACCCCTGACCAAGGGATCCTGCCTCATTTTCGATTACCGCATAATTCATTTGGGGCGAGCCAACCGTTCGGCGGCCCCGCGCCCCCTCCTCTACAACACCTACAGCCGCGCCTGGTTTCGCGATCCCGTGAATTACCTACAACAACCTCCTCTGGTGATCCCTGCTGCCGAATGGGAGCGGATCCCTGCCGAGTACCAACCCCTGTTCATGGCCGCCAAGAATAACCCCCTGCTAGGGAGAGGGAAGATCCCGCAGGTTGCCGATAACCCACAAGCTGGTCTTCAAAGGGTAGGAGGATCAGAAGATGCCAACGCAGGCTAGCCGGCTATTTCCCCGTTCTGTAATTGCATAGGGGTATAACATTTCCGCACCCCCAATAGCCGTAATATTTTTGACCTCAGGTCATTTCCGGAATAGGGCACACAGACCGTTTCCTGCTCCGGATAGAAAAGGTTTGTTGGCAGGTCATTTTGGCGCCAGGCATCCTGAAGAATAGCAAACTCAGTCTCACTCAGGTTGAGAAACCAACAATAAGTATCATCATGGTGATCAAATTTAGCTACTTTATTCGCCTGAGGGATAGGTGCATCATCTAGAAGCAAATAGAACAGCTCATCAACAGTTGAGTTAGTAAAGATCCAGTTGACTAGTTCTGTAACAAGCGCCTCCTTTTCCCATGGATGAGTTGGCAATAGCCCCTGCCTTTCAATTGGTACGATATCTCCTCTTAATGGCGTAACCAATCTTGCTTGAAAATGAGAGCAGCTTCTGGCTACAACTCCTGCCGTAACCTGCACAGCTTTTTGAAAGGGAAAACCCTGCTGCTCTTGTAAATAGAAAAGCTCAGCAACGTACAACACACAAACTATAAGGCTTCTTGCTACTTGGCAGGTTAACCTACCCCTCAACAGCAAAGGCAGATGACAAAAGGACTGCCTATGAACAATACAGAGAACAACCTGAGAAAAGGGATCCCCTCATCCATCAAGACACAACCTAGTATTTCGGGATAGAAGGATCATACGCTTCTGCCCAAGCCAGGATCCCCCCTTTGAGGTTTTTCCCTTGGATCCCAGCAGCTTGCAAGATCTTCAAGGCCTTGGCGGAACGGACGCCACTCTTACAGTGAACAATCAATTCTGAGCCGTTCAGCAGTTGCCGAACTTGCTCCACTCCATCCCCATTTTCAATCTGGGGTAAGGGGATCAACTTGGCACCGGGAATACGACCGATTTCCCATTCATTAGGGTTGCGCACATCAACCAGCACAAAGTCCTGCTTGGCATCTATGCGGCTTTTCAACTCAGCAACTGTAATCTCAACGATTTCCGATTGGTCGGCCTGCTCCGCCGCTTGAGCCTGCGGGATCCCACAGAATTGTTCGTAGTCGATTAGCTGCGTAATGGGAGGAGTAGCCGGATTCTTGCGCAGTCTCAGCTCCCGGAAGCTCATTTTCAGAGCATCATAAAGCAGCAAACGCCCACTCAAGGTGGTGCCGATGCCCAAGAGGATCTTCACCGTTTCTGTAGCTTGAATTACACCGATGATGCCGGGGAGAATGCCCAAGACCCCCCCCTCAGCACAGGAGGGTACCAATCCCGGTGGGGGTGGCTCAGGGTAGAGATCGCGATAATTGGGCCCATCTTCGTAGTTGAAGACGGTGGCCTGTCCCTCAAAACGAAAGATCGAGCCGTAAACATTGGGTTTGCCCGTTAACACACAGGCATCATTGACCAAGTAGCGGGTGGGGAAATTATCGGTGCCATCCACAATCACGTCGTAGTTGGCAAACAGCTCCAAAGCATTGTGGGATTTGAGAGCAGTTTCGTAAACATCCACCTGGCAGTAGGGATTGATCTCTAGGATGCGATTTTTGGCCGATTCCACCTTTGACTTGCCTACCCAAGAGGTGCTGTGGATCACCTGCCGCTGTAGGTTAGACACATCTACCACATCAAAATCCACCAAGCCAATCCGCCCTACCCCGGCTGCTGCCAAATAAAGCAGCAGTGGAGATCCCAATCCCCCTGTGCCGATACAGAGAACTTTGCCCGCCTTGAGCCTTTTTTGCCCCTCTAAACCCACCTCCGGCAGAATTAAATGCCGGGAAAAACGTTCCATCTCCTCGCGGGAGAGGCTCACTTGGCTGGTGTCCAGGTTTAACATGCTCAAAATCCTCCGGCAATGGCAGGAACAATGCTGATAATCGCTTCTTCACCAACAGGTGTATTCTCTCCTTGGGCTAAGGTGCGTACATCTTCATCATTCAAGTAAACATTGACGAAGTTGCGCAATTTGCCATCTTCGGTGTAAAGATGTCGCTTCAACTCAGAGTAGCGGGCGATCAAATTGCCCATGACCTCACCAACATTGCTGCCATCAATTTCAACAGTTTCCTGATTGTCGGTGTAGGGCCGTAAGGGGGAAGGAATCAGAATTTTGGTTGCCATAATGTGCCGGTAAGGATCTCAGTGGGGATCTCAACTTATCTCAGATGCCAAGGCTGAGGAAATACAGCTTCTGGACAATTTTCCTACCAGTGAGCTTGTATCCTTAGAAAGATTGTAGAACAATCCAGTCATCCAGCTGTGACCCATATAAGGGGTTTATCCGGCAAAAGCTAGGATCGGGGCGGGTTGTAATTGTTCTAACACGTGCATCGGCTCTTGCTGGGGTTGATCCTGCTCATCCAAAATCCAGCTGACCACTTCCTCTGCTTTGCCATTCTGGACCCTAACGATGACACAGGAAAATCCCCAAGGAAAAGCATGTTGCCGATCAAATTCGGAGGGGATGGCCGGATGGTTGGGATGAGAGTGATAGGTGCCTAGGATCCCCAAGCCTTTGCCCATTGCATGGTCGTTAGCCCGCTTGAAGTCTGCCGGATCGATCAAAAAGCGGCGCTGACTGGATTCCCCATCAGCTAAGGGATTTTCTGCCCTGTCCCAAGTGTTGGTCACTGGCCACAGTTCATGAATCAGCTTATTGCCTGCTCGGATCTCGCCAATCAAAATTCCACAGCCCTCGTAGGGAAAGGCTTGCTCGCCGTGCCGGCGAATGGTGTGCAGGTGTTCTGCCAGAAGGTGAAGAGCCATCAATCTCGCCTTTGCCGATGGAGTTACCGTTCTTTTATTGTGACACAGATTTACTGGGGAGCTGCTGTGGATTCCCTGTCCGGTAGACGCTCTTCCCGAGCTTGGGGCAGCTCATGGATTCATTTCAAAACCGTGACCGGTAATGGATGCAGCCTTGACAGGGACCCAGAGGGTTAACGGCACAGCGCAACCAAGCCGATTGGGCACTAAACGCACAGGAGGGATCCCCTAAAGGGGGGCCCGATTCGCCGGCTTGCTGTCGTCTCAGCAGCACCACTTGGCGGCGCCAGTCCTGTAAAAAACGACTGTAGGCTCGTTCCCGCCACCGACGTTTGGCAGCAGCTTCGGAAGCGCGGGTGGTGAGGTTATCCACCATAGGAGGGGCACCCACAACGTCAGGGCAAAGGGTTACAGCCCTGGATCTTCAGGATGGCACACTCTTTGTCGAGAACCCAAGGATTTGGGATCCCCTTGCTCTTCAGCTGGCGCCAGTTTCTTTGGTGTTGCCTGAGGGAGCTGAGTCATTGTGTCGAGCCTGGGCCTGCTGCAAAGCCTGGCGCACCACCACAAACCCAGTTCCGCCCGCACTGAGACGGGCCGCCACCACCTGCTGTGGATCGATGGCAGCCAAAATATCCTCTTCAAAAGCCGGGTGAAACTGTTTCCACCGCTCCAGGCTCAGATCCCGCAGGACACTCCCTTCGGCTAAGCAAACGCGCACAATCTGCCCCACCAGATCATGGGCGGTGCGAAAGGGAACGCCACGGCGCACCAAATAATCTGCCACATCGGTGGCATTGGAAAAATCTTCCTGAACAGCAGCAGCCATCCGTTGTGGCTGAAATTGGATCCCTTCTTGCAAGAAAATGGTCACTGCCTCCAGGCAGGAGCTTAGGGTGTCAACGGTGTCGAACAAGCCCTCTTTGTCTTCTTGGAGATCTTTGTTGTAGGCCAGGGGCAGCCCTTTCAAGGTCACCAACAGAGCTTGCAAATGCCCAAACACACGCCCTGCCTTTCCCCGCACCAACTCCGGCACATCCGGGTTTTTCTTCTGGGGCATGAGGCTGGACCCGGTAGCACAAGCATCCGTGAGGGCCACAAAAGCGAACTCTTGCGAAGCCCACAGCACCATCTCTTCCGAGAGGCGACTCAGGTGCACCAAAATCAAGCTGGCCGCTGCATGAAATTCCACCAGATAATCCCGGTCGCTAACTGCATCTAAGCTATTGGCGGTAATTCGCTCAAATCCCAGCAGATGGGCCGTCAGATAGCGATCGATGGGCAGGGGAGTGCCTGCCAAAGCTCCAGACCCAAGGGGACAGACATTCACCTGCTCTCGCACCCGCCCCAGACGTTCCCAGTCTCGCCAGAACATTTCTTCGTAAGCCAGAAGATGATGGGCCAGGCTGATGGGTTGGGCCCGCTGGAGATGGGTGTACCCTGGGAGGATGGTTTCCACATGTTGGCTGGCCAGTTGTAGCAGCACCCCCCGCAGTTGCCAGAGGGAGGTGCGGAGGCGGTCGATCTGATCCCGCAGATAAAGGCGCAGATCGGTGCTCACTTGGTCGTTGCGGGAGCGGCCTGTGTGGAGTTTTTTCCCCACTTCCCCCACCAGAGCCACAAGGCGATGCTCAACAGCATAGTGGACATCCTCAGCGTCGGGCTCCGGCTGAAAGGTTCCGGCTTCCGCTTCCTGGCGAATCTGTTCCAACCCTTGCCGAATTTGCTCGGCTTCTGCCGGGGTCAAAAGGCCACAGGCTGCCAACATCTGCACATGGGCCAGGGATCCGGCCACATCATAAGGAAGCAGACGGATATCAAAACCAATACTGGCGTTGAAGCGGGCAATGGTAGGGTGCAGGGATCCCTCAAAGCGCCGGCTCCAGGGGCGAGGCGCAGATGGCGAATCAGCTATCGAGACGTTGGAAGAGGTGTCGGTCACTAGGCAGAAGACCTATGAGGACAGAAATGAGGGTACAGACAAAACTCGGCTGTGGATTGATAAAGCAGCCAAATCAACCAAGATTAGCAAAACCGGGCATGATGTTAACACACCCTGTGCCCTTTTGGTGTTGATCTGGTGCTGAGCATCGGTGGCGAGCTTCTGGAAGCTTTCCTGATGAGGGCTCAGTGGGAACTGGTAATGCTCTTGAGCATGTAGCCAACCACAATCCCAATCAGGGCTGCCCAAATTTGACCGGACTCGACAAAATGGTTCCAGCCCTTCCGGATATCCCCGAGGACGTCTTGGCGGAACACCTGACCCACAACCCTTTCCGTTTGTAGGCGGGCAGGAGCAGGTAGAAAAGCAGAGTGGGTCTCAGAAGCAGAAGAGAAATTCATGTTCATCGTTGTGCCTCGCGCGGTAGATCAATCAGACAACCCTACTAGCTAGAGCTTACCCTCAGTTGTCAAATTCGTAGCTAATTTTCATCGGAATCCGGCAGCAACTTCAACACCACCAAGGTTGTATCGTCTACAGACTCCGGTCGGACATAGATATCCTCCTGCAGGAGTAGCTCCGGATCCTGAGGAGGAACTAGGGCCAGTTTGGACTGGCGGCCCCGGAAATTATCCATCTGCTCAAATAGGCTCTCCAGAATCTCTTGAGGGGATTCATAACGGCGGGCCGCCTGCTGGATGGCTTCCATCAGGCCGGTGGTTTCTAGGCGTTCGCCATGGGTATTGGCTGCCTCCGTGTAGCCATCGGTGTAGTAGACTACCACATCTCCCGGCTGCAGTTGCACACAGCTTTCGGAGTAGTGGCTGTGGCTTTCCAGCCCAATTAAAGCCCCATCGGTGTCAAGGGCTTGAATCTGCTGAGTACGAGCCTGCCACCAGAGGGTGGGATTATGGGCTGCATTGCTAAAACAGAGACGCCGGGAACGGGGATCGTACTCGGAATAAAACAGGCTAATGAGGCGATTGGAGTTTTCCAGATCGCTAAACATGGCTCGATTCAGATGTTGGAGCACCCGTGCCGGTGAATGCCGGTTCAGAGCCTCGGCCCGCACCATGGCTCGGGTCATGGTCATTAACATGCCGGCAGGTACCCCTTTGCCCATGACATCGCCGATGACAATGCCTAGGCGAAAATCTCCTATCTGTTCGGGATGTCTGGATCCTGCTACCTCGGGATCTGCCCCCTCCATGGGAATGACAATGAAATCGTAGTAATCGCCCCCCACCTTGCTGGCAACACGGCAACGGGCTGCCAACTGCAGTCCCGGTACCTGTGGGTACTCACGGGGTAAAAGCTGGGTCTGGATGTAGGAGCCAATCTCCATTTCTTTTTCCAGGGCCACTTTGCGGCGCAGGGCTGTTGCCAACTCATTGTTTTCAATTGCCACTGCCGCTTGGTCGGCAATCACCCGCAGCAGCTGCTGACGGTGCTCGTTCCAGTGATAATCCGGCTGGCGGCTAAAGACGTACAGGCGTCCCCGTGCCGAGTTGCGGATCAACAATGGGGTACCAAACAACTGCACATCTGGCCCCAGGTTCTGCTGCAGCCGCTCGTCCAACAGATGCTCTAAAGTGGGGACCTGAACCGATAAGGACGGCGATCCCTCCACTTGAGTGGGGGCAGAGAGGGTTTGTGCAGTCCGTTCCATTTCAGCCCGGATCTGCTCGCGACGATTCAAGTCAAAACAATGCAGTTGCTCCAGTTGAATGGTGCCATTGGGGTTAAACAGCAGCAGCGCCCCTCCTTCTGCACCTGTCAGATTGCTGGCCACAAAAGCAGTCAGTTCCAGAATCTGATTCAGGTTGTTAAAAGAGCGCATGGCAAAGGCCAAACCTCCAAACAAATCCTGCATCAGCTGTTTCTCACGCCCTAGTTCCACCACTCGCTCCCGTAGGTTGGGAACAGAAACAATGGCTGGGTTTACCTCCGGCAGCTCAACCCCGTCGGGAGAAATGTCTGTGGTGGGATCCTCATCCGGTTGCGCAGAACGCAAATCCCTTAGGTCATCTTCTGATTCTGGGGATAAGGGTGGGGCAGGGGAGTTGGCGGCAAACAAGCCTACATCGGAACCCGCAGGGGATATCTCTTCTGCCCAAGGGGATCCCGGCAGCCCAATGTAGGGCTGTGGGGAAGCGGCCTGCTTGGAGCTAGGGTTGTCCATCTATTGGGATCCGCGCTGACAAGAAATAGCCTTGAATCAGGAGAAAAGGATCCCCTCTCCAGGGTGATCCTTGGATATATATAACGACACAGTCTAGCAAAGATAGCACAAGCTTCGTCACAGACCTTTTGAGCACGCCTCTGCCACACTCTAGAGCTCTTTATCCTGAGGCTGTTTATCCCCACAGGTATATCCCCACAGGTATATCTACAGATGTCTTATACAGATGTCTTATACAGATGTCTTACAATGGGTGAATAAAGATGGATATTCAGCTCACCTAGGCAGACTATACTTTGGCAGACTATACTTTCTCGGGTGGCTTTTGCAGCGCCTCCTGGAGACGGGTTTAGCCCGGGCGAAGGTTAGCTTAGCCAATGTTTTTGGGATCTGCCAATCGCCGTTGCTCTCACCGATCTAAAGTGGCTGACGGGATCCTTGACAAAGCTCTCGGTAGAGCTGTTCCACCTGGGTAATGTTGCGACTAAGGGTGTAGCGCTCTAGCACCCGTTGACGAGCCTTCATGCCCAGCAGCTGAGTAAACTCCCGTTGATCCCGCAGCAGAGGTAGCAACGTTTGCAGATCAGAAGTTACTCGCCTGGGATCGAGCAGGATACCGGCTCCATCCATTAGAACCTCCCCATCTGCCCCTACATCGGTGGCCACGGGGGCAAGTCCACAGGCCATGGCCTCCAATAGGGATAACGACAGCCCCTCAATCAGAGAAGGCAAAATAAACACATCCGCCCCGCGCAAGATCTCGATGCGCTGTTGCTCCTCAGCCACGTACCCCAGCCAGTGAATCCCGTGCTGAGCGTTGTAGAAAGGCTTGAGACTCTTGGCCAGTGGCCCATCCCCTAAGATTAATAAACCACAGTTCTCCCCCATTTGGGATTGCTTCCAGGCTTTGAGCAAAGCTTCTAGATTTTTTTCGGGGGAAACTCGCCCTTGGTAGACAAAAACCCGCTCTAACCCCAGTCGCTGCTTCAGGTTAGAAGGGCCGGGGGAATATTTGTCTACATCGACTCCATTGGGAATAACTACCACCTGTTCACCCCTCACCCCTAGTTTGACCAGAATTTCCCGCTGGGTTTCCGAAAAAACAATGGTGCGATCGTAGTTGGCCAGACAAGGAGCATAGATCTGATATGCCAAGTGCTGGGTACGGGAGGCGATGTTACGCCGCCGCCGGTCAAAGGCAGGGTGGAAGGTAGCTACCAGCGGTTGCTGGAGTTCTGCGCAAATCTCCGGCAAAACAAAATCGATAGGAGAAAGGGTCAAGGAGGCATGCACCAGATCTGGCTTCAGCTCCTGCAAAGCCTGGGTCAGTAGCCGGGTCGCGTTGGGGGCCGGGATGGTATAGATCTGGGATTTGTACAAGCAAGGCAAGGAAACATCCCGCCCATCCAATTCCGCCCGCCAATCTCCACTGGATCCCTTGGTGACTTCGGAGGGTTGGCTTTCCTGGGTGAAGTGAAAGAAACTCACCTGATACCCTCGATCCAGCAGGCCGTTGGTCACCTCGCGGCTGTAGGTGACATTGCCACAGAAGGGGGTCTTCTTACCTATCCAGGCGATGTGCATGTGTCAAGCCCTATCGAGCTAAACAGAAAGAGCTGCAAGAGAAGGCTCAGTTTTGAAACCTTCCTTAAGGCTAGCAGAGTCGGATCCCACTCCAAACTGTAGCCCTAAAATCCCTACTTCCATGCCCTAGCTGGTTTTATACTGGAGCGGGACGGATTTGGGATTTAGATGGAAAGGGCAAGGGAGTTAACTCGACCGGAGCCTGATCGTCAGCCAGAGGGTTGGTCGGGAGAACGGGGAAGCAGGTGAACAAACTGATATTCCACTGCCCCCGTAATCGGGTTGTTTGTGGGGAAAGCCATACTACGGCGACTGAGCTCCTGTAGCGCCCGTTCGATCTCATCAAAGTCAGCAGGCAAGTGGATGGCAATCTCTGAGAGGGTGAGGATCCCTTGACGTTGCTGAGCCAGCCGCAAGATCTCCCGCATCAAAGGTTGTCCCTTCAGGGGTTGAGAAGGAAGAAAAGGGGTACTTGCCTGGGTTGGGCTAGGCTGAGGAAGCTGAGCTCTCTGGCCGAGCAAAACCGCTTGTTTAAAGTTGTAGTCTTCTATCATTCCTGGGATCAAAAACAGGTCGATCAGCTGGCCAATACCCAAGAGGCCAAAAGTGAGTAGCCAGAGAATGCCTGTAAAGGTTTTGCCTGCGTAGAGACGATGGATGCCGCAAGCTCCAAACAGACCCAGACACCAAAGAGCATAGGCAGTACCGACGGATTTGGCAGGACTCGGAATCAAGTTAAAAGAACTCCTGGACGCGTTACTGAATGTATTGACTGGATGTATCTTTATCGGCAAAACTGTAAGGCTTTACCCCGCACCGTTGGATCCACCTTCCCTCCTTGAAAGGCAATCTGCCCCGCTACTACAGTTATCTGGGGCCAACCCACCAGCTGCCAACCCTCAAAAGGACTCCAGCCGCACTTAGACAAGATCTCCTGCCGTCGTACCGGTTTGGGAGTCTGCAGATCCACTAGTACCAAGTCTGCATCATAGCCTACCTGCAAGCGACCCTTGTTGGGGATCCCGTATAGACGGGCGGGAGCCTCACACATCCACTGCACCACCTGAGCTAAGGTACAGCGCCCCTGTTGAGCTGCTGTCAGCATCAGTGGCAAAGCCGTTTCTACCCCCGGCATACCTGAGGGGGATGCCGGGTAGGGTTGAGCTTTCTCCTCTAAGGTATGAGGGGCATGATCGGTGGCGATGCAGTCTAAAATGCCGTCCCGTAAGCCCTGCCACAGGTGTTCGTTGTTGCCAGGATCCCGTAGGGGTGGGTTCATCTGCACCAGGGATCCAAGGTGGGCATAGTCGGCGGTGCTCAGAAGGAGGTGTTGGGGTGTTACTTCTGCCGTCACCCAGCTGGGTTTCTGCTGCCGCAGCAGCTGCACTTCTAGGCCGGTGGAAAGATGTAAAATATGCAGACGATGCCGGTAGCGAAGGGATAAGTCCAAGGCTCGTCGACTGGCGATCAGGGCAGATTCTTCGTCCTGAATTTGGGAATGAATGGCCACATCTGTTTGTCCAGCAAAAAGGGCCTTACGGGCCTGAATCCGGGTTGTATCTTCGGCATGAACCGCAATTAAAAACTTCGGATCCGTTTCGGCAAAAATCCGTTCTAGGGCTGCCTGATCATCCACCAACAAAGGGCCGTGCATGGATCCCATGAAGATCTTGATCCCGCAGGCTCCCTGCACCGTTTGCAGATCCTTCAGGTTATCGGCAGTGGCTCCGATAAAAAAGCCATAATTAACCACACATTTGCTGGCAGCACGGGCCAATTTGTCATCCAGCGTTGCTTGATTAATCGTCAGGGGATCCGTATTGGGCATCTCCAGAAAGCTGGTCACGCCACCGCGGGCACAGGCCCAGGATCCCGTTTGCAGATCTTCTTTGTGTTCTCGGCCTGGTTCCCGAAAGTGCACCTGGGGATCGATGACTCCCGGCATGAGGGTTTTGCCCTCTGCTTCAATCACCTGGGCTATCCCTTGGGGAGGAATCGAGCGATCAATCTGGGCAATGGTCCCATTTCGCACCAGAAGATCTCCCCGCCAGGACTCCCCTCCCGGCAGCAGAAGCTCAGCATTGCGAATCAACAGATCGGCAGACAAAGGTCTATCCTCTCTCAAGAGCTGCTTGAAGATGTGCCCGGCTCAACCCTAACCGAGAAGCCAGTAACCCGGCACCCGTACCATCTCATTCAGTCCCGGCCATCGTGACAATTTAGGAATCTGATTAGGAACCTGAGCTTGCTTGGGAATCTCCCCAAGGGTGAACTGATTTCAGAGGCCGTTGCTCAACTCTGCTCAACCCCTGCAGCCGTTCTGCTTCTGGCCATCTCACTCAGTCCAGAGTTTTCAGCAAGCTAGCTTCAGAAATGCTCAGGATTTGCCCTCCCATTTGGGTGATGCGTTTCACCTCCTGAGAAAGGCGACTAAAAGGCACCTTGTACTCAAGGACGCTTTTGCGCACACCCCCTCCTACCACACCGGAGACCTTGATGATAAAGATTTTATCGGCATTGGGCACATCAGAGCTGGGCGCGGAAGCAACAGCAGGCGCAGCAGCCCCCTCCCGCTCCAGGAGAAGACGCCAAGTGCGAGGAAAAGCCGGAGCCAGACAGTAGGCCACTTTGTAAGATCCTGAGACCTGCCTATCCTCAGACTCCACCTTCACCACCGTCCCTGCCGGAACCTTAAGCATGGCCCCGGTGGACATCACCTTAATTCCCGGCCAGTCGGTGGGTACATCCTCAAGCAACTCAACCTCAAAGGATTGATCCCCCAGCAACAACTTGGCCATAGTCACAACTCCGTTCTGCCAATATCCGGTGGTCGAGACCTAAACGACAACCACCGCTTTGTCGTCAGACATTTTACCGTTGCCGGGTACCTATCAGAACCATCCTGCCAGCTTGTATCGTTTAAAGTAGATTTGTTAAGGAATTTGTGGGTTCGTCGCTACTAGGGAGGGGGCCGAATGGACTTGTTGGGCTTACTGTTACCTGATCTCTCCGGCTGGTCGGATGGGTTAACCGCTGCTTTGCAGCCGGTGGCTCAGATCTTTGCCGGTTTGCATTTGCCACAGCCGATTGTGCAATGGGGCCATCCCCTGATGATGGGGATCGTGGTGGGGGTGATGGGCAGCTTTGTCGGCCTCACCGGTTGGCGGGGTCGGGCCTTGCGTCTGGCAGCGGAAGGGTCCCTAACGGAATCGGCCCAGAAACACCTACTTGATCACCGCAAATTGGCTCCCTGGATGGCGACGTTTTTGGCCTTAGGCTATACGGGTGGTCTTTTGTCGTTGGTGATGCAAGGAAAACCCTTGCTGAGCAGCCCCCATTTTTGGACGGGATCCCTGGTGTTACTGTTGTTGGGGGTGAATGGGGCTCTATCGCTGACGGGTTTTGCCGGCAATCGGTCTGCTTTGCGGGCCACCCATGCTTATGTGGGCAGCCTGATTCTCTGTCTGCTGTTTGCCCATGCGGCTTTGGGGATTAAGTTGGGTCTGTCCCTGTAGTTCTTGCCGGGGTTTGCTCGCAGCCTGGAGGGGCATTCCCCTCAGCTGGCGATAGGTCTGTTGCAGTACCCTCTCCTGGTCCGTGCTCATCAGGGATCCTGCCCCTTGACTGCGATTGTCCTGCTGATTTTGGCGCTGAGTTTGCTGCTGCGTCTGCTGCTTGCGGCGGAGCTGCCTCCGGGTTTTGATGAAGCTTACTACTATCTCTACACTCGCCATCCGGATTGGAGCTATTTTGACCATCCCCCTTTGGTGGCTTGGGTAACTGGGCTAGGGCCGCTGCTGATGGGGCAGGTGTCGGCATTTTCCATCCGTCTGGGATCCCTGTTGTTGTTTACCGGCTCCTCATTCTTGCTTTACTGGACAGGGGCTCATCTCTTTTCGGTTCGGGCTGGTCTAATCAGCTTGGCGGTAGCCAACATTGCCCCCATTTTGCTGGTGGGGTTTGGGGTACTGACCTTGCCAGATAGCCCCCTGATTTTTTTCCTGTCGACCACGTTGTGGGTGGCCAGCCGAGAATTTTTTCCTCTCCCTTCCCAGGGTATGCAGGGGCGGCTGGGGCTGTACGGGGCCACGCGTTATCAGCCAGGGCCCAAGTTGGCCCTGATGGGGTTGTTGGTGGGCTTGGCCTGCTTGGGGAAGTACCACGGTTTGGCCTTAGGGTTTGGCTTGGTCTTGTTTTGTGGGCTTAGCCCTCACCACCGTTGTGCCTTGAGGTCGGGATGGACAGGTCTGGCGGTGCTGCTTTTTTTACTGGCCCTTAGCCCGGTGTTGTTGTGGAATGCCCAACAGGATTGGGTTTCCTTTCGCTTTCAGGGGGGGCGGGCGTTGCCCCAGGGGGGGTATCAGCTGTTGGACTTGATGCTGACGGCTCTGGCTGGGATCCTCTACCTTTTGCCCAGTTTGGGGATCCCTCTGTGGCAGGTGAGCTTAGCCGAGAGCGGACGGATTCTGCTGCAGACAATACAAGGGGTGAGGCTGAGGGATGAGGATCTGAAGCGGCTGCTGATTCTGGCTTGTGGCTTGCCACTGGTGCTGAGCTTTACGGTGATGGGGGGCTACCGCCAGATTTTGCCCACTTGGCCGATGCCGGGGTTTTGGGTATTAACCTTGCTGCTGGGATCCCATTGGCAGGGGTGGAGACAGGTGGGGCGCTGGTTGGTGGGTTCAGGGCTAGTGGTGGTGCTGCTGTTGGGGGTCGGGTTGACCCATGTGCGCTATGGTTTGTTGCAGGCGCCAGGGGGGCTGGGGCTCTGGCCAGTAGAACGGGATCCCTCAACTCAACTGATTGAAATTGAGCAGCTGCGGCAGAGCTTCCAAACCAACGCAACCTTGGCAGCGGCCCTGGCGGAGGCTGACTTTATCTTTACCAATGCCTACTTTTTGGCGGGGCAGATTGGCATGGCCCTAGCCCCCCTGACGGATAAGCCCCTCACCTGCTTGGATCGGGATCTGCGGGGGTTTGCCTTCTGGTCAAAGCCCGAGGATGGATTGGGACAAGATGGGTTGCTGATCACCTCAAAGCAATTTCAGCCCCCTGAAGGGATCCCGGCCACCTATGGCGACTATTTTGCCAGCCTTGAACCGGTGGCCACCCTTCCTCTTCTGCGGGCAGGGGCAGTGGTGCAAACCTTTCAGGTGTACCTGGCTCGGCAAATGCTCAAACCCTACCCCCGTCCCTATTCCCGCTTGCGCTGAGCCAGCATAGGCAGCCAGCAACAGTCTCAGGTGAACTTCCTGCCTTAGCCGACCGGTGCATTGCCCTGAGGTTCTACCCCAGGACCAAGCAACCCAGCTCCCGCGCCGTAACCTGAGCTCACCTCCAAACTGGCAGCCCACTCGCCAATCAACACATTCACCCAATCGGGCAACTCATCATGGGCACAGTGACCAACCCCCGGCAACTTCACCAGGGTGAGCGCCGGTTGCCAACGTTTGAATTGATCCGCCAAAAAACTGGGTACAGCCGGGTCTTCTTGGCCCCAAATTAACAAAATCGGCATCCTCAGGGTAGGTAATAGCCGCTTGGGGCTGTCAAAGCGACGGCTGAGAATGGCCCTCAAGCTATCCAAAAACACATGGGCAGCCCCCGGTTCAAAGGCCGGTTTCTGGAAAATCTGCACCAACTCATCGTCTACTTGCTCATCCCGCTTGTAGACATTCTTGATCCAGCCCCGCAGCACCTCCGTTTGCCGTAACCAGTTGAACAAATACGGATAGGTGAGCGGGCACCCCAGCACCGCTAGGATCCCACTGCAGAGAGCCTGCACCACACTATCCCATGGGGCGGGTAACTCCTCCGGATGAGGGCCATCCGCACAGCTAATTAAACACAGACCCTTTACCATCTGCGGGTAACGAGCAGCCGCGATCACCCCGATCAATCCCCCTATCGAGTGGCCAACCAGAATCATCGGTTGCTGGATGTGGGCTTGCCAAAACTCATGCACTTGCTGCACCCACAGATCAACGGTGTAGGTGATCTCCGGCTTGGCGCTGCCCCCATACCCCAGCAAATCCAAAGCGTACACCGAGCGCTGAGCCCCCAAAGGGACAATGTTGTGTCGCCAGTGGCCTACAGAAGCCCCAAACCCATGGATCAAAAGGGCTGGGGCCGCAGTTAAGTTAACCTGTCCGGTGGTTGATTGAGCGCGGCTGGGGGTAAAAGTAAAGTGAACCCGCCAACCCCGCCAATGCCAGACTTGTGAATGCCCATAGCGGGGGAGAGCCAACTCGGAGGGCAAAGGCTGGGAGCTCGCTCCATGGAATGTAGGCATGGGTGGCAACAACAGGCCCCTCTCAACAGAACAGACTGATCTTAGCGATTTCCTGACAGAAGGCTTCTGGTTAGGATCCATACCCTGGAGCCGAGGAGACCAACCTATTCTTTTACAACAAGCCCCGGTAGCGAATAAAGATTAAAATCGCTGCCCAGGAACCCAAAGCCACCTTGATGGCAACCAAGATATTGAGAACGGGGATCCAGCCGCCGCTGAGCAGAGCCCCCAACTCCCCTGTGGGCAA
>CALFBB010000025.1 GCA_937944885.1 uncultured cyanobacterium
GTCGCCGCCACATCCACGAACATCCCGTGCAGAAGGCCATCCGTGTAGCGGTGCAGGCGGCCGGCATCCCTCAGCGGGTCGGCCCCCACACCCTCCGCCACTCATCTCCTCGAGGCGCATGACGACATCCGCACGGTGCAGGAACTCCTTGGGCATTAGGACGTGAAGACGGCCATGATCCCCACCCATGTCCTCTAGCGCGGCGGTTTGGCCGTGCGCAGCCCGTTGGACGATGAGCCTCGATAGGTTGCTGCCGGCGAAGAGAGCCTGCGCGCCTGACGATGACTTCGATGGCGTGCCGGCGCCAAATGGGCGCAAGAACGCACGGACGGGCGCCGAGCCAACACGCACGGGAGATGCTTGCCCTACCGCCGCCCGGTACGCTCACATCACCTAGCTGATCGCCCACCTTCATTTGCATCCATTACAACTTGCGCGCAGATCACACGACACATTGCCCCTAGCGTCAATCCCTCGCCCAGGTGCGACAGAGGGACTGCAGAAGTGCAGGAGGTGATTGCTAAGAGGGCTGTATCGTTCAAGCCGGCCTGGGTTGTTTGGGGCAAAACCTAAGATGCAGAATGTCATGCTTTAGATGCAGAATGTCATGCTTTACCGCCGGTTTGGGCGCACTGAACAGCAGATTTCTGTTTTCTCCTTGGGCAGTATGCGCTTGGTGAATGTACCCCCTGCTCAGGCTCAGGCTACTGTCGAGGCTGCTATTGCGGTCGGTATCAACCATATTGAGACAGCACAAGCTTATGGTCATGCGGAAGCACTCTTGGGTCAAATTCTGTCAGCATTACCCATTTCACGCCACCGCCTGATTCTAACCAGTAAATTAACACCCACAGCCGATTCGCAAGACCGCTTGAGGGAGCATCTACAGGGATCCCTGACTCGCTTGCGGGTGGATTACTTGGATCAATTTGCTTTTCATGGCATCAATCGACCCGAACATCTGCAGTGGGTACTGCAGGAGGGGTTGCCGGTACTGCGACAGGCGCAGCAAGAGGGCTGGGTGCGGTACATCGGCTTTTCCACCCATGGATCTTTGGATTTGATCCTGCAGGCCATTCAAACGGGATGTTTTGATTTTGTGAATTTGCACTACCACTTTTTCCAGCAGCACAATCAGCCTGTCCTAGAAGCAGCCAGCCAGCAAGATATGGGGGTTTTTATCATTTCTCCTGCCGATAAGGGGGGAATGCTTTATCGGCCGCCGCAACGCTTACAAGAAGCCTGCCAGCCCTTTAGCCCATTGGAGTTTGCCTACCGTTTTTTGCTGGCTAACCCGCGTATTCACACCCTGAGTTTGGGTATTACCCACCCGCAAGAGTTGCAGACAGCTTTGGCCAGTTTACGGGATCCGGAACGGTGGTGGGTGGAGGGTCTTCGCGTGCAGAAACGGTTACAGGAAGCAGAAGAGCAGCGCCTCGGCTCGACGCGCTGTGCTCAATGCTACGCCTGTTTACCCTGTCCGGAAGGGATCCACATTCCTGAGGTGTTGCGCTTGAGAAACTTGGCACTTGCCCATGATATGACTGAGTTTGGCCAGTACCGCTACAACATGTTTGGCCAGGCCGGCCATTGGTTCCCGGGAGTAACAGCGGATCACTGTAGTGAGTGTGGAGACTGTCTACCCCGCTGCCCGGAACAGCTGCCGATCCCAGATTTGTTAGCAGAGACACACCGACTCTTACACCGTGCCCCAATTCGGCGGCTCTGGGAATAGGGAATGTGCTCCGTATCTGCAGATTGGACCGGAGGAACGTCTGGTCGGCCCAAGAGCCCCAAACAGCAGAGCAAGATATGAAGATCAATAAAGATTAATAAGTTAATAATCTTGAAAGACTCGACGGCTTTATCAACACCTCAGCTCAGGGATCCGATCCAGGCGGTGTAGATGCTTCGTAGGGACGTCGTCACTTGTCCCCAAAGGGTATGAGTCCAGGACAAACCATCCAAGCCCATCGCCCCACACAGCAGCAGCAGGTAGAGGTTGGCAAACCCAAACAGAGATGCGGCTCGCTCCCGATCCTGGGGAGCCTGAAGCAGTTGTACCGCCTTCCAAATGAACAGGGCTCCAAGTAGACCAGCAACACCCAGGTAAAAGGCTCCCAGTACCTGTAAGGGGTAAACCAGCAACAGGCTCACCGGCACAATCAACAGAGCATAGAGCAAAATCTGGAGAGCCGTGTGGGTTTCTCCGGCCACCACCGGTAACATCGGCACCCCGGCACGGGCGTAGTCCTCCTGCTTCAAAATGGCTAGGGCCCAGAAGTGGGGCGGTGTCCACAGGAAAATAATGGCAAACAGCACCCAAGCCGCCCAGCTCAGTTCACCGGTGGCCGCTGCCCAGCCCACCAAGGGAGGGATCGCCCCTGCTGCCCCGCCGATGACAATGTTTTGGGTGCTAGAGCGCTTTAACCAATGAGTGTAAACCCCTACGTACACCAGGATCCCGGCCATGGCCAAACCAGCAGCCAGCCCATTGGTAAAAACAGCCAGTAGGCCGAAAGCAGCCAAAGCCAGGATCCCGGCAAAAATCAGAGCATCGCGGGCCTGAATGCGACCAGAGGGTAAAGGGCGGTGGCGGGTTCGCTCCATCAGCCGATCAATATCTGAGTCATACACCATGTTGATGGTATTGGCAGCCGCAGCCGCCATGCCTCCCCCCAGGAGAGTAATGGCAAACCTAACCGGATCGGTATTGCCCGCTATCCACATGGCCCCTGCCGTGGTCATTAACAACAGAGCAATAATCTTTGGCTTGACTAACTGACTGTAGCTGCGAAGGACCTGAGGTACGGTTTGGTGATGGCGAGTTTGAAAAGGGATCCGCGTTGACTGACCTTGGAAAACATCTTGCATGGAACTCACTCACTGGTAATTTCTGCTGTCACGGCCACTTGCTTCCGATCCACCGGAGAAAGTCTTTCCCCGTTACGGCTAGCCCTGCGTTGCATCTGCCAAGCCAGCACCGTGAAGCCTACTAGACAGCCCAACAAAGCCGCTCCGACCATCTGATGGGCTACCGTTAAGGGTTCTACCTGCAGCCGGTAACGATAGGTGAGAATGCCGATCCCCACTTGGGCCAGCAAAATCAGCACGGCCGAGTGACTAAAGACCTTCAGGATTTTCGGGATCCGTTTGCGCCTCAGGGCGGTACCTACTGCAACCATCAGTACCCCAACCGTGGCGGGGACTACCCCTAACAGATGGCCATTCATCACACCACACAGCTCTCCAGCAGCAAAGCACTGGTGCAAAGCCCACTGGGAAGCCACCAAGGCCCCCAAAAGGCTCTGGCCGTATACCAGCAACACGGCGACCCCACCAAGCCAGGGTAGATACCCCACCGATCCCGGTTGCTCAGACCCTTCAGAGACCGGAGTAAAACCAGGCAAAACCGCCAGCCCCAGGGTAAGGAGCGTAGCAAAAAACAATAACCCCGTGCCCAAGTGAGCCGTGACAATGTCGAAGCGCAATAGCTCCGTAACCGTCAGCCCCCCAAGGATCCCTTGCACCAAAATCAGCCCAAACGCAAAACTCAAGCCCCAGGGCAACCCAGCGGACAAAGACCGGCGCTTCAACCAGGCAAACCCCATTAAGGTCAGTGTTGCCAATCCCACCCCAGCAGCCACTACGCGGTGAAACCATTCTAGAAACACCTGCAAGTTCATCTGCTGGCTAGGCACAATTTCCCCATAGCACAGAGGCCAATCCGGACAAGACAGACCCGCATTCATGACCCGAGTAGCACTGCCCAAGCCCATGAGTAGCCAGGTGGCCACTGCCAGCCCTAGCAACACCCGTCCCATACGCTGGGAAAGCAAGCCAGAGGGTGAACAATCACGATAGGAAGGTTGAGATTGAGAAATCGAAGAATCCATCACAGAAAAAAAGAGGTTATTAAACCCAGCCAAAACTTCAGATCACCAGGTCAGATCAGAGGAGGACACCTCTTTAATGAATCCTAAAAGCAGTTTTGCGGAGAGCGAAGGCTTTTTAAGATTTTCTTTGAGACCATCACCCCAGGGTGACTTGGAATCCCAGCCCCAATTCTTCTCCAATTCTGAAGAGATCCATAAGTCTCTTTAATTGCCTGCAACCTCTGTGATCTATAAATGGAGAGGCTACACCTGGCTAGGCCAAGATCCGTTGGGTATCTTTGGATCCCTGTTAAGGTGGATGTACCTTGCATTGGGTGGACAATAGTCGTGAGTGCGCTTAGCAACATCATTTTGGTTGGTATCGGGATCCTCCTGACCGTTACCAGTCTTTGGTACGGGCAAAACCATCATCTTCTTCCGGCATCAGCTGCCAATTCTGCCCCTCTGTTCGATAGCCTCTTTAACAGCACCCTCACCATTGCCACCGGCATTTTTCTGATCGTGCAGGGGGTACTGATCTACACAGCTATTCGCTACCGCAAACGCCGTGGTGACTGGGGGGACGGGGATCCCAACCATGGCAATGTCCTCCTGGAAATTGTCTGGACAGCCATACCGGCTGTGATCATCCTCTGGCTAGGGTTATCCAGCCTGGATGTATATCAGGCTATTAATGGCGGTGTTGGTATGGGTGGACATACCCACTCTGGGATGGCTGCCTCTGAGATGACCATGGCCATGGAGGAGCCTGACCATGGAGCGGCAGATTCCGGCTATGCCTACACGCCTGTGGTGGTTCCCGGTAAGGAGGTGGGCAAACCGGAGTTGGTTGTACAGGTGCAGGGGATGCAGTATGCCTGGGTGTTTACCTATCCTGAGTCAGGGTTAGTAGCGGGTGAGTTGCACCTGCCCCTCAATAAGCGGGTTCGTCTGGAGATGACGGCTCTCGATGTGAACCATGCCTTCTGGGTACCTCAGTTTCGCCTCAAGCAGGATGTTATCCCTGGGCGGGAGACCTATCTGGAGTTTGTGCCGAGCCAGTTAGGGGAGTACCCGATCATCTGTGCTGAGTTGTGTGGCCCTTATCACGGGGTAATGGCTGGTCAGTTGTTTGTGGAAACTCCAGAAGCGTTTGAGCGTTGGCAGCAAGAGCAGATTCTAGCCACCCGTCCTGACGACAGCACTCTGGCTCTGGCTCCTCAATCTGAATCTGCCTTTGCCAGGGCACAGCAGCAACGGCTGGGGATCCCAGCGGATATCCACCAAGCTCTGCAGCAGGGATCCCAGTTTTCCGGCTAGACAGATTCGGCTAGACAGATCGGACGAGACAAACCAGACAAGCATGAATTCATGAATTGTCTCTGATGTTTTTAGAGATTGGGGTATCCCTTTCCTCTTGCGCCCTTTAGGAGCACATTTGTCATGACCCAGTTATACGAAAATCCAAACCTGGCTTCTGCTTCTTCAGCATCTTCTTTAGTCAAGATAGAGTTGTTGTCTGAACCTTGGTGGCGCTTCTTTACCTTCTCCACGGACCATAAGGTGATTGGGATCCAATACTTGGTCACCACCTTTTTCTTTTATCTGGTGGGAGGAGCACTGGCGACGGCAGTACGAGCAGAATTGGCCACCCCAGAGGCGGACTTTTTGGGATTTGAGCGCTATAACGGCGCTTTTACCGTCCATGCCACGATCATGATCTTTTTGTGGATTGTGCCGGCTCTGGTGGGGGGCTTTGGCAACTACCTGGTGCCGTTGATGATCGGGGCGCGGGATATGGCCTTTCCCAAGCTGAATGCGGTGGCCTTTTGGATGATCCCACCCACTGGGATCCTGTTGCTGGTGAGCCTGTTAACGGAAGCACCGGCGGCAGGGTGGACTTCCTATCCTCCCCTCAGTTTGATCAGCGGCAAGCTGGGAGAGGAGCTGTGGATTCTAAGTATTTTGCTGGGGGGAACCTCTTCCATTTTGGCGGCGGTCAATTTCTTCGTTACCATTCTCAAAATGCGCATGCCAGGGATGAAGCTGGAGGATATGCCCCTCTTTTGCTGGGCAATGCTGGCCACTTCGGTCTTAACTTTAATCGCCACACCCGTTCTGGCAGGGGCCTTGATCCTGCTCAGCTTTGATCTGTTGGCCGGAACAGCCTTTTTTAACCCTACCGGCGGCGGGGATCCGGTGGTGTACCAGCACATGTTCTGGTTTTACTCCCATCCAGCGGTTTACATCATGATCTTGCCGGTCTTTGGCATGATCTCAGAGATTTTACCGGTACACGCTCGCAAGCCGATTTTTGCCTATAAAGCCATTGCCTATTCCAGCTTGGCCATCTGCTTTCTGGGGTTGATTGTTTGGGCCCACCACATGTTCACCAGTGGTACCCCAGATTGGATGCGGGTGTTCTTTATGATTGCCACCATGGCCATTGCCGTGCCGACAGGCATTAAGGTCTTTAGCTGGCTGGCCACCTTGTGGGGGGGCAAAATCCGCTTTACCTCCGCCATGTTGTTTGGTATGGGTTTTGTCTCTATGTTTGTGGTTGGGGGCCTGAGCGGTATTATCCTTGCTTCTGTGCCGCTGGATATTCACGTTCATGACACCTACTTTGTGGTGGCCCACCTGCACTATGTGTTGTTTGGGGGCAGTGTGTTTGGCATTTATGCCGGTCTATACCATTGGTTTCCCAAAATGACCGGTCGGATGCTGAATGAATTTTGGGGGCGGGTCCATTTTGTTCTTACCTTTGTCGGCTTTAATATCTGCTTTTTGCCGATGCATAAGCTGGGTCTGATGGGGATGCCGCGGCGGGTGGCTCAGTATGATCCGCAATTTGCCGATCTCAACTGGATTAGCTCGGTGGGAGCCTTTATCTTGGCTATCTCCACCCTGCCCTTCCTGTTTAATGCCATTTACTCTTGGCTGGCAGGGCCAAAAGCTGGAGACAATCCCTGGGAAGCTCTGAGCCTGGAGTGGACAACCACCTCCCCCCCACCCCACCAAAACTTTTATGGGGATCCGATTTTGCTGACGGGCCCCTATGACTACGGCACCCATAGCAAAGAAACTCTGGACTATTTTGCGAGCCAATTAAAAACTTTGCGGGAGCTAGCGCTGATGGACACAGAAGCTCCCCACTCCTAGCGAGGTTGCCACTTTGTCCTTTTGACTTTGTTTAGTAGCCCTTTTTGAACCCAACGGATACAGACTATGCAAGGATCCCTCGCCCCTGACATGCTGGTGGCTGGTCATACTCAGGCTAAGGCTGTCCATGCCGAGCACCCTGATCACCGGCTATTTGGTATTTTGGTGTTTCTGGTAGCGGAAGCCTGTCTTTTCTTGGGGTTGTTCATTGCCTATTTAGCCTTCAGCCTCAACTCTCCTGTCTGGCCTCCGGAAGGCACACCGGAGCGGGAATTGCTTCTGCCCGGTATCAATACCCTGATTTTGATTGGCAGCAGTTTTGTCATTCACCAGGCCAAACCTGCTATCAAGGCCAACAATGTTAGGGGTCTACGGCTGTGGTTTTCCCTCACGGCCCTGATGGGAGCGATTTTCTTGATGGGGCAGATCTATGAGTACAGCCATCTGGAGTTTGGTCTGACCACCAACCTGTTTGCCAGTACCTTCTATGTTCTGACCGGGTTTCACGGTTTGCATGTGGCGGCAGGATTGCTGTTTATTCTGGCGGTGCTGTGGCGCTCCCTCAAACCCGGCCACTACAGCCCTGAGTATCACTTTGGGGTTGAGGCTGCTGAGGTGTACTGGCACTTTGTGGATGGGGTTTGGATTGTGTTGTTTGTTTTGCTCTATCTGCTCTAGGAGCAACCCAATTCCACCTTTCCCTCGGTAGAGACTGATTCTGGGATACGGTATCTGCTCAGGATGCCAACTTACAATCACCTCTGCTCCTTCCCATAGCCGTTGTGAGTTGCTGTTAAGGTTAGGTTGTCAAGCCAAAGTTAGTCTCGATGCCGGGTATACACACCTGCTAGCGCAGGGAAACTCCCAAATAGGCGGTATCGCAGATCTGACCGTCAGGTGGCAATACCCAGCCGGCATCTCCTTCCCGGGTAGGCCCATTTGAATGTGTTCCAGTTGCAAGGGAAACCAGGCAGGCCGGGGATCCCAGGCTGGTTTCCCGATAAAGCTCGCCACAAAGCAGGGGGTCGGTTGTTGGTACAGTTTTTGGTGGGGATCCCAGTTGTTCGATGTGCCCCTGATGAAACACGGTGATGGGGTTGCTCATGGTTAGAGCTTCTGCTAACTCATGGCTGACCTACAAGACAGCTGACCCGGTTTACGGGATCCCATCTCGGGTGTTGCACCAAGTCCAGCGCCTCCTAGACCCGTTTTGGGTGCTCCTTGGCGGGGATGCCCCGAAGCATCAGGCTGTAGCCGGCAGGGTCTGCTACCGTCATGTGAGGGCATAGTCCTGAAATAGGGTGTTTACCTGCTGTTGGTGAGGGAGTCAGCCGGAGACATCCTGGCCGTTCAACTCCATTCGACCTTGATCCAGACCTTCGAAGTCCGCGATCATCCGTAAACGCATGGTTCTACTCGATCCGGACGACTTCAACAACACTCCCCGCCCGCTGAATCCATCAAAGCCAATAAGTAAAGCCAACAAGTAAGAAAATCCTCATCACCCCACGCTTTTTGACCCCACGCTTTTTGTAGGAGGAGCAACACCTCCTGGAGTTGGGGACTGAACTTGCCGAGAAGCTCTGTCATAATAGGTCGGCTTAGGTGTGAGAAGTAGGAATGGAGACTCTTGAAGCAGCGGCTATCCCCCTGCAAACTTGGCCACCCATGGCATCCCTGCCGGATTTGGCTTTGCCGGATCCCACTGATGAAGCTTTGCCAGAAGCAGAGTTTGAGCAGCAGGTGGAACAAGCTTGGCAAGTGTGTGACCGCTTTGATCTACAAACAGAGATTTGGCGCGGGCGTATTCTGCGGGTGGTACGGGATCGGGAAAAGCAACGGGGGAATGGACGGGGCAGTGGCTTTCTCCACTGGCTGAAAGATCGCGAGATCAGCAAAAGTCGAGCTTATGCGCTGTTGCAGCTGGCAGAGAGTGCCGATAGCCTCATGCAGACCCAGGAGTTGGCCCCAGAGACAGTGGAGCGCTTCAGCAAACGCGCCTTTTTGGAAACCGCCCAAGCTCCACCGCCTGTCCAGCAAATGGTGGTGGAAGCAGCTCAGCAAGGCCAGCGCATCACCCGAAAACAGGTACGCGATCTCACGGATGAGTGGACGGCTGCGACTTCAGAGTTACTCCCGGCTCCGGTGCGGGCTAAGGCTGCAGAACAGAGCCTTCCAACTCGCTATCTCACCCCTTTGGTGCGAGAGCTGGAAAAATTGCCGGGATCCCATCGGCAAGCTCTCCAAGCAGAAATTGCCCTTAACCCGGATGTGGATACCCTTAGACAAGCAACTGCCGAGGCTCGTTTTCTGGCTCGCTATTTACAATCTGCTGCTCAGGTGCAGGCTGTGCAGGAGCAAGAAGGGCTGGATTTGGAGGGAGCACTGGAGGAGGCCCTGCGCTTAGGGTTGCTGAATTTAACAGCGGATTTGCTGAGCCAAGCCGCTCAACTGGAGCAGACCCTGGTCCGCCTGTGGACCACCTGGAAACGCCTGGGATCCCTAGCTGAGAGATTGGACGGTCATATCGGTGCCAGTACCCCCCATTTGCGTCGTCTTTGCCATGCTGTAGAGCGTCTTGTGGGCCCGACGCTCCAAACCAAGTTAGGTCAGGGGGCAGAAGCGCTGCAGCTGCAAGTGGCCCTGCAAGTTTTGGCAGACCAAGAACAGAGCCAGTTGGATTGAAGGGTCCCCATCTGGGGTGGGATCCCGGTCAATCCAGGACACCGACTTGCAAGACAAACTGAGTTTCTAGGCTGTCTCCCGGTGGCAGCTGAATCAGCTGTTCCCCGGAAATGAGGGCATTGCGGGGCCCTGTCCAAGGTTCTAGGCAGAAGAAGGATTTGCCCTGCACGGTCCAAAACACCAGGGTACGAAAGAGCTTGTCGTAGGTAAGGGTTAGCCTTCTCTTGGCCATGGGATCCACCACGGTTGCCTCTTGGGCCGTTAAGGCTGTGAAGGCAACATCGATTTCAGGAGCCGTCCAATCGAAAGTCCCTGCAAAAGGGACAGGGGTTCTGCGCTGCGCGCTAGCGGGATGGGGTTCTCGGTGGTCATAGAGCTCCTGGGCCGGGATCTGGAACTGGAGCTGAGGTTTGGCTGCCTCTTCCACCCGGAAATAGGGGTGAAACCCCAGCGAAAAGGGCATCGGTTCTGGGGAGCGGTTGGTGATGTGTTGCTTGAGGATGAGCTGACGCCCCTGCAATTGGTAGCTGAACAGAAGGGTAAACTCAAAGGGGTAGATAGCTAAAGTTTGGGCCTCACTTTCTAGCATCAAGGTCAGGCAAGCATGGCCATCCTGATCCTGATCCACCACTTGCCAAGGTAGGTTGCGGGCAAAACCATGCTGTTTGAGGGTGTAGCTTTGGCCGTTGTGGGTGTAGGTGTTGTTGAGGAGATTGCCACAGATGGGAAATAGGATTGGAATACCCCCCCGCACCGTCAGGCCGGGATCCAGGAAGCGCTCCTCATCCATGTAGAGGATCTCTTCCCCATCAATACGCCAACGGGCGAGAATACCGCCCCGCTCCGGGACAATTTCTGCTTCTGCTCCACTGGATTCGTCTTTGAGGAGATAGGTTAGGTAGGACTTGTGGAATGAGGTAATGCTGTACACAAAGAGACCTTCAAATCAGGATCCCTTTTATTGTGAACTTGTGGGGTTCCCACCCGAGAGCTTTTTCTGGAGGGGTGCAAGGTGCTGCCAGATTTGAGTTAGGCCTTAACTGGATGTTTGGCAACATTTTTTGACAACATTGGGACTGTCTAGGTGCTGTCAAGAGGGTGAGAGAGGGTTTTTGACTGCCCTATAGGGCAAATGTAAATGTAAATGTATTCATATAATAAATGTATAAATGTATTCTTAAATATAAATGCATTCTTGTCCTCTAGCCTGCTGCAGACAGAGGGATTCTCATGGCTCAGCTAGGGGGCGGTACGCAGGTGGTGGGAGGAAATGACAGCGGTTTGATAAACTGAGCGGATAGCAGAGCAGGGGTAGCTATCCTGTAGGTATTGACCAGAGCTACGGCCGTCGAGAGTGTTGCTGGTGATCTTTGCCGTTGAGTTGCCATCTGTGCTGAGGTTGTAGGGATGTCTTGGGACTTGGGCCGATTCCTGAATACCTTAACCTATTACGATGCCCTGCCTTTTGCGGAAGCTTGGCGCCGGATACAGAATGGCTTTCAGCCCAAGTCGAAGGTCAATCCTGTGTTACCTACGTTTTCTCGGTTGGCCCAAGTGTTGTTGCTGGGAAAAGGATTGCCAGCCGGATTGGCAGAGGCTCTCCAGCAGCAGGTAAGGACTCCGTCCCGCTTACGCGAACAGGTGTTGGATTCTAACCGGGATTTTACGGCGGCAACGGTCCTCTTGGGTCTAGAGGATGGAGAACTGGCCCGAACCTATCTGCAGCAGATCGGTTGCACTCCGCAAACGGAGCAGCTGCTGTTTGATTTTCGCCAACCTAACCCTGCTCTGGATGAGTTTTGGGGCATTTTGGATGATGTAGTGATGGGAGGGGTAAGCCGAAGCCGGTTGCTGTGGGGAGGGCAGCAGTTGCTGTTTACAGGCCAAGTTTCTACGGCTAATTCTGGGGGGTTTGTGTCTACCCGTACCCGCAACCTGGAGCCTCCCTTAGATTTGTCTGGCTTTGCTGGCCTAGAACTGCGCCTGAGAGGGGATGGACAGCGCTACAAGTTCTTTGTGCGGGATCAAACTGGCTGGGATAGCCCTGCCTACAGCTATGCCTTTGAAACCACACCTGAGAAGGAGCAAACGGTGCGCATTCCCTTTGCTGAGATGGTGCCTACCTTCCGGGCGCGGATTTTGCCCTCTGCTCCTCCCGTCAATACCAGCCGCATTTACTCGTTGCAAGTGATGCTGAGCAAGTTTGAGGCGGATGGGAGCTTAAACCCTAATTTCCGGCCGGGGTCCTTTCAGCTGGGCTTGCGCTGGATCGGGGCCTACCGCCGGGATCCCTTGCCGCAGGTAATCGGGGTAGCGCGGGGGCCAATCCCGGTGGAACTGTTGGCAGCTTTGCAGAGTTCTTCTCCCCGTTGGTGCGGGGTGGAAGGGCCTGCCGATACGGAGGAGTTTGGTCTGGTGGCTCATGCGCATACGCGATGCGTAGAATTTTTGCTGCAGGTGATGCAGTCCCCTGCGGCGGTGGGCCGAGTTTTGCAGGTTGAGCCGGTTCATGCTTAAGTCGTCGCCGCTTTTGCCTGGGGGTAGGTTCTCTGCTGCGGTGGTGCTGCCGGCTCTAGGGATTGGGCTGCTGGCGGGATTGTGGCTGCTGTGGTGGCAAGGGATCCCTTTTTTGTTTGATTGGGATGAGCTGATCTACGGCAGCTTAGCCCGCCAGATGGTGGAAAGTGGGGATCCCTTCTCGCTGGCGATTAACGGTGAACCGTTTTTTGAGAAGCCGCCTTTGTTCTTTTGGCTACAAGCTCTGGCCATGCGAGCGATGGGGGTGAACGAATGGGCGGCTCGCCTACCCAATGCTTGGGTGGGTGGGATCACGGTAGCGCTCTTGGTGGCCTGGGGATCCCATTTGCGGGGGGTGGGCTTTGGCTGCCTGTGGGGGATGCTGTTATTGACGGCCTATTTACCGCTGTTTTTTGCCAAAACGGGGTTAATCGATCCGCTCTTTAACCTGGGCATGGGTTTGGGTCTGGGATCCCTGCTGGCCGCGGAGCAGGCCCGCTGGGTGAGGCAGTCCGGTGGAGTTTGGCTGGGGGTGGGGGCGCTGGCCCTAGGATTGGCAGTGCTGGCCAAGGGGCCACTGGGGTTGGGGTTGCCCCTTGTGATCTGGACTGGGTACAAACTCTGGCATCCGGATCCCCGGCCCCGTTGGGGGGAGAGCCTAGGCTTTTTGGGGTTAGCTGCTGGTGTTGCCCTGAGCTGGTTTGCGGTGGAGTGGGTGCAACAAGGGCCGCAATGGGTGAAGGAGTTTATGCGTTACCAGTGGCGTATCCTCACCACCTCGGATGGTCACCCCGGCCCGGTTTATTTTCATCTGTTGGCCTTTGGGCTGGGGTGCTTCCCTTGGGCTGCCCTATCCTTAACCCAGATTCTGCAGCTTCTCCGCGGGGAGAAGCAAGCGACACGCCGGGGCTTGGGGTCTGCGGGGTTACGGCTAGGCTCGGCGGCTGCGGCTGTGGATCTCCTACAACGAGTGGATCACCTGCTCTTGGTGGCCTTTGGAATGGTACTGGCACTGTTTTCTCTGGTGGTGCAGACCAAACTGGTGCATTACACCTCACTTTTGTATCCCATCGGCGCCTACTTTGCCGCTTTGCGGTTGCAATCTCTCTGGGCCGGCCAAAGCCGACTAACCCTCTGGGAAGGAGGGTGGATGGGCTTGAGCGGCCTATTTTGGCTGCTGATTTGGCTGTTGTTGCCCTGGCTTGGAGAATCCCAAGGGCAGGGGTTGGCGGATTGGGGCATGGTCATTACGGATGGGCTGACCTGGGGGTATTTGCAAGCAGGGGTGGACTGGCCCCTCTACACTTATGGCCCGGCTTTGCTGCTCCTGTTGGGTGGTGGGGTTTGGATGCTGGGGCGGCAAAAGGGCTGGGGCTGGGCCGGTTTACTTCTGGCTACTGGATTAAGCGCCCAGTTGACTTGGGGCTGGGTGTTCCCGCGACTGTTACAGCACACCCAAGGGGGAGCCATTCACTTTTTTCAGCGCTTTGCCGGTTCTGCAGAAGGGATCCCAGCTGCGGATCTGGCGGGGACAGTGGGTCTGTACGGATTCCGCTCGTTTATCCCCTACTTTTATGGCCCTTTACAGGTTCCCTATGCTGCCTCTCCAGCGGAGCTATCTGCCTGGCAAAGAACGGGGCAAATGCCGGATTATCTGGTCACCTGGGATCCTTTTGTAGCGGAGCTGGCCCAGCTGGGAGCTATACAGGCGATTGAGCAACAGGGACCCTTTTGGCTGCTGAAAACATCCCCTACCTTTGCACCATGAGCCAGTATGTGTTGCGCATCAGCGATATCCCTGCTCAGGATCGTCCCCGGGAACGGTTGCTCACCTACGGGGCCAGAACCCTCTCCACGGCGGAGTTACTGGCTATTTTGCTCAATACAGGCCAAGGACCAGGCAAGCTCTCCGCAGTAGGGCTAGGACAACTGCTCCTGAAAAAATTAGAACAACAGGGGGATCCCCTGGCCCAATTGCGGCAGGTAGAAGCAGGGGAGCTACTCCAAATTGAGGGCATTGGCCCGGCCAAGGCGGCTACGGTACTGGCTGCTGTTGAACTGGGGCGGCGGGTGTTTCTAACCCCTCCACCGGAGCGAAGCGTGATTGATTCTCCAGAGAAAGCAGCCATGGCCCTGAGTGGGGAGCTGATGTGGGAGACGCAGGAGCACTTTGCCGTCTTGCATTTGGATATTAAGCACAGGCTGCTCAGCCAGCAAGTGGTAACCCGGGGCACGGCCACCGAAACCCTCTCTCACCCGCGAGAAACCTTTCGCAGCGCCATTAAGCAAGGGGCCAGCCGCATCCTCATCGCCCACAACCACCCCTCCGGCGACTTGGATCCCAGCCCGGAGGATCTCGCCCTGACCCGACAATTGCTGCAAGCGGGGCAACTGCTGCACATTCCCGTGCTGGATCACCTGATCCTAGGCGGTGGACACTTTCTCAGCCTGCGCCAACAAACCACCCTTTGGTCGGAAATTCCCCAGCTGGAGTAGCTTAGAGCAGGCCCCCAACAGCCTAGAATCTTCGGCCTTGCGGCGGTCAACCAACCGTTTGGCAGAGGGTTTCCAGCATCCTCTGCTCCTGATAAGCTAGCTCCTGAATCGCCTGCTGGTACACCTGGGCAGGAGAGGATCCCCGGTTCACTTGCTGCAGCCAGCGCTGCGCTTCATTGCCCTGTTTTAGCAGCGTCTGCAAAGGAGCCAAGAAGCAGCCAAACCCTTGGGGCTGACCTATCCGCCAGGCTTCTGTAAGCAGCTGCTCAATCCACTCTTGGGCCACCCGTTCACGGCCCGTTTGCCAGTCGATCAAAGTGGCCTGCAGCGAGTTGTGGGCAGCAGCTTGCTCATTGTGATCACACAGGGTTGGCAACTCCGCCGGGGTAAAATCCCCCCGCAAAGGATCCAGTGCCTCCGGGTCGGCCAGCAACTGCAACAACCGCGCCTCGAGCAAAGCTGTAATGGCCAAGATCATCACCGGATCCCCCACCAGATCACAGATACGCAGCTCCACTCGATTCAGGTGGTAGGGACGCTCCGGGCCATTGGGACGCACAGCAGCCCACAAGTGGCGTACATTCTGCATAGTGCCCAGAGCCAGCTGCTCCTGTATCCAGGTGATGTAATGGGCATGATCCCGAAATAGGGGCACCTGCGCCGGGGTCTTGGGAAACACCTGCCAGCGGCTGGAATGGGATCCCGTCACCCGACCCTCCAAAAAGGGAGAAGAAGCACTTAGAGCTAGGTAGAGAGGTGCTTCCACCCGCAGCAGGCGGCAGGCCCGCAGGATGGACTCGGTATCTGGCAAGCCGATATTGATGTGGATGCTGGCGGTCACCACGCGGGTGCCATAGGTGCGCTCAATGTAATCGTGGTAAGGGTTATCCGGATCGGAGCGCTGAAAATGGTCAGATCCCCCTAAAGCCAGGGTACTGCCTGGCAACAGGGTATAAGGACCAAGGCTGCGCAGGAATTGTCGCAAACGAGCCCGTGGCTGCAACAGGGCACACATCAAATCTTCGTAGTGACGCAGAGGAGGGGTAATATACTCAACATTGCGCCGGTCCGGCTCCCAGACGAACCCTGGCAAGGCCTGGCAGATGCGATCCGACAAACCGACTACTTCTCCGGCGGCGGTGCCGGTGAACATTTCCACCTCAAAGCCCTTGGTCAACAGCACGGGCCAGCCTCCAGCCACAGTTTCAACAGTGTAACCTTTCTCCTCTTCTTCGATAAAGGATCCCTCGGCTTGGGATGGATAGCCAAGACTACCTCAGCCGGGCGGATCCCCTCTGTGTGATCAACAGGATCACCCCCGAATTTCAGCTTGTGCTCCAGAAGTATTGAATTCTGGAACAGAACTTAATGTTGTGAACTCAAGGTTACCAAATCGAACCCCTCGATATCGGTCATGATTGAGTTCCGTCCTCATGTTGCTCTTATGTTGCTCTTAATGTGCACAACAAAATGTGCACAACAAATCGTTACCCTGCTTCACATCATGCATCGAGAAACTTCTAGCTTGCAAACCCCGATCGATTATCGCTACCGCATTCTCAGAAATTATCTCGATGACCTGCCCTCCAAAACTCAGTGCATGTCTCCCTTCAAAAGAGAATGATTGCTTCACCCGTTCCCTCACCAAGCTAGAGCTAGGCCATCCGCCCGTGGCTCCGAGGCCGCAATCAGGGGATCCCCGGCCCGGCAGATGATCTGCCCTCGCCCAAAGCCGTCATACTCTTCGTCGAGCATCACCTGCACCTGATGACCCCGCGCCGCCAACTCCTGCCGCACCGATTCTGGTACTGTTGCCTCCAGTAGCACCTGATTGCCCTGTCGGTAGCGCCAGCGGGGGGCATCCAGAGCAGCTTGCGGATTCAAGCCATAGTCCACCATATTCACCACCAGCTGCACATGCCCCTGCGGCTGCATTGCACCCCCCATGACCCCAAAAGGCCCCAAGGGGATCCCATCCTGGGAAAGAAAGGCAGGAATAATTGTGTGATAGGGCCGTTTGCGAGGGCCAACTTGGTTGGGATGCCCAAATTCAAGGGTGAAACCGCTGCCGCGATTGTGCAAGGCAATACCGGTCCCTGGCACCAGCAGCCCACTGCCAAAACCCTCAAAGTTGGACTGAATGAAGGACACCATCAAGTCTTCATCTGCTGCCGCCAGATACACCGTTCCCCCTTGGGGTAGCCCCGGCCGGGCCAATGGGATGGCCTCAGAGCCGATCAACCGCCTGCGCCGCTCGGCATATCCTTTATCCAGCATTTGTGCCGGGCTCACCTGTAGATAATCGGGATCCGCCACCTGTCGATGCACATCGGCAAAGGCCAGTTTCATGGCCTCAATTTGCAGGTGATAGCGCTCAGCGGAATGGTAGGGGATTCTGCTCAACTCAAACCCTTCTAGGAGATTGAGGGCCATCAAGGCTGCAATCCCTTGCCCATTGGGTGGCATTTCCCAGACGGTGTAGGCGCGGTAGTCGGTGCAGATTGGCTTTACCCAGTCTGCTTGGTGGTTCTGCAAATCTGCTGTTGAGAGGATCCCGCCGCTGGCGTCGGAAAAAGCCAGCAGCTTCTTGGCTAGTTCCCCTCGGTAGAAGCTCTCTCCGCCTGTGCGGGCCAGGATTTCTAGGGTTTGGGCATGTTGAGGGCTACCCCAGGTCTCCCCGGCACGAGGAGCACGCCCCTGAGGGAAAAAGACTTTCAGGAAAGGCTGATACTGGGGCTCCCGTAGAGGTAAATAGATCTTTTCTGCTGTCTGCCACAGCTGGGCAACGCGCGGAGAAACGGGAAACCCTTCCTGGGCCAGGCGAATGGCCGGCTCAAACAACCGCTCAAAGGGCAGCCGACCCCAACGGCGATGCAAAGCCTGCCAAGCGGAAACTGCTCCCGGTACGGTGACCGCTAACCAACCCAAGGGTGGGATCCGCTCATAGCCTGTGAAGAGTTGGGGAGTCAAGGCTGCCGGGCTGCGACCGGAGGCATTCAAGCCATGCAAAACTCCATCCCACACCAGGGCAAAGGCATCGGAGCCAATGCCATTGGAGGTGGGCTCCACCACCGTTAAAGCAATGGCCATCCCCAGAGCAGCATCCACCGCATTGCCCCCGGCCCAAAACAGTTCCATACCCGCCATGGCTGCCAAAGGTTGGCTGGTAGCCACTGCACCACGCTTTCCCATTACCACCCGCCGCTGGGAAGCAAAAGGATAGTGGCCCAGCGCCTGACCCAGAAAGGCAAATGACATGGAAACCTCTAGGCTGGACTGTGCTTATGGTGACATACTCAGACCCTAGGGGTAGAGCGCGAGCTTCTTCAGTTTTCGCGCCTTTGGCACGCCGGCGCCAGCGACCTTGCTTGTGCCTTACAGCATGTGGGAGTTGAGCTGTTTGCGTGGCTCAGCAATACTGCCCCCCGGCGGGCAAGTATTGACCGGGCAGCGGTTTACTTCCCACCCATCCAAGCATCCGCCAGTAGCCAGTTGTACTGATGCTGCTCCATCTCTAGCCGGTAACTCATGGGAGACTGCTCTTGGTCAGTTGGCTGCCATGGCTACGGGCAGACGAGTACCCCCTGAGTTTGCAGAACGGATAAACAAGTTCTACGGGGAGGCAGGGCTTGGCCATGAGTCCTACTTCATCGCCTGACGGTGTCCGTTTTGGAAGGGACATTGACCAGCAGGACCCCCCTGATGCGGGCCCAAGGTACGACTTTCATCCCAAAGCTAGACAGGGCGCTTAGCTGCCCGCCAATCAAGCTAAGATAGCGAGGCTGCCCATTCTGCAATGGCTAGCTATCTATGGGTCAACCCAGTTTGCTCTGGCCGGATGCTGACGACGTTCCTGAGCCCGCAGCTCCTGTTCTTTTGGGGATTTTGGCTTCCGGCAACGGCAGCAACTTCGCCGCCATTGCCCAGGCCATTCGCGCCGGGGAACTAAAAGCAGAAATTGCTGTTGTGATCACCAATAACCCCGATGCTTATGTGCGCCAGCGGGCAGAACAGTTGGGGATCCCCTGCATTCTTCTTAACCACCGTGAATATACCCAACGGGAAGCCTTGGATGCCGCCATTATTGAGGTGCTCAAGCAGTATCGGGTGGAATGGGTGATCATGGCCGGCTGGATGCGTCTGGTAACCGAGGTCTTGATCGCAGCTTACCCGGGGCGGATCTTGAATCTGCACCCCAGCCTGCTGCCTAGCTTTAAGGGGTTACACGCTGTTGAGCAGGCCCTGGAGTATGGGGTGAAAATTACCGGTTGCACCGTACATTTGGTTACTCTGGAGATGGATAGCGGCCCGATTGTGGCCCAAGCTGCTGTACCCGTTTTACCAGACGATACGGTGGAGTCTCTTTACCAACGCATCCAAGCGCAAGAACATCGACTTTACCCGCAAGCAATTCGTCTCTGCATTGCCCCCCCAGAGGGATCCCGGCTACCCAAGCCTACAGGAAACCGGCACAATTGAGGAAACCACTGACACTCAATATGGCCAAGCAATATGGCCGAGATTCCACCTCTTCTGGTTTTCGATAGCCCGGTGATTTTGGCCGGTCGTCCGGCTCTGTGGCAAGAGTGGGCAAGATTTGGGGTTTGTGTGCTGCCCCGGGCGGTTATGACGGAGCTAGAGCGCCTCACCCGCCAGGCCATTCAACCCCAGGAAGAATCGGTTGCCCGCGAGTTTTTGCGCCAATGGCCCCATTTAGGATTTCAAGTCTCTGCAGCCAAAGCTTTGGTGGGCGGGCTCCAACCTGCCGGACTGTCGATCGCGTCAGCGGTGCCGAGCACTTTGAGCCAGCGGGCCCGCCTAGAGGAAGCGATTGCCGAGTGTGCCTATGCCCTGGCCCAGCAACAACCGGGCACCTTGGTGGTGCTGGTGAGCAATGATCGGCCTTTGGTGGGTCGCATCCAAGCCTTGGGCCACAGCAATCTCTGCAGCATCTCCCTGGCGGAGCTGAACCAATGGATCCGCACCTCTCAGCGCCCCCAGGCAGTGGTAGCAGCTCTCAACCGGTTGCCGGGGCCGGCCATTCCGGCCTCCATCTTAGTTTCCCCCTCTGCTGTGACTCAGGTGGCCGCTGCTCAGCCAGTATCCCCCGCAGCTGCCAAGCTTCCCTCCCAGGGGAGACCCTCCAAAGTTGCTGCTGCGGTGCAACCGGCCCATTTCTGGCGGATGTTCAAGACCCTACAGAACGCTGTCACCCTGCTGCTGGCTTTGACACTCCTCTCGAGTGCCGGGTTACTGGCTTGGCGCTTGATCGATCCAGACGGAAGCGAGAGCCTTTGGCGGCGCTTGCCCCTTTCTGGGATCCCTGGGCTGCGGGATTTGTGAGGTAAAAACGCAACCATTCCCGGATTTCGAGTGGGATCCCGGTCAAGCCCTGGATCCCTCTGCACCAGCCGGCATGGATACCGCTAAAAAAGCTGTACAGTACCTATGAACCCTTGACGCTCCTCTGAGGAACCCTTTCTATGACCGAGTCTGCCGATCTCTGGCCCCAGCTTCTGGCGCAACTGCTGGATCGACAGTCCTTGACGGAAGCCCAAGCTGAGCAGCTGATGCAAGGCTGGCTTAACCAGCAGGTGCCGGAGGTGGTCTCGGGGGCCATCCTGGCCGCTCTCCAGGCTAAAGGAGTCAGTGCCGCCGAATTGGCGGGAATGGCCAGGGTTCTGCAGAGAGCTTCCCTGGGATCCCCCCTGGATTTACCCCTACTGGTGGATACCTGTGGCACAGGCGGGGATGGAGCCGGCACCTTTAATATCTCCACAGCAGTGGCTTTTGTGGTCAGCGCTGCCGGCATCCCGGTGGTTAAGCATGGCAATCGTTCTGCCTCGAGCAAGGTGGGATCTGCGGATGTCTTGGAAGCGCTGGGGGTTAACCTCAAGGCTGAGCCGGAGCGGGTACGAGCTGCCGTCACAGAAGTGGGCATCACCTTTTTGTTTGCCCCCAACTGGCATCCGGCCATGGCAGCGGTAGCCCCCTATCGGCGGGCCTTGAAAATACGGACTATCTTCAATTTGCTCGGCCCCTTGGTGAACCCTTTTTATCCCAATCGGCAGGTGATCGGCGTTTATGCTCCAGAACTGGTGCCGATTCTGGCGGAAGCCCTCCAGTTGTTGGGACGGGAAGCAGCCATTGTCTTGCACAGCCGTGAGCACCTGGATGAAGCAGGACTGGAGCAACCCACTGATCTGGGAATCCTGACCGAGGGCAGGGTGCAAGCAGAAGTTCTCGATCCGCGAGCCTATGGACTGACCCCGGCTCCTACCCACGCTCTCAAAGGGGGGGAATTGCCGGGGAATGTCGCCATCCTTACCCAAGTTCTGCAAGGATCTGGGGAACCGGCCCAGCGGGATGTGGTGGCCTTGAATGCTGCCTTGGCATTGCAGGTGGCGGGAGCTACCCCCGATTGGGTAACTGGGATTGCCCAGGCCCGCGAGATTCTGGCCAGTGGAGCAGCCTGGGAACGGTTGCAGCAGCTGGTGGATTTTCTTAAAGCCTGATGTGGGTTTTCTCCCGCCCTGCCAATCCAATAGAATCTCCTTAACCTAGAGGGTAGGAGCGGTTCTGGTGACCCATCCTGAGCAAGGCAAAAGAGCTGTCTCAGTAGAGGGGGATCCCTGGCCAAATCTTCACATCCGCGAAAGCTCGCGGGACCGGCGGGTCATCCTGAAATACTCCCCTCACAAGGGTTGGCAACTGGTGCTCCCCACCGGCTTTGACCGCAGCCGGATCCCGGATATCCTGCACAACCACAGTGCCTGGATCCAACAGCAACTGCAAAGGCCAGTTCAGTCGGCTCCCTTTTGCCAGAGAGAACCTGCCTATCTGCTTATCCCACGCCGAACTGTCGCAGCAAAGGGTCTGTTCTTTACCGATCTTTACCGACCCAGCAGCCACCTGCCCAGCTGGCAGGAGCAGGATGGGATCCTCTTGCTCAACCGTGGACAGGAAAACCCCCTCTCTGTTGTGCCCTTTTGCAGAGGTGGTTACGCACTCAAAATCCTGTCGGCGCGGATCCCTGCTTGGGCAGAGGCACACCGAACCAATTAGATTTTGTTACTCTTTAGTTAAAGAGTTAAATAAGGCTAGGGTTGGCTACCGGTCTTTCACCTGCTGCAGTTCGATGACATCGGCACGGGGATCCGCTTGCACCACTTCCAGTTCAATCCAGGCCCCCAGTGGGATCTGGCGTTCCAGCCGCACCGGCACCCGAAAGGCAATCTCATCCAACATCACCAGCACCAGATTCTCCTGCTCACGCAGGTAGCCCAGCACCAAAGCCCGCCACACCTGACCCGGTCGCAGGCGCAGGTATTCAATGCTCCAGTAGCGTTTGGATTTGCGTTCCACCTGAATGGCTTCGGCAGTACCCGGCTCCAAAGCCAGCAACACCTGCTGCACGTCGGACTCTGTCAAAGGTGGGGGATCCCCCTGCAAAAAGGCTTTGATCTGGTAGTGGGCCAGCAAATCTGCATAGCGGCGAATGGGGGAGGTGACCTGACAGTAGGCATCTAGGCCCAAGCCTGTGTGTCGGCCCGGTTGTGTACCCACTTCTGCCCGCGATAGGCAGCGCATAATGGCAAAAGACCGCACCGGCCCCTGTGGATACAGATCCAAGGTTTCAGGGGGGGGCAAATCGGGAGCCGGTTGCAGGCGATAGGGCACTGGGATCCCGTTTTGGTAGGCAAAGCGAGCTGCCACTTCTCCAGTAAGCACCATCATTTCCGCCACCATCTGGCGAGAGGGAGTATCTTCGATAACCCGCAGATGGGGGATCTCGTCAATGACCTTGATATCTTGCTCCGGTAGGCCAATCTGGATTGCCCCCTGGGCCAGACGCCAGGCATAGCGCCACTGAGCTGCCCGAGCAATGGCAGTGAGTTCTTCTTCCGCCCCTAGCTCCAGCATTTCGTCAGCATCTTCGTAAGTGAGGCGGTAGGTCACCTTGATGTGGCTGAGGCAAATTTCAAAGTCGTGGATCTGACCCTCGCATCCCAGCACAACGCCGAAGCTGAGAGCAGGCCGAACCTCCCCTTGGACCAAGCTCATCGGACCGGTGGACAGTTGTGGCGGAAACATCGGAATTACTTGTTCTGGTAGATACACGCTCGTGCCCCGCTTACGGGCCTCGAGATCAAGGGGATCCCCCCACTGCACCCAACGGCTGGGATCAGCAATGTGGATCCACAGTTTCACCTGCTCTTCCGACCAAGACTCGATACTGAGGGCATCGTCAATATCACGGGTGCTGGCATCGTCGATGGTGTAGGTGTGCAAAGCCGTGAGATCACGGCGGGCCACCCTTTCGGCTGGGGGATTCTCCAGCAAGGTTTGCGTGTATTGCTCCACCTCCTTGGGAAACTGAGTCGGGATCCCTGTCAGACGTAGGGCCAGGTTTTCGTGGCGGCTCCATAGCCCTAGCGCAACCAAGGCATCAAAGGCCCCTTGCGGGCTAGGAGGAAAACCCATCTGCTGCAGCAGCTGGAGGGCCCGCTCTCGATCTGAAGGGTTGAGGTTTTGGGAGAGATCCTCGTGGTTGCGGATCCCTGCTGCTGCCCCCTGTAAAGCCAGGCGCTCCAGCAATTCCAAGCGCGCTCGTTCGGCAGGGGTCCAGACCTGTTTTTGCCCGGCCAGAGCCTGTTGCAGATGGGCCTCAAACTCCGCCTGTTCCTGCTGCCGCTGCCGGGTGACAGCCATTTGATGCAGGATCTCCTTCACCTGAGCCGGCGTGCGCGGTTCGTATCCCTCCCCTTTTGGCTTGAAATAGGTACGATCCTCGCTGAGCAAACGATAGGTGGCATAGGTAGAAATGGGGGAGTCATCGGAAAACAACAACTGAGCTAGCTCCACCAGACTGAAGGCGTGGCGCTCTTCTTGCACCAGTTCCCAAGCAACCGCCAGACTCTCGGGATCCAACTTGGCTTGTACCGCCTCCCAAAAACCGGGAATATCAGAAGGGGTGAAGCTGGAGCTGCCGTTTATGGCAAAGGTAATCTGACGGGGATGAACGCTGTGGACTTGCCCTGAGGGAACTCCCAGTAATAGATTTTTCTTCCCTTCTGTTCCCTGAACTACCGCCAACACACGATCACTGTTGTGACGGAACTCCACTAGTGTGCCCTTTTCCACCCTAATTTCCCTCGGCTCAGGCTTTTTTCTATTCTCTATTAGCCCTGTCCATGTGCCCATGGGCAAGGGATGCCTTAAGGAAGAAGGGCTAAGTTCATGAATCCCATCAACCTTGATCGCTTCAGGTACGCAGGGCAAGCAGCCCTGACCTGTCTTTCGTAAACTGTCATGGGTGAAAAATCTAAGTCTAGAGTTGCAGTGGGTATCCTTGGAGCGAGTTGTTGTAAGTGCAACTGGAGATCTGCGTGCTGGCAAGACAGGTCAAATTGTACCAGTGCAGATTCAGTAAACTACCGGATCTATGAGTATCATGACTGTTGTACTCCCTCTCGTGCAGTAGCGTTGGTGCATCCTGCTGGCTTAGGCTTAGTGGTTTTGACGGAGATGAACTCAAGCGAGTCAATCCTATGCTCTGCACAACAGCCAGCATTGCTGCCACACCTAAGCTGAGATGGATCTCCAAAGGCCCCTGTGACCACTTTTCTCTTTAGCAAAAGTCAAACCGTGGATAATCAAAAGCGATTGTTGCTCATTGATGATGATCCCAACTTGATCCTCTTGGTCAAGGATTACCTCGAGTTTCGCGGCTATGAGGTGATTTCGGCCAGTAACGGTCGAGAGGGGCTAGAGGCAATGCGCAATTTCACCCCTGATCTGATCATTTGTGATGTGATGATGCCGGAGATGGACGGCTACACTTTTGTAGAGACGATTCGGTCCAATTCTGCTACTGATTGGATCCCGGTGATCTTTTTATCGGCGCGTGGGCAAACGGCGGATCGGGTGCGTGGTCTCAATACGGGTGCAGATGTTTACATGGTTAAGCCCTTTGAGCCGGAGGAATTGGTGGCACAGGTGGAGTCGGCTTTGAAGCACATGGATCGCCTGTTGCAAGTGCAGAATATCGGCATCCAGCCGATTATGAAGCTAGATCGAGAAATTGACCTCACCCCAACGGAAACAAAAGTCATCCAATACGTGGCTCAGGGTATGTCCAACCGGGAGATTGCCGATGCTCTCGGGGTGAGCCAGCGTACCATTGAAAGTCATGTCAGCAACATGCTGGGTAAAACCGGTCTGCACAACCGTACTGAATTGGCCCGTTGGGCGATAGAGAGTGGTTTGGGCAAGATCCGGCCTTGAGCAAGCCCTGCCTATTTCTTTTCCTAACGGCCTTGAGAGGAGTCCTGTCTGTCTGGGAGAGAATGAGAGGATCCTTTGGCTGCTCGCGTGCCCCCTGGTTTGGGGCAAGGTTTTCCGGTTCTGACCTACGGTGAAACTCCGGTCATCCGAGCAGAAGAGGGACAGCTGCGCATTTGGGGGGCTGTGGAAAAAGAGGTGGTGATTACCGGAAAGGGTTTGCTGGCCCTACCCCAACACACCTTGACACAAGCTTTCTGCCTAGCGATAAGGGGGCTTTAGGCCACTTCCCGCTAAGGCTTACCCTTGGGGATCCCTGTCTAGAGCAGGATCCTGCAGCTTTGCAAAGGTTAATGCCCTCTGCAGGGGATTTTGGCAGCAAACTGAAAAAGGAGTTAAGCCTCCATCTCTATCCTTCAGCCAGAAGACCCTATGGGATCCCCTTCACGTCGTCCTGCTCGGCCCATCCGTTCCGGCCACTACCCTGCCAAGGAGCTGTGCAGCCAGTGCGGCCTTTGTGACACCCACTACGTGGCGCAGGTGAAAGAAGCCTGTGCCTTCTTAAATCAGCAATTGACGGCACTAGAAGAACAAACCCACGGGCGGTCACGGGAAAAGGACTCCGTCCCGCTATCGCGAACGGTACAGAGCGGATCCCCAACGGCGGCGGTTTCGGATACCGATTACTTTGGCATTTATGAAGAGATGTTCACTGCCCGTAAACGGGATCCGATCCAGGGAGCCCAGTGGACGGGGATTGTCAGCAGCATTGGTATGAAGGCTCTGACCACAGGGTTGGTGGAGGGGGTGGTCTGTGTGCAGGCGGATGCCCAGGATCGCTTTAAGCCACAGCCCATTTTGGCCCGTAGCCCGGAGGAGGTGTTGGCAGCGCGGGTAAATAAACCAACGTTATCGCCCAATCTGTCGGTCCTGGAGCAGGTGGAACAAAGTGGCCTGAAACGGCTGTTGGTAATCGGGGTGGGCTGCCAAATCCAGGCCTTACGAGCAGTGGAGAAGCGATTGGGCTTGGAGAAGCTTTACGTGTTGGGTACCCCCTGTGTGGACAATGTCAGCCGGGCCGGGTTGCAAAAATTTCTGGAAACCACCAGCCGCTCCCCAGAAACGGTGGTGCACTACGAGTTTATGCAGGATTTTCGAGTGCATTTTAAGCACGAAGATGGCTCGGTGGAAAAGGTGCCCTTTTTCGGCCTCAACACCAAGCAACTGAAGGATGTGTTTGCCCCCTCCTGTCTCAGTTGTTTTGATTATGTCAACGCCTTGGCGGACCTGGTGGTGGGCTACATGGGATCCCCCTTGGGTTGGCAATGGCTGGTGGTGCGCAACGGGCGGGGTCGTGAGCTGTTGGATCTGGTGTGGGAGGAACTGGAGACCCAACCGGTGATCTCCAAGGGATCCCGTCAAGCGGCAGTGCAGCAGGGGATCCAGGCCTATGATCAGGCCATGACGCTACCGATGTGGTTGGCCCAGTTGATGGGGGCAGTGATCGAGCGGTTTGGGCCCCAGGGGTTGGAATATGCTCGCTTCTCCATCGATTCCCACTTCACCCGTAACTACCTCTATGTGCGCCGCCACTACCCCGAGAAACTGGAAAAGCATGTTCCTCCCTTTGCTCAGCGCATTGTTGCCCAGTACCAACTGCCGAAAAGCTAGGGTGAGAACTTACCGGGGGCGGTAAACCTCAGGCTGCGATTGGATCTATGCTTGTGCTGTACCCTGGTGCACCTCTTTGTGGAGCTAGATGCTTGGCTCTATGTCTGATGCTGCTCCGCTAGCCTCTAGCAGCGATGCTGAGCTAATAGAGGCTCTACAGGCTAGGCAACCCATGGCTTTAAGTGTGCTCTACGACCGGTATGCCAGTTTGGTATACGGGCTAGCTCTCAAGATGATGGCCAATGTCAGCGACGCTGAGGATTTGGTTCAGGAGGTGTTTGTTACCCTTGGACAAGGAGCCAGCTATGATGCGCGGCGTGGCTCCGTGAGCAGCTTTTTGTGTGCCTTAACCCGTGCTCGAGCCCTTGAGCGGCTACGTGCCCAGGAGAGTCAACACCCCTTTTGGAAAAGCTGGCAACCAACTTGCAGCGGTGAAAGCGTGAGAGCGGCTCCTTTTGAACAGCTATCTATGGAGGAGCGTCGCCAAGTGGTACGGGCAGCCCTTAGCCAATTGTCCGACAACCAGCGGCAACTCCTGGAGCTACTCTACTATCAGGGGTTGACCCAAGCGGAAGTTGCCCGTCACTTGAGGATCCCCTTGGCAACGGTTAAAAGCCGCTCTCGCCAGGCGCTCTGTCAATTGCGCAACTCCTTGCAGACCCTACTCAGGTAAGGGATAATCCCGGGCGATCGTCCGCCAGTCGTGAGGATTCTGTCTGTTATGTCTGAATCTGCGGGATATCCTCTGGGTGAAGGCCAGGCTGAGGAAGACTTAGCCGGCTACCTGCTTGGGGATCTGCTTCCTGAAGAGGCTCACGCCCTTGAAGAACGCCTGCAGCAAGCTCCTCAACTGGTGGCAGAATTGCACACCCTACAGGAGACCCTGGAATTGTTGCCCTACGGGTTGCCAGGAGTGATCCCGCCTGCCACTTTGCGGGATCGGGTTTTGGCGGCAGTGGGCTTGGCCGGAGCACCCCTGCCCTTGCAGTCCGTTTTGCCTGTGCTTTCGGCCAGTCGATTCCAAGCTTGGTGGCGCTGGTTGGCGGGTTTGTTGGCGGTAGCTCTGGTGCTGCTGGCTCTGGATAATTGGCGGTTACGTCAAGCCTTACAACTGGCTCAATTGGAATCGGTACGAGAGTTGGCCAATCTACTGCAACAACCGGGAGCCCGTTTGGTGAATTTGCAGGGGGAGGTAGGAGTGGCCAACCTGCTGTTTCAGGATGAGGAATGGCAGGAGGTGGTTTTGGCGGCAACCGATCTGCCCCCACTGTCCGCTGGGGAGCACTACCATCTTTGGCTGAGGCTGGATAATGGGGATATTCTCTACTGCGGTGACTTTCTGGTGGATGCCTATGGCGGAGCTATGGCGGCGATGCGCCTGCCGCGTACCCCTGCTTCTGGAACCCGTGCTCAAGAGGCGTGGATTACAGCCCAGGCTCCTAGCAGTCCCCGCGAACCGCGTGGAAAACCCATCTTGATGGGCAGGATACAGTGACCCAACCTTATCTACGCAGAGGGTTTTTGGTAGCGGGGCCGTTGCTGGCTCTACTGACTTTGTGGTGGACGGATCCCACCCCGAGAATCCTCAGCCACTACGTCACCTCTTTGCAGCAGCGCAGCAGCTCCCAAATCCACAACATCCGCCAGGCCGCTCAAGCTTTGGATGGAGTTTACATTCAACCGGAGGCGACGTTCTCTTTTAATCGAGTGGTTGGGCCGCGTCGCCTGGAACGAGGGTACTTGCCGGCGCCGGTGTTTATGGTGGCGGAAACTGTGGATTCGCTGGGGGGGGGAATCTGCCAGGTTTCTTCCAGTCTTTACAATGCCGCCCTATTGGCCGGGCTGGAGGTGGTGGAGCGACATCCCCATTACACAGCGGTGGAGTCGGTACCTGCCGGCTTGGATGCCACGGTTTGGTATGGTCTGGCGGATTTACGGTTGCGCAACCCTTTCCCCTGGCCAGTGCGCTTGCGGGTAAACATCCGAGGGCAGAATCTGGTTGTAACGGTTCGGGGCAGAGGATCGCATCCTGTCCCGCCTTTGTACGTGCAACACCATTGGTTAGATGACCAGCACCTGCAGGTGAGTGTGTACCGAGGAAATGAGCGGCTTTCCCAGGATCGCTATGTGATGCCTCGCTAGGTTCAGGACAACGGCTCCGGTTGATGCCGACCCTCCCTCCAGAGTAAACAATCTCCCTCTACCTGCAACCAACCGCCGCCAGGGTAATCGGGAGTACGACTACCACGACCTGCGGGTAACAGACGGATCGCAGCTTCTACTTGGGTAAAGGTTGGGTGGTGGGGTAAGGTCTGCTCCAGAAACTGAAACAAGATTTGCCGCTGCAGGGCTAAAGGAGCCTTGCGCAAGGGATCCCGCAATAGCCTGGGCGGATCTGGCTGGTACAGGGTGGGCCAAAGTTGGGCCGCCTGGGCCAACACCAGCTCATGTTCCGCCTCTAGCAAAGAGGCCACACGGTTCAAAGCTGCTTCCAGTTGCGGATTGAGATGCTTTTGTAGATAGGGGATCACCTCTAGGCGCAGGCGATTGCGGGTATGGGATAAATCCTGATTACTGGGATCCGGCCAGACCGGTAAGGAATAGGCTTGGCAAAACTGCTCGGTTTCCTGACGGGAGACGGCCAACAAAGGCCGTACCAAACTAGGAGAATGGGGATCCCTAGCATCCAAGGGGCGCTGCCAATCCAGGCTGGTGAGCCCGCCTACGCCTGTACCTCGCAGCAAGTTGAACAAAAAGGTTTCCGCTCGGTCACTGGCAGTATGCCCTGCTACCACAGCCGAACAATTCCATGTTCTTGCCCAGCGGGACAATTGTTGGTAACGCCAGGCCCTAGCCCCAGCCTCGTCCCGGCGAATGGGATCCGCAGTGGCCACCGCATGAGGTAAGCCCTGCTGCTCCAGCCATCCCTGCAAAAAGCGGGCGCAATCGGTTTCCGCCTCTGACCAGCGGTGATCACAGTGGAGAACAAACAGTTCCCACCCCCAGCGCGGTTGTAAATCCTGCAGGATCTTGAGCACACAAAAAGAATCTTGACCGCCAGAAAGCCCCACCAACAAGCGCTGACCGGGGTGAAGAAGCTGTTTCTGGCGGATGGTGCGCTGGACTCGCAGGTGTAGAGGAGAGAGCCTGGCCACAGCCACACTGGATCCCTTTCAACACAACAAGTTGAACACAACAAGTTGAACACAACAAGTTCAACACAACAAGGTAAGCTCCCCTAGGCAAGGGCACGGCTGAGATGGGAAGCTACTGCCTGCACCGCCGCAATACTGCGCTCATAGGCCATCCGGGTCGGCCCCAACAGGGTGACTGTACCCAGGGGAGAAGAGCGACGGTGATAGGTGGAGGCAATCACCGTGCAGTGGTGCAGAGATTCCAGGGGATTTTCACTGCCAATGTAGATGATCACAGGGATCCCGGAGTAACGGGGGTCCTGCGGTTTCTCTTCGTTATCTTCAGGAGGAGAACCTAATTTCGAGGATGAGGCTTCTGTTGTCTGGGGCCGGAGGCCTGTCATGTCTATGGGCCGGAGGCCTATCATGCCTTGCAGTTGCTGGGATCCCTCCTCGAGCAACTGCACCACCGCCTGAACTTGCTCGGCCTGGGAAAATTCCGGTTGTCGCATCAGCTCCGTCATGCCGGCGCTAAACACCTGCCCAAGGGGGGGCTGGAGATAGCGTTGCACCACAGAGCGCAGCAGCTGCTGTAACCAATGGCCGTAGGTGCGCAATTCTTCGTCTAGCTTCAACCAGCTCAAGTCTTGCAACTCTGCAAAGGTTTTGCCCCGCAGCTTGAGCGTAAGGAAGTTGCTGAGCAGTTGCAGCTCATCTTCTAGCCGGTCACTCGGCCAATCCGGTGGACTGACCATAGCTGAGTAGGTTTGGTAAGAGTCGGTTACCACCAGTACCATCACCCGCCCCGGGGAGACTGCCACCAATTGCACATGATGAATAGCAACCACCGGCCCCTGGGGCGGCGTGATTAGGGCAATACAGCCACTCAACTGGGCCAAGAGCTGAGCTGCCCGTTGCAACAGGCTATCCAGGTTATCTCCCAATTGTCGGTTCAGCTGCTCCATCAAAGATTGCAGGGCAGGATAGGGAAAAAGTTCGGGTGTATCGTAAGGGATCCCGCTGCCAGAGGAAGAAAGCCTGGCCAGCAGATCATTGACATAAACCCGATAGCCAAAGTCGGACGGGATCCGTCCAGCGGAAGTATAGGGCTGAAAGAGCAATCCCACCTGTTCCAGGGTGGCCAAGTCGTTCCGAATGGTGGCTGTGCTGACTCCGAAGTCATAGGATTGGGCCAAGGTTTTGGATCCCACAGGCTCAGCTGTGGCAATGTAGCTGCGCACTGTTGCCCATAAGATCTTTCGCTGTCGGGGAGTCAGTTTGAGTCTCATGGCTGCTCAAAAAACAAAGTCAACACATCTACTAGAGATGAATCAACAGGAAGCTAGACTACGAAGCCATCTGAACCTTAAACCTTTACCTCTATTTTTACGCCTTCGCGATAAATTGTGCCCGAGAAGCGCTAAGGGATTAATCCTGAGCGCGTCTGTTCCCTCGTTTATGCTTATGTAGCCTACTCCATACGGAGAAGCTGGGTAGAAGCTTGTCGGTTCCTTGGGCAGTTAGACTGGCTACCCGCGTCAGGCCCGGAGGTGGTAAAAGAAAGTAAGTTAGCGTCAGCTACGGATTCTGTTGGCTCCCTTTAGGTAAGCTCTATGCACTTATCGCCTCAAGAGAAAGACAAGCTGCTCATCTACTTGGCTGCTCAACTGGCACAGGATCGGCGGCAGCGGGGTCTTAAGCTCAATTACCCAGAGGCGGTGGCTTTTTTGAGTGCAGCGGTGCTGGAGGGGGCCCGAGAAGGCAAGACGGTAGCCCAACTGATGAGTGAGGGCTTGACCTGGCTGAGTCGAGAGGATGTCATGGAGGGAATCCCAGAGATGATCCCGGAGATTCAAGTGGAGGCCACTTTTCCCGATGGCACGAAGTTGGTGACGCTACATCATCCCATTCGCTAAGCCAGCTGGGATCCCTGAATTCAGAACTGGACAATTGAGACGGTTGGAGGTTGCTCCCATGGCTCCTGCTCGTAAATCAAACCTCAAGCCTAGCGCTAAGGCGGAAACCGGCTTGGTACCGGGGGAGCTTCTGCTAGCGGAGGAACCTATCCAAGCCAATCTTGGACGGGCTACCGTTACTCTGGAGGTGACCAACCGGGGGGATCGCCCCATCCAAGTGGGATCCCATTTTCACTTTTTTGAGGTGAACCGGGCCCTGGTGTTTGATCGGGCGGCCAGCTTTGGTATGCGTTTGAATATCCCTTCCGGCAACGCCGTACGCTTCGAGCCCGGACAAACCCATCAGGTAACTTTGGTGGCACTAGGCGGCAAGGGATTGGTGCACGGTTTCAACAAGCTGACAGAGGGTAGCATCCGCTCAGCCAGCCAAAGACGGATCGCACTGGCACGGTTGCAGGGGTGGATGGGTTAAGAAGCAATTTGCTCAGGGATAATTCCTCTGCAATTGTGCAGGGTTAAGCATCTGAACCGAGGCTCAGTCACATCCTCTTCTCAGTGCAGATCCGCAACAGTAGTGCTATCCTCTTTTCTTCCTCTAGGAGCCAGCACAATGTCAGGGCGTGAAACGGTCTTGTGGATGTGGGTGCAAGGTTTAGGGTTAAATCTATCCGGGCTAGCTTTGTTGGCGGCAGCAGGTACCCTCTTGGGGCCGCTAGGCTGGACGGGAACGGGGGTAGCTCTTATACTGAAGCTAATCGGGGACGGGCAATTGGTACGAGGGTATTGGCTCTGGCAAAGCCAACAACGATAACCGAGCTCCCAATCGTAGCAGGCGTCGGTTGCTTGATCGCCTCAGGTCTTTAGGGGTTTACAGGGACGGCAAAACTGAGGTCTAGGGCTCCTTGACACAGTTACTCAGTACATGCTCAGTACAGGAAAGATCTACGGGTTAAGCATGACTGCAGAGTTGTCATGCTAGAGCGATTTTGTGGTTCTCTGTTGGGCTTGGCGGTTGGAGATGCTCTCGGCACCACCCTGGAGTTCCAGCCACCTGGATCTTTCCCTCCTATCACTGATATGGTGGGGGGCGGCCCCTTTGGTCTCCCTCGCGGCTACTGGACCGACGATACTTCCATGGCCCTCTGCCTAGCGGAAAGCCTGCTCCATTGCCAAGGCTTTGACCCGGCTGACCAGATGAACCGCTATGTGCGCTGGTGGCAGACCGGTTATCTTAGCTCCACCGGACGCTGCTTCGGTATCGGCAATACTGTCAGAAGTTCTCTGGCCCGTTATTGCAGCAGCGGGGATCCCTATAGTGGCCCTACTTCCTCTAAAACAGCAGGCAATGGATCTCTGATGCGCTTGGCACCCATTCCGTTGTTTTTTGTCAGGGATCCCCGCCTAGCACTGCAGCGGGCTGCCGATAGTTCCCGCACCACCCATGCAGCCCCCACCTGCCTGGATGCCTGCCGCTACTACGCCGGGTTAATCATCGGGGCTCTGCAAGGGATCCCAAAGTCTGATTTGCTGGCCCCCTACTTTTGTCCCTTGCCGGAGGGCTGGGCCTCTCAACCTTTGGTGGGTGAGATTGCCGAGGTTGCTGCCGGGTCTTTTCAGCAGCGAAACCCTCCCCAAATTCAGGGATCCGGCTACGTGGTCAAGTCTTTAGAAGCAGCGCTCTGGGCTTTTTATCACAGCCAGAGCTTTGCCGAGGGTGCCCTTTTGGCAGTGAACTTGGGGGATGATGCCGATACCACCGGCGCCATTTACGGACAACTGGCCGGCGCCTACTACGGTGAGCCGGGGATCCCATCCTCTTGGCTGGAGAGCTTGGTGATGCGGGAGATGATCGCCAACTATGCCACCCGGCTTTACAAGGCCGCCCTTGGCCCCAAGGGATCCCTACTCGGATCATGACACCCCAATCTTTGCACGTGACCGGGTACGGGGTGCAGGTCCCTCAAAGTTTGGGTGTGGCAGGAGTTGCGCCGGTCAAATCGGTAGTGGTGAGAGCAACCAGGAGCGCTTCCGGGCTGACGGGAAAGGGCAAATGATGAATATCCGAGTCGGCTTGGCAGGCTACCTGAGCTGCTTGCAGAAGTTCAGCGGATCCCAGATGAGCCAGGTGCAAATCTCGCAAATTGAGGGGTAAGCCCACCTGACGATACAACTCCATCAACTGGGTGCGTGCCGCCAAAGCCAACTGACTGCCCTGGAGGATCTCTTCTAGGCGCAATTGGGCCAAGATCCCGAAGGCAACTTTTTCCCCATGCAAGGTGGCCCGCTGCCCCAACAGGTGCGTCAAACCATTGTGAACCGCATGGGCTGCCACCGTACGACATTTGGCCCCCCCCATCCCGCCGACAATTCCTGCCAAGCAAATACAAGCATCCACCACCTGCTTCCAGGCTACGCCACCAGGTTCTTGGAGGGCCGCTAAGGATCCCTGCAGCAGCAGATCCCGCAAAACGCGAGCTTGTTGCACAGCAGCAATCACCAGGGCATCCTCAGAAGCACCACTGCTCACCGAAGACTCATACCACTTAGCCAAAGCATCTCCAATGCCGGCCACCAAGGTACGCGGTGGTGCCTGGCGAATCAGCTCGTAGTCAAGAATCAGGGCATCTGGGGCCTTGTCCAAGACTACATCTCGCTCAAAAGCGCCGGTATCGGAGTAAACATTAGACAGAGCACTCCAAGCAGCACAGGTGGCAGCAGAGGTAGGCACCGTAACAATCGGCAGCCGCAACCGGTGGGCAACCAACTTAGCCGTATCCAGAGCCTTGCCCCCACCCACCCCCAGAATACCGGTGATGGCCTCCTCGATGGCCAGCGCCTGTAAGCGTCTCAACTCCGACTCACTGCAGTCCACACCGTAGGTGGTCCAGTGGATTTGGGTGTGCGGATCCCGCGCCCAGTTGCGCTTCAAGGCCGGCTCTGCCACCGTCAGGGAGCGCTCTCCCCCAATCACCAACACCCGGGATCCCAGCACAGTTAGGGGAACTGCCTCCAAAATATGGTGGCCGCGATACACTCGGCCTGGAGCAGGAATGGCAACAGCAACATCCAACTCAGAAGGGGTGCTCAACATCGGCAATGCAGAAAAGGGCTATAGAGTAGCTTAGTATCCGGTAACACATAATCCTAGCGACACATCTTCTCTCCGGCATCCGCCTCCACCCATCGACCCTACACTTGGCCAGCAGGGGTAAGCAGACCCTAGGCTCCAGACGACAGACTTTATCCGAGATCAAAGTCGTCGCCAACGCCGCCCCGATTGACCCAGCAGATCCTCTGCCGCCTTTGGCCCCCAAGTACCGGCCTCATAGGTGAAAACTGGAGGCGCCACACTGTTACCGTTGCCACCCCCGGGTTCTGCTTCCCAGGCCGATAACACCGGGGTAACCACTCGCCAGGCTGCTTCCACCTCATCCGCACGGGTAAACAGCGTCGGATCCCCAAGCAGACAATCCAGCAATAGGCGATCGTAGGCATCGGGAGTACCAGCCCCAAAGGTTGTCCCATAGCGAAAATCCATCTCCACCGAGCGGGTGCGGATCTCCGGGCCCGGCATCTTGGCCTCGAAGCGCAGCGAGATCCCTTCATTGGGTTGGATGCGCAGCACCAGAATATTGGGGCTCACCTCCCGTGCTGCCGACGGAAACAGAGACAAAGGCACCTGCTTGAAATAGATGGCCACCTCTGAGACCTTCTTAGCCAGGCGTTTGCCGGTGCGCAGGTAAAAGGGCACCCCTTTCCACCGCCAGGTATCGCACTCCAGCTTCAGGGCCACATAAGTAGGCGTTGTGGAGGCAGGGTTGACATTCGGTTCCTGCAGATAGCCCACCACCGACTTACCCCCTATCCAGCCTGGGCCGTACTGTCCCCGCACAGCAGCAGCGGCTACATTGCGAGTATCCCCTAGACGCGTTGCCAGCAACACCTTGGTCTTTTCGCTGCGCACCCCATCACTGCGCAGAGAAACCGGCGGCTCCATTGCCGTTAAACAATACACCTGCATCAGGTGGTTCTGCACCATATCCCGCAGAGCACCGGCAGAATCGTAATACCCGGCCCGGTCTTCTACACCGACGGTTTCCGCCACGGTAATCTGCACATGATCGATGAAATTGCGGTTCCAAAGAGGCTCAAAAATGGCATTGGCAAAGCGAAACACCAACAGGTTCTGCACCGTTTCTTTGCCCAAGTAATGATCGATGCGGTAGATTTGCTCTTCATGGCAAACCCGCTGCACCATCCGGTTCAGCTCCTGGGCGGAGGTAAGGTCATGACCAAAAGGCTTCTCGATCACCACCCGCGTTTTGACGGGATCCGCCACCATTCCGGCTGCCCCCAACTGTTGGATCGCCTGCGCATACAAATCCGGCGAAACGGCCAGGTAGAAAATCCGGTTGCCACGGGTACCCCGTTCTGTGTCCAGTTGGCTGAGCAGTTGGTTGAGGCGGCTGTAACTCTCGGGATCCCCAATATCGAGGCGGGAGTAAAACAAACGGCTAGCAAATTCTTCCCAAAGGGCCTCAGGGCCGAGATCCTTGGCGGCAAATTCTTGCAGAGCGGCCCGCATCTTTTCCCGGTAAACCTCATGGGTCCAATCGCGGCGAGCCACCCCCACCAGGGTAAACTCCAGCGGCAGACGCCGTTGCACAAAAAGCCGATAGTAGGCTGGGATTAGCTTACGGGCAGCCAGATCCCCAGAGGCACCAAACTGCACCAGAATACAGGGCTCCGGAACACGCTCTTGGTTGAGGCCAACGCGGAGGGGATTTTCAGCCAGGGTGACCATACATCAGCTCAGGTGGTGGAGATAGGGTTAAACAAGGGGGGTAGGGAGCCTGTCTTTAGCCCTTGAGACAGTGCAGCACTTCCGCTACATTCTCGCGGCTACCGATGATCAAAGGCACCCGTTGATGCAAAGACTGGGGGAAAATGTCCAAAATAGATTCCGTGCCGGTAGTGGCCATACCCCCTGCCTGCTCGGCCAAAAAAGCCAGCGGCGCTGCTTCGTACATGAGGCGCAACTTGCCCTCCGGTTTCTTTTGGGTACCGGGATAGAGATAAACTCCCCCCTGCATGAGAATGCGGTGAAAATCGGCCACCAAAGCACCGCTGTAGCGAGAGGTATAGCCGTCGCGGCGGTGAACGTAGCGGACAAAGCTTTGGATCCCTTCGCTCCACTGACAGAAATATCCTTCATTGAGGCTGTAAACGGATCCCCGTTCCGGGGTGCGAATGCAGCTTTGGCAAAGCACAAATTCCCCTAGACTGGGATCCAAGGTAAAACTGTGCACCCCCTTGCCAATGGAATAAACCAATTGGGTACTGGGGCCGTAGAGAATGTAGCCGGCTGCCAGTTGCTGCCGCCCCGGCTGCAACAGATCCTCATTGTTGGTTTCAGGACAGTTTTCCCGGGGGCGCAGAACGGAAAAAATGGACCCAACCGTCAAGTTGGCATCAATATTGGAGGAGCCATCCAGCGGGTCGATCAACAGCGCCAAACGGCTGAGGGAGCAGTTTTCCGGCAGGCGAATCGGGGTTTTCATTTCTTCAGACACCAGCCGACACACCAAACCTGTTTGTTCCAAGGCCCGAATAAAGGCCCGGTTGGCGTAGTCATCCATCTGTTGCTGTTCTTCCCCTTGGACGTTAACGCTGCCAGTAACCCCAAGGGCATCTTCGACCAATCCAGACCGACCCAAACGGCGGGCGATCATCTTGCCGGCCAGAGCAATGCGGCTAAATAGGGCACTAAAGTCCTGGGCTTCGGCAGTAAAACTCTCAAACTGCTGCAGAACATGGCGGGAGAGAGTAAGCACATCCCGGGATATCTCTCGTTCGGTGCTGCTAGGCAACACAGTGGAGGGAGAACTCAGAACCATAACAGGTAACCTCGCTGCTGCCAAGAGAAAAAACCTAGGCTAGGGATCCCCCTCAGCATCAATCGGCACTGACGTGCTCCAAGCTACGCCGGTGGCGACTCAGGGTGGCTTCGTAAAGGGATCCCTTTACTTAAGTACGCTGGCCGATAATCCGCATCGTTGCGGGAACTTACAGAGTTCCTTCAACTTTTGGCGGGGGTGTTGGGCACTCCCAGCTGGAGGAAACAGGATAGGATCAATCCCACGCCCAATATGGGATCCCCTTGCCTTTTTCTTCGTTCAACCTTTCCCATGACAGCTCAGTTTCCCTCCCCACTGCGCAGCCAAGTGGTTACCCAAGGAGTCCAGCGTTCTCCCAACCGAGCCATGCTCAGGGCGGTGGGCTTCCAAGATGAAGATTTTTCTAAGCCCATTGTCGGCATTGCCAACGCCCACAGCACCATTACCCCCTGCAACATGGGCATTCAGGCTCTGGCCAACCGGGCTGAAGCAGCTTTAAAAGACTCCGGCTGCATGCCCCAGCTGTTCGGCACCCTCACCATCAGCGATGGCATCTCCATGGGCACAGAAGGCATGAAATACTCACTGGTGTCACGGGAAGTGATTGCCGATGCCATTGAAACCGTTGTCAACGGCCAAAGCCTGGATGGTCTGCTGGCAATCGGTGGCTGTGACAAAAACATGCCGGGAGCGATGATCGCCATGGCCCGCACCAATGTTCCTTCTATTTTTGTTTACGGAGGCACCATTAAGCCGGGGCACTACAATGGCCGCGACCTGACGGTGGTGAGTGCCTTTGAAGCAGTAGGGCAGTTTAGCGCCGGTCTCATCTCGGAGGAGGAGCTGTTGGCTGTGGAGCGCCATGCCTGTCCTGGGGCCGGCTCCTGTGGTGGTATGTTCACCGCCAACACCATGTCCAGTGCCTTTGAAGCCATGGGCATGAGCTTGCCCTATTCCTCCACAATGGCCGCCGAAGACAAGGAAAAAGCCGAGAGCACCGCCGAATCCGCTAAGGTCCTAGCAGAAGCAATTAAAGCCGGCATCCGACCGCGGGATATCATCACCCGCAAGAGCATTGAAAATGCTATCTCGGTGATCATGGCCGTGGGGGGATCCACCAATGCGGTGTTGCACTTTTTGGCCATCGCCCATGCGGCGGAGGTGCCCCTGACTCTGGATGATTTTGAGACCATCCGCGCCCGCGTGCCGGTGCTCTGTGATCTCAAGCCTTCCGGGCGTTTTGTGGCTACCGATCTGCATCGCGCCGGTGGGATCCCACAGGTGATGAAAATGCTTCTCAACCATGGCCTGCTGCATGGCGACTGTCTCACCATTTCCGGCCAGACGATTGCAGAAGTGTTGCAAGAGGTGCCGGATGAACCCCGCCCCGACCAAGAGGTGATCCGCCCCTGGGAGAATCCCCTCTATCCTCAAGGTCACCTGGCCATTTTGAAAGGGAACCTGGCCACTGAAGGGGCCGTAGCCAAGATCACCGGCGTCAAAAGTCCCAGCATTACCGGGCCGGCACGGGTGTTTGAATCGGAAGAAGCTTGTCTGCAAGCCATTCTGGCCGGCCAGATCCGAGCCGGGGATGTGATTGTCATCCGCTACGAGGGTCCCAAAGGGGGGCCGGGAATGCGGGAGATGCTTTCCCCCACCTCAGCCATTATTGGGGCCGGTTTGGGAGATAGCGTTGGCCTGATCACCGATGGTCGCTTCTCCGGCGGGACCTACGGCATGGTGGTGGGGCATGTGGCTCCGGAAGCCTATGTAGGCGGTACGATTGCCCTGGTGGAAGAGGGGGACTCCATCACCATTGATGCCCACGCTCGTTTGCTCCAACTCAATGTCAGTGAAGAAGAACTGGCCCAGCGGCGAGCCAGGTGGTCCCCTCCCAAACCTCGCTACGAGCGGGGTGTATTGGCCAAATATGCCAAGTTGGTTTCCAGCAGTAGCCTGGGAGCGGTGACGGATTTGGGCTTGTTTGATTGAATTGTTTGATTGAAATTTTGATTGAAATAAGGCCGAGACCCAAATCCCGCTTGACACCTAATCTGGATCCTGTGTGCCATCGATGGGGCATTGAGTCTGGGTTGTGCTTTTGGAGCCAAGCTGGCGAATTGATTTGACTTTGCTTTCCTTAAATGGATTGCTATGTGGGAGTCAAGAACTTAGAGGGTGATGGGAACGAGCTAAGGCTCAAAGATAGTGATAGAGATAGACCGACGAGAGAATGTTTTGTTAACAACTCAACCATCAGCTTTGTCAAAAAACCGGTTTAACAAGACTAACGATCTGCCCTCAAGCTCAAGACTAGACCTGACCGAAACCTGCTATCCGCACCAACCAAAACAGCGGCAGGAGAGCCAGCATCCAGCGATCCAGTCGTCGCAGCTGGAGGGGATGCCAGCGCAGCGGGTGATCTAGGCCTGTCAAACCGCGGGCTTGCATAGCCACTGCCGTTTGTTCGGCTCGCAAAAGCAAATTTTCAAAAAACCGTTCCACCAAAGCCAGCAGCGTTTGCATCCCACTTCGGAAACTAAGGGATCCCCAGCGCACATCCCGAGTGCGCACCGCTCGCACCAGGTTTTGCACCTCTTCCATCACCAGGGGCAAAAAGCGCAGCGCTAAGGTCAGAGTGAGAATCACCTCCGCAACCGGCAGCCCCCAACGTTTCAGAGGTTGCAACAACCGCCCAATCCCTTCCGTAATCTCTTCAGAGGCAGTGGTGAGTAAAAACAAGTTGGTGGCGTAGAGCAGGGTGAAGATTAAAGTTCCCACCCGCAAGGCCACTGATAAGGAACGGCGGGAAACCTGAAAAGTCCGTCCAAATACAGAAAAACGAAGCAACCGGTAGCGATAAGAAGTTGGCCATTGACGAGTTTGGGTTACCCAGGCACGGGTTACCTCTTGAGAATCGGATTCAGAATTGGGGATCCCGGTCAACCCATAGTTCACCACCTGCACATCCTGTCGTTGTGGCTGGGGGAAAACCCCCAACCCATCCGGTGCCAAGCCGGTCACTGCAAAGGTGAGCAAGCTCAAAGCCAGTACCCAAGAGAGCTGGCGTGACCAGATTCGACGCGGCAGGCGGGCCACAGCTGTCAAGGCCAACAGAGCAACCACCACCACCAAGCGCCAAAGATTGTTGGCCAGGATGGGGCTAAGCAGCACACTCAGCAGCCAGATCAGCTTGACCCGCGGGTCAAGGCGATGCAGCCAAGTATGCGGTTCTTCCAGGTAAACCCCAAGCGGGGCATTGCGCAGAATATCCACAAAAAACGGTAGGAGAGCAGCTATCCCTGGTGAAGGGGGGGACTTTTGGTGGTGGGAAGGACTTCAAGGTCGTTCTACCAGGCGGGTGGTGCCCGATTGGGCGGCAATCCAGCCCCCTGGAGCCCCATCCCGCTCGATGCGCAACCAAACAGGAACCTGTCCTTCGCCGGCCTGGACCTCCACCACCCGCAGCAAGGCCTGACGAGGGGCTACCGCAACGATTGCTCCTGTCAAACTGGGTTGCTGGCGAATGTTGACGCCATTGTCGGAGATAACCCGCACCTGTTGCACACCCTGCCACTCGGCCAAAGGACCGGTCAATTCTGGCTCCGGAGAAGGGGTTGGTTCCGGTTGGACAGGGTCGTTGTTAATGACAACCGGAGGCTGATCCAGTTGTACCTGCGGCTGTTCAAGCGGCGGTGCCGGGGGTGGCGTGAACAGGCCCCGCAATATCTGCCAAATCACAATCAAAGAAAGGATGCCGAGGCTCACTACGCCTGCCAAGCGCACCCCAATCGGGATGGCAGGGCGATGGGGATCCCTGCCACTCCTGCGGTTTCTCCTCGGGGGGTAGCGGCGGTGATCCTCCCAGTCATGGGACTCCATCCTACTCGCCCCCAAGGGAGCAGGGTTGCGGGCCGGTGGAACCTCAGGGTTATTTGTATAGGAATGAGCTGCCTCTCCACCGGGGTAGGGAGGTAAATCCACCATCCGGGGGGTATCCGGTGGCAACATCGCTCCTCCCCGTTGTGAAGGACTTGGGGAGCGGTTTAACGCTGGCGTCTGTTCTGTAACCCGGGATGCCATATGAGGCTGAAGTGAGCTCGAGGATGGGGGAGATAACATCCCAGGGATCCCTTCTGGGGCATCTTCACGGCTGGGCATTTCATCTAGGTAAGCTTGTACCTGCGGGTTATCGAAGTAAGCTTGCAGACTGGCTTGAGCCGTTTCCAAACCGCGAAACTCGGGGAAGACTTCCACTTCGAACCACTTTTCTGTGAAGCGGCACAGCCCCGGCAGTAGGTCAGGGGAGCCAGCAGAGTGTTCCTGGATAAACTGCAAAGCCTCTTCCTCTAAGGACTCCGTCCCGCTGCCGCGACGGGCCATTTGCAGATGCTGTAGGGCTTCCTCGGTACGACCCAGCAACAGGCTGCAGATGGCTTGTTCTAGGTGGACATCCTGTCGTTGTGCCAGCCGAGCCAGATAGCCACGGGCGCGTCGGATCAGCGCAGGGCGATTGTCTAGGTACCCTGCTGCCAGCAACACCTGTGCTGCCAAGTAGGCCGCCACCATGGAGGGGCGCTCGGCTTCCCGCTCGAACAGCTCCTGCTGCTCTTTGAGGGTGAGTTGACGGCGCACCCGCTGAATAAAGCGCAAGAAATCTTCGGTACTCAGACCAGAGCCATCCTGGCCGTTCCCCTCAATCCCCCGCCGTTCCTCCAACATGGCCTTGAGCAGAGTGAGTCCCTGCTGCCGCCCCGGATCCCCTGAGGATGTCTGGCTGGATAAAGACTCTACCCCGCTGACGCAAACGGAGTCAGGCTCGTGGCTAAGAAGCTGCAAAATCCGGTAAGGGCGCAGCTTGCCCAGATCCACCCGCATCTCCGCCTGGATTTGGGGAAAAGCTTGGGACTCTTCTAGCTCCGCCAAGCCGGTCTGGAGGGAACGGGCAGCCTCTTCATAGGATCCCTGTTTCCAGGCCTCTCGTCCCAACTCCAAGCGAGCAATGGCCCGCGCCAAGATGGCATCGGAACGGGCAGGGTGCCCCTGCTGCAGCATTGTCTGGGCTAAATCCAAAGCAGCTTGATACTCTCCGGCTTCGCAGTGCAAATACAACACGCCGGGTAGGAGGGACTCCTCCACCATCAAAGTGGGATCCGCCGGGGTGAGGCGTTCATCGTACTCTCTCCTGGCTTGCGGGTCAAGCAACACATCGGCTGCTTCCTGGATCAGGCGGGCCCGGCTCTCCATCGCCTCAGGAGAGAACCCCAGCAACCAAGAATGCTCCCCTGGCTTGAGATCAACCCGCTCCTGGTAAGCTTGCTCAATCTGATGCTCATCTGCCCGTGCTGACAGCATCAAAACCCGGTAGTAGTCGAGGGCCACCCGCACCGTCATGGTTTTCGTCTGCTCTCCTGTTGAATCACCGGCAGCTTGTCCTCCCCTTTCCTGTGCCCCAAAGCTTAGGACAGCCGCAATAACAAGGCAACAACAATGTGCAAGACTCTGTGGAAGACTTCATGCTTTGTTGTGCAGCGCCTTGAGCCCCCTTCAAGAGGGATGTTTGGGTTGAAGACAACTTACCCAAGTCAGATTTACTTTAGTCCTTTTCGTCGGCAAAAGGGATCCCCTTCCTGAGAATCGCTGCTATGACCGAGGACCTGACTTACCAACCCCAACTGCCCGGCCCACCTTTGAAGGGCCCGACCACTTTACGGGTAATCCAGCCGCCATAAAAGCCCCCTGGCTGCGGTTGTACCCGTTCTCCATCCACGCGGCACTCTTGCATTTGCCCTGGGTAAAAGGCGAGATAGTTGCGGATGGGCAGAAAGGCCGGATTGGGATCCGGGTAGCTCCAGGCAGCATCCACTGCAGTTTGAGAACCAACTTGTACCGTCCAGTAGCGGGCGGATCCCTTGAACTCACAAAAGGAGGTGCGTGGGCTGGGCTGGAGATACTGCATCTGGATATCGGCAGGAGGGATGTAATACACCGGCGGGTGACCGGTTTCCAAGACACGGTAGCAGCTCTGGCTGCGGGCAATGAGCTGGTCGTTAAAGATGACTTCCACGCATTCTGAGGTGGGTTCTAGGCGAGGGGGGCGAGGATAGTCCCAGACGGATTCCTGCCCAGGTTGGGGAGGGATGGGTTGTGGGCGCATAGGGAAACATCACAGCAGCTAACTGAGGGCAGGGCAGCAGAACCCCTAAAGCAAGCGGGTAGCCTGTACCAGTTTGGTGTACTGGGTCAGCAGCAGGGAATGTTCCTCCGGCAGGGGTTTTACAATCGCCTGCTGCATCAAGCGATCCAACACCATGGTTGCAGTCTCTAGGCTGATCTGACTGATATCAGCCAAATCTTGTAGAGGGGGATGAAAGATGCGCACCCCCTGCGGGGTATTCTCGCCAAAGGCTTCCGCCAGTTGCACCAGGGTGTGAACTAGACGCACTGGCGGGCTTTGCTGGCTGAGATCCGCCTGTAGGTTGGCAAGACGCAAGCGGCGGGAAAGGCTACAGGCCAGTTGATAACACAATTGCGGCTCCTGCACCATCAATTCCCGGAAAACCGCAGCCGGGATCCCAGCTAGCTGCACCTTTGTGAGGGCCATGACATCGCGAGAGCGAGGCGCTTTGTCCAAAACCGCCATTTCCCCCACCCAAGAGCCGGGCCCCAAAATGGCTAGGCAGCGATTCTGCACTGACTCTCCGTTGCCTACTCGTAAAACTCGCCGTACCTTCGCCCAACCCTTGAGCATCAAATAGACAACATTGCCCCATGCATCTTGTATAAAGATCGCTTCTCCGGCGGAGACCTGCCGCCACTTCACCTGGGATCCCAGCCATTGCAAAGAGGCTGGCGAGATCCCGGCCAAGGTTGGCACAGCCTGCAGTTGCGCAAGAGTAGCAGACAGGGAGTGGGCAGCAGGAGAATCGGAAGTCATGGGGGTCAGGCTTTCCAGTACCCAGCAAGCCCACTGTAGCCCAGTCACCGAGCCACGGGCTATCCTGCAAGGGTGATCTCTGGTGTTTGGGTGAAGCCTAGCTCCTGCGTCGGAGAAAGGGTGGATGGTGTTTTGGCTTGGTCCTTACCGGTATTCAGCCCCTGTTTCTGCTGGCACCACATGGGGCTGGCCGAGGGAGCAGGGGAACCCTATTTTGTCCACTGCGTCTGAAAAGCAGAGGTTCTGCTCAGGAGGGCATCCCTCCCTTTTTGTTGCTTACCCCATGGATACCTATGAATGTTGCCCTCAGCGATGTCAGTTACCAGCTCTGGTCGATCCCGGTGACGGATGTGCCTGTGCGGCCGGAAAAGCTCACTGACCTAGAGCTGGTGCTGCTCTGTCAGCAGGGATCCCAGCCTCACCGCGAAGCCTTTGCTGAGCTGATGCGTCGTTATCAAGCCCATGTGGATAAGGTGCTCTACCATTTGGCTCCCGACTGGCATGAGCGGCACGATCTGGCTCAGGAAGTTTGGATCCGTGCCTACCGTCATCTGAAACGGCTACAGGAGCCGGTCAAGTTTCGCAGTTGGCTGGGTCGGATTGCCACCAATCTTTTTTACGACGAGTTGCGTAAACGCAAGCGGCGGCAGCAGCCTCTTTCGCTGGATGCCCCGCTCCAGCTGCGGGATACAGAGCTGGAGTGGGAACTGCCCAGTGACAGCCCCAGCCCCCACGACCACCTTGCTACCTGCGAGTTTTACGAGCAGCTGCATCAGGCCGTTCGCGACCTGCCGCCTGCCTTTCGGCAGACAATTCTGCTGCGGGAGGTGCAGGGCATGGCCTATGAAGAGATTGCCGAGATTACCGGCGTGTCTCTGGGAACGGTGAAATCTCGCATTGCCCGAGCCCGTGCCCGTCTGCAGTCTATTCTGAAACCCTACCTCGATGGTGAATGAGCATGTTTCGCGGTAACCCTAACCCTGAACGAGGGGATCCCTGCAATCATCCATGGCAAGAGTTGCCGCAGGTGGAGGAGCGCTTTGAGCAGTTAAGCGCCTACCTGGATGGGGAACTATCGCCTGAGGAGGCACAACAGGTGGAAGATTGGCTAGCCTCCGATGTCCAGGCTCGACAGCTATACAGCCAGCTGGCTTCTTTACAGGCGGGCCTAGCCAATCTAGAACCCCCAACCCTGAGCAATGCCCAGACAGAGCTGCTGATTAGCCGCGTGTTTGATGAGCTGGATCAAGCACCCATGGTGGATCTAGGCTGGGGATCCCGGCAGTGGCAGGGGCGCAATCTCTGGCGGCAGGTGACAGCAGCTGTGGTGGCCTTGGCCGGTGCAGGCTGGCTGGGCTGGCGCTGGTCTCATCCGCAGCCATTGGTATCGCTGGAGAACCCGCCGGTGCGTGTGGCCATTGTGCCGGCTTCTGCCCGGGTTGCTCAACGCTACTTATTTGAGCCGGGGCAGAAGCAAGATGCCTACTCCATCTTGTTTGAGTCAGTCCCCCATGATGGGTCTGGGGTGCATTGAGCATGACTGAGAAGCGGGGTGTGGGAAAAGCAGCGGGTTGGGCCCTAGGAATCTGTTTCTGGCTGTATGGCCTGGGATCCGCATCGGTGCAGGCCCAGGTCAGCCCCCGTCCCATCTTAAATGGCAGTTACTTCCTAGAGCAGCCTGGTCAAACCAACTCCTCCCCCTACCCTGCATCAGAACCGGAACCAGGACAGACACCCCCCCCTTTACCGGGGCGCCTACCCCGTCTCACCACACCGAGTCTTACCACACCGACGGCCCGCCCCCAAACCCCTGCTCCAGAACGGTGGCGACCGGTGCTCCCCAGTTCAGAAGCAGAAGGGTTTCCCTTTTCCCGCTTTCCTCTGCTTAAAAAGTTGGATCCCCCTTCTCCCAGCTTGGCCGACTTGGGTATCGATCTGGAGCGCTTGGCCCTGCTGCCAGATCCTGAGTTGGCAGAAGAGATGGATAACGAATTTAGCCGGCAACTGGCCCGTCTCAATGGTCAGATTGCTGATAAGCAGGAGCGTCTCTTGCGCCTTTTGCAAGACTGGGGAGCCAGTGAAACTGAAATTCGTCAGATGCAAATTCAACTGAGTGCACTGCGTACCGAACGGGATCGGTTGGCTCTGGAACATCTGCTCCTGTTGCGCCAACTGCAAGAGAACTTTGCCCTTCCCTTACCCAGTCGCTCTGCTGCTGGCTCCCCGTAGCGCCGGGTTATGCTGGAACTGTGGGCAAAAAGTCATCAACCATCCGAAGAGAACGGAGCTGAGCAATGAGCAAGGTGCCCAGCAACCCAGAGATCGAGCAATTGGCGGCAGCGATTGGTGCGGAAGTGTACATGGATGTGGCCCGCTGGCACCTTTACCTGCGGGATGCCCATTTGCACACCCTCTTGGCAGAAAAGTTGGCTCCGCAAGTGATGGCCGGCAAGGTGGATGAGACAGCCGTAACTCAGGTCTTGCAGGAGATCCCGGTCAAGCTAGGGGGTGGACGCAAAGAATTGCCTCTATCGGATCTGCTGCCGATGCAGAGCTTACTGAATCTGCTGGATGTGCTAGAAGACTTTAGTCGTCAATGGGCCTAGTTGGGGAGGAACCGTGTCGCATCATCAACTCAAGTCTCATCCCACTCGAGTGACGGACTACCTGAAGCTGAGTGGATTGGCCTTGCTGCTTTTTTGGGTGTCGGCCTGTCAAGGAACCGAGTGGGGGGAGCAGCTGGGGCGGGTGGTGCAGCCTATTGGTTTACCGGCTACTTCCACAGACACTTCCACAGACACTTCTTCTCCAGAAGCTCCTGACGTGCCGGCTACTCCTCAAGCACTCCCTTCACCGGGCTCCCCTCTAACTTCCGTCCCCCTACCTGCTGCTTTCCCCCTTGCTCCCTCCTCACCGCTGCCCGGTCAGGGGGCTAGCCGCTTTGTGGATTTGGAGGCAGGATCCCTGGTAGCCCGCTCTGTCGGTGCATTGGATCAACTGGGGGTATTTGCCGACCTGACTGACAGGGAGTTTCAGCCGCAGCGCAGCATCCGTCGCGGTGAGTTTGCCCGTTGGTTGGTGCTGGCCAACAATGCCATTCACGCCGATGAACCCAGCCGGCAAATCCGCCTGGGATCCCCCTTGGAGCGACCGATCTTTTTGGATGTCCCGGAGGAGGATCCTAACTTCCCCTACATTCAAGCTTTAGGAGCTGCCGGCTTAATTGAGGGGGATAGCAACCGTGAGTTTCGCCCCCAGAGCCTGCTGTCGCGGGCCGAGTTGATCCGCATGAAGGTACCCTTGGATCTTCCCCCCGGCCAGATGAAAGGATCCCGACAGGAATTGGAGGAAAGCTGGGGCTTTACGGATGGATCCCAGATCCCACCGGAAGCCATTGCCCCCCTGGTGGCGGATCGCCGTCTAGAGAACGCCTCAACAGTGTTGCGCACCTTTGGTCCGATTCGCACCTTTAAGCCCTTTGAGCCGGTCAGCCGGGGAGAAGCCGCCATTGCCCTGTCGGTCTTTGGGGAACGAACCGCCCAAGAAGCCAGACCCCAGACCCCGGCCTCACCCTTACCAGATCCCAGCCCAGAACCAGAATCACCAGAATCACCAGAACCTGAACCCTCTCCCTCTCCAGCAGAGCCACCACAAGAGCCACCACAAGAGCCACCACAGAGCATTTCCCCTGAACCTGCCCCCAGCCCGGATCCCCCCTCTCCTGAGGCCCGAGACGCATCAGGCCCGCGTTCCCCAGAGGCAGCTGCAGGAGAAATCATCACCCCCAGCGACTCCCAACCCTAGGGAGATGGCGAGTACTGACAGTTGAATGCGCCTCTGGATGCTCCTCCACCTGCGGCTGAGTCGGAAGCAACCTCAGCTGGCATCCCGCTGAGCGCCCCTGCACTCTTTCCTAGTGCAAGGCCATCCTCAGCAACCCCTGTTGCCCCAGCAAAACCTCCCGCAGCAAAGTAACCAAACCTACCCAAACCACAGGAGCCATATCCACACCGCCTAGAGGGGGGATCAGCTTGCGGGTGGGCTGCAACAAAAACTCCGTTGCCCCGATCACCCCAGAGTAAGGCAGCCGGGAGGTATCCAGTTGAGGGTACCAAGATAAAAAAATGCGCAGCACAAACAGCACCGTATAGATAGCCAGCAACGGGCTAAGAACCCAAGTGGTGAAGATCGGCAGCATAGATTGACCAATAAGTTGCCTAGAAAACAGGTTTGTAGATTGTTGCTCTTGACCATTGTTCACCATTCTGACAGCCGACCGGGATACAGCAACAGCCCCCTGCTCAAGAGAATCTACAATGCCTGCGGAGACGGTCTGACAGGGGTTGGGGTGACCCAACCAAGTTAAGGGTCTGTGAAACAGGAATCTCCGACCCTACCCGTTAGGGTTGGGGGGAGAGCGTCAAAAGTTGACCTAGAGGATCTGATGAGCATCCGCAGAAGGGGTGCTCCTTAGGGGATCCCTCCAATCTCAAGACAGTTTCTCCTGCTCAAGCAGCGCCTGAACGCTTTTGCCAAAAGATATTTGAGCAAAGGGTTGACATCTGCCCAAGTTTGGGATGGCATCGGGGAGACTGGCGGCATAATAGTTGTATCTCGCTGGACTTTAGGCAGGGATCCCATGCAGGGGAAACTACAAGAAATTGATATCCGCAGTATCCTTCAGTTAATTGAGTTGGGCCAGCGCACAGGGGAGCTCTTTGTAGAAGCCAGCCCCTCTGCCTATTGGTTTGTTTTTTTCCTCAACGGGCGAATTATCTATGCTTCCGAAACCGAGGGGAACATTACCCGTTTAAGGGACTACCTACACCGGTTCAAGGTAGAGGATGCCCTTGACCAAATTCAAATCCCCCACAAGGCCGCCGTTAACGCTCCTGAGTACAACCGCCTCTGGGCTTTGCTGGAAAACCACAAGCTCAACCCCAACCAAGGGAAACAAATCCTCCTGGGCATGGTACGGGAAGTTCTCTTCGATCTACTTAGCCTCCACTATGGCTCTTTCATTTTCGAAGCCGGATCCCCTCTGGCGCCGCAACTGACCACCTTTCCTGTCACCCCTCTGCTCACCGAGATCATGACGCAGGTGCAGGAATGGAAAAAGTTACACCCCTACATCCAGGCCCCCAACCAGGCCCCTACCATCCTCAACCCCCTTCCCCTCCAGCAAAGCCTGCCTGCCCCTGTTTTCAAAGCACTAAGTGAATGGTCGAACGGCAAAACCAGCATCCGCCAGATGGGACGCTACCTAGGCCGAGATACCCTCACCGTGGCGAAGGCCATCTATCCCTATGTTCAGCAGGGCGCCATTCAACTGTCTGAACCCCTATTGTTGGTTGAGCCAAAGCTTAGCCGGCCCTCTAGCCTAAGTGGCAAACCCAGCCACATCCTCTGCATCGACGATGCCATGACCATCCAGAAAACCGTGGAGTTCATTTTGCAAAACGAAGGCTACCAAGTCACCACCATTGGCAATCCCCTCAAAGCCCTAGGACAGGTGTTTCTTCTCAACCCCGACATGATCCTCTGCGATGTAGCCATGCCCAAACTGGATGGATATGAGCTGTGTGCCATGTTGCGTAAATCCAACCAATTTCGTGAAACCCCCATGGTTATGCTGACCGGTAAAGATGGCTTCACCGATCGCATCAAAGCCCGTATGGCTGGCGCCAATGAGTTTCTCAACAAACCCTTCACGGAGAAGGAATTGCTGACCATTGTCGAGTCCTATGTCGGTCCTCCCCCGAAAGGTGGCAGCAAAACCTAGGTGTTGGGTAGCTCAATCTTGCCAATGCTGGACAGAAAGAGAACTCCTCGAAACAATGGGGGTAGCACAGCCAACCTAGAGTTGGGGAGCTAGGGTGAAGTCCAAGAACCCATCTTAGCCCCTGCGGCAGTTATTGGGGGTGCAAGAAAAACAATAGGAGCAAGGCAACAATGACCAAAGTGCTGGTAGTGGATGACAACCGTACTTACCTGGAGACCATTTCCAGTTTACTTTCCGAGAATGGTTTGGAAGTCTTAACTGCCATGGACGGCGTAGAAGCCATGGATGTTATCCGGCAGCAGAGGCCTGATCTGGTGGTGCTAGACATTGTCATGCCCCGCATGAATGGCTACGAGGTCTGCCGAGAAGTGAAGGGGGATGACAGTACCAAGCACATTCGCATTGTTGTCTGCTCTACCAAAGATCAAGCCTTTGATATCGAGTGGGCCAAGCGCAATCAGGCGGACGCCTATGTTACCAAACCCTTCAAGCCTCAGGAGTTGTTGGCCACCATCAAAAATCAGTTGCGGGAGATCCAGCAGAAATGAGTCGTATTTTGGTTGTAGAAGATAGCCAATCTCAGCGGGAGATGATCAGCAACTTGCTGAAGCAGAGCGGCTTAGAGGTGATCGTTGTCGCAGATGGCCTGGAAGCTCTAGAAGCCGTGCAGAGCAACAAGCCGGATTTGATCGTGCTGGATATTGTCATGCCCCGCATGAATGGCTACGAGGTCTGCCGCCGCCTCAAGGCTGATCCCCTGACCCAGAAGACACCGATTGTCATGTGTTCCTCGAAGGGAGAAGAGTTTGATCGCTACTGGGGGATGCGACAGGGGGCTGATGCTTATATCGCCAAACCCTTTCAGCCCCAAGAATTAGTGGGTACGATCAAGCAATTATTGAGAGGTTAAATTGAGGGGTTAGGACCTGCCCGTTACTGATTCTTCGCGGTGAGAGCTAAAAGGCACACTATGCTCTACGGAGAAGGGTAGAAGCGGGCCGCTGATACGCATCAAACCACTACGCGGGGGCGTCATGCTGGGGGATCTGGATTTACTCATGGGGGATGAGACCCAAGAACTTCAGGAAATGGAGGCCCCAGAAGGGGAGCTGTTTCTAAAGTTCAAGGTGATGACTGGAGAGCAATTTGCCCTGCCGGCGGTTGCGGTGGTGGAGGTGATGAGTATTGGGCCTGAGAAGATCACGCCCATGCCCAATGTGGCGCCTGTTTTGCTGGGTACTCTGAATTTGCGGGGTGAAATCATTTGGGTTGCTGATCTGGGGCAGTTTCTGGGAATCAGTCCACCCTTGAATCTCGATCGCACTGAGCTGCCGGTGATAGCGGTGATGGATCAACAAGATTTGCTCATGGGTCTTGCTGTGGATTTAATTGTAGGCATGGAGTGGCTGAAGACCGAATTGGTGCGGCCTGTGCTTAAAGCTCCGGAATCTATGGCTCCCTTTTTGCGGGGGGAATGGACGGCAGTCGAAACAGGGACAACCTTGCCATTGCTGGATCAGTCAGCCATCCTGAGATCTAATCGTTGGGGTTGATAAAGTCTTAGCGGGAAGAGGATGTACAGTTCCTAACAGTGATCTGAATCCAATTCGTTTTGGATGGAGGAGATTGAGATGACCTTTTGGGAATCCTTTAGGGATACTTACTCGGTTGTTCAGGTTACTTTCTCCTATAGCTCCCCAGCAAGTGTTGAAGAGGTGGCAAAAAGCCAATGGCTTTTTTGCACAGTAGAGGTTACAGAACACTCGGGGAGATAACTTGTAAAGACTACCAGAGGACAGGAGTGTTGAGGAAAGTTCCGTTGAATCCGTTTTAGGGCGCAAACAGAGGTAACGCAGCAGTGAAGGGAGGATCCATGGTTTCGAGCGCGAACAAAGACTACACCGATGCGGTGGCCGCCTTTTGGCAAGGAGATTATGTTCGGGCGGTGCGGTTGTTTAACCAGGTGCTCGCTGCTCAGCCGCAGGATACTGCTGTCAAGTTGTTGCTGGCTTCTGCGCAGAGGCAAGCGGGTCAGTTGCTAGAGGCCCGCCACACCTACAATACTATTTTGCAAACCTCCAGCAGTCCGGATGAGTTGGAGTCGGCACGCAAAGGTTTGGATGAGCTGTTGCAAATAGCACCGGAGTTGGCGGATATGCCCTACCCGGCAGAAACCCAGAGCCTGCAACAGGAGAGCTTCCCCAGGTCTTCCCAAGCAGAGGGTTTTGATCTTGATTCGGATAGGTTTCCGGAAGTGGATCCCTTCCCAGTGCTTGAGGGGAGGCAGGAGCTAGGGGAGAACCCTCTTGAGTCAGATCCTTTTGCGGATCCCTTTGGGGATTCTTTTGAGACTGGGTTACAGATGGAGGATGCTCTGGATCCCTTTGGGGATTCTTTTGAGACTGGGTTACAGATGGAGGATGCTCCGGATCCCTTTGCTGACTCTTCTGAAACAGGATTTTTGTTGACACCGCCTGTTGTCAAGAGCACACAGGATCAAACTGCCGATGACGACTTTGCCTTTCTCGACGAGTTTGATCAAGATCCCTTCGAGACGATGGAAAGTGAGTCCATCACTCAGGTGGCTGACAGTGAGAATTTCCTGGATGAAATGGGATTTTCTCTGCCTTCTTTCCCAGATGAGGGATCCCTAGAGGAGGGCTTACCCACAGAGTTGGCTGCCCCAATGAGTGAGCCGATTCCTGCTCCGGAAGAAGACACAGCTAGCCCCAGCACAACTCTGTTTGACTTTGATGAGCTCGACAGTTTGGATCGAGAGATTGCCGAGATGGAGGGAGGTGAGCAGACTCCTTTCTACAGCGAGGCCGGTGATATGCCCTCAATGGCTGGAGTCAGTGTAGGGATGCCCCCCGCTTCCGGAACATCTACTGGGCCAGGCAGAGCCTTCTCCAGTCTCTCCGCTCGTCCGATTGCAGATCGGCAGTTGGCTATGGCCCTGATTCAGGGGGCTGTTAGTTTGGCTGCTGGGCTGGTGATTGGCCTCGGGATCCCTGCTGGTGGGGGTGCTCGTCTAATTGGTGGCGTGATTGGGGGTGGAGTGATCGGTACTGGGGCAGGAGTCCTGCTAGGTGCTAGCTATGCCAAGCAACTTCGTGCCAGCACCAACGAATTGGCCAGCCACTTTGCCAGTTTGGCCCAAGGGGATTACTCGGTACGGGCCAGAGCCGGTGCCAATGACGAGTTGGGGCGCCTAGCGGACAGTTTCAACCAAATGGTGAGTGCGATTGAGGCCAACTTCAGCGAGCTGAATCAGCGGGCTGCTGAACAGGGACAGGCCAAGGAAGATCTGCAGCGACAGGTGATTCGCCTGTTGGATGATGTAGAGGGTGCTGCCCGAGGTGACCTGACGGTACGGGCGGAGGTGACTGCTGACGTACTCGGTGCTGTCGCCGACTCCTTTAACCTCACCATCCGCAGCCTGCGGGATATTGTTAGCCAGGTGAAACGGGCCGCTGCTGCTGTGAACGACGCGGCTTTGCAAAATGAAGACTCTGCTCGCAGTCTTTCTGCAGATGCTTTGCGGCAGGCGGAGGATATTTCCACCGCTCTTAACTCTATTCAAGTGATGACGGATTCTATTCAAGAGGTGGCCAGTAATGCTCGCGAGGCAACCAATGTAACCGCTCAGGCAACAGAAGCCGCCTCCCGCGGTGGAGAAGCCGTGGATCGCACCGTGAGTGGCATTTTGGAGATCCGTGAAACCGTAGCTGAGACTACGCGCAAGGTGAAGCGATTGGCGGAATCTTCTCAGGAAATTTCCAAGATCGTCGCCTTGATTTCTCAGATTGCCTCCCGTACCAACCTGCTGGCCTTGAACGCCAGTATTGAGGCTGCCCGTGCCGGAGAATCGGGACGGGGCTTTGCTATTGTGGCGGATGAGGTACGTCAGCTAGCAGACCGGGCGGCAAAAGCTTCTAAGGAGATTGAGCAGATCGTACTGCAGATCCAGTCGGAGACCGGCAACGTGATGACCGCCATGGAGGAAGGGACCCAGCTGGTTATCGAGGGCACACGACGGGCGGAGCAGGCTAAGAACAGTCTGGATGAGATCATCGACGTCAGTCGACGGATCGATGTGTTGGTGCGGGCTATTTCTCAAGCCACCGTGCAACAGACGGAAACTTCCCGTTCGGTGGCCCAGGTGATGCAATCGGTGGAGTTGACCGCCAACGAGACCTCGAAGGAGGCTCAGAAGGTAGCCACCTCGCTGCAACAGTTGGTAAGCATTGCCCGTGAGCTGCAAACTTCGGTGGGTCGTTTCCGGGTTGGGGATGAATGAGTCAATTTCCTGTTTTGAGGGCATTCTAAGAGAAAGGATACCCATGTCAGCAGAAGTTATTGTTCTTCCTTCAGTGCAGTGGGATCTTTGTTTCAACTTGTAACGTCGGTCTTCGCATGGGTGAGCTTTAACCGGTTTGATCTGTTACTACTGATGCATACTCGTGGGCTATAGGAAGGGTCTCTTGTCATGAATGAAGAAGCACAGAAGCGAATCCTGAGTTATTTCATTGAAGAAGCCCGCGATCACCTGACAACAATTGAACAGGGGTTGCTCAACCTGCGGGACAATATGAACGACCCGGAGCTGATCAATGAGTTGTTTCGGGCCGCCCACTCCATCAAGGGGGGATCCGCTATGCTTGGCCTCACCAGCATCCAGCGGACGGCTCACCGGATGGAGGATTTTTTCAATGTTTTTCGCTCCAACCCCGGTAGAGTGCCGGTGGATCAGCATCTAGAAACCCTGCTGTTGCGGGCATTTGACGGCCTGTCACTGCTTTTAGACGAAATGCAAAGCCCGCGCGGTCTGACGGAAGAAGTCAGCCGTACAACCCTAGCGGAATTGGAGCCTGTTTTTCAAGAAACCGAAAGGCACATTCAGAACCTTCTCGGCGAGGGATCCGTTTCCACCTCAACCCCAGCTCCTAAGGTTGCCGCAGCCCGTACCGCCCAACAGGATATGGCCGAGGTGGTACCCCAACTGCTGCGTCAGATGTTGGAGCTATTCAAACAGCGGGATCAACCGGATATCCGCGAGCGATTGCTGCAAGTGAACAACAGCTTGGCCGAGATCGGCCAGACCCATGGCCTCTCCGGCTGGCAGCAGCTTACCGAAACGGTAGGGCAAGCCATTCAAAACCCCGACACAGATCTGCGCAACTTAGCTTTGGTTGCTCTCCGGGACTTGAAACAAGGGCAGCAGCTGATCCTGGCCGGTCAACCCCAACAGGTGACTGTTTCTCCAGAGTTGCAAGAGCTGGCTCGACCGGCAGCCCCTAGCGCTGATCCTCTGGAGGTGCTGGTGCAACAGCAGATCCCGCCTCTGTTGCGCCAGATGTTGGATCTGTTCAAACGCTTCGACGACCCGGCCACCCGACCGGCACTGCAGAGCGTAGCGCGATCTCTGCAGGAGCTAGGACAGTCCTCAGGCTTGGACTTAGGGGGTTGGACCTCTCTAACCGGTCTAATTGGGGAGCTTTTGGCGGATCTCGGCCAGGATCTGCGTCAGCTGGCCCTACCGGTGCTGCGGGATCTCAAGCAAGCCCACCAGCTGTTGAGCAGTGGCAGAGCTAGCAGTATCGAACCTTCTGCTGAGCTACTGGCTTTCCGGCCTGTGCCGGTAACCTCTGAGGAGCCAGAAGTTCTCCCCGACGTTGACCTCGGCCTGACAGAATCTGAACCTGAAGGGGAGCCGGAGCCTCTGTTCCCGGAACCTGAGCCTGCTCCGCAAGAAGAGTGGGCCGCAGCCGGGATCCCTGCAGAAGATGGTTTTGGTTCGGATCTGAGCTGGGAACCTGAGTCTTTACCGGAAGAAACCTCCTACGCGCCATCCTCAGACTGGGATTTGGCTGCAGAGACTACATTGTCGCCAAGCGAGAGTTCAGCAGGGGATTTGTGGGTGGAGCAACCCTCTGCTGCAGAGTCAGAATGGACCTGGGAAGAGGGCACCGACAACCTGTTCACTCCAGACATGGAGGATGCCAGTTTGGATTGGAGCGGGTCGGATGCGGCTGAAGCTGGGGCAGCTGAAGCTGGGGAGGAATGGACTCTAGAAAGCTCTGTAGCAAGTGAAGCTGAGGAGCTGTGGGGGAATTGGGATCCCTCCTTAGATGCAAACTGGACCACAACCTCAGCCAATCGCGATAGCGGGACGGAGTTCTTACCGGATCAAGAACCGGAAGCCAGCGTTGGCCAAGAAGAGACCCTGGAAGAGGACTTAGCCTCCTGCGAAAGCTTTGCGCCTACCCCCTTGCGCTTGGAAGAGGAAGCCTCTAGCGCCTTTGATGAACTGTTTGCCAATGCCGAAGAGCTTTCTAGCATTGAAGAGCCTCCTCTCGATCTGCTTGCTCCCCCTGAGTCTTTCCCAGAAGATTTCGAGGATCTCAGTCAACAACCGGAGGAGGTGAAAGCAGAGGAGGATTTGGTGGATCTCTTTGCAGAGGTGATGGATGAAGCGGTAGCGGAGCCTCTGCCAGCGGAATCCACAGAGCCAGGGTGGGCTGAAGATCTCAGTCAGCTTTGGAATTTTTCTCCATCCGCCGAAGTAGAAGCACTGTCCCCTGCATCAGAGCCTGCTGCTGAGGAGGTGGACTCATCTGCGTTGGATTTCCTCACCCATTCCGAGCCAGCGCCTGCCCCTGGACTGACCCCCGAGGGAACCGCAGTCGAGGACACTTTTGATCTGTGGATGGGTGAGGTGCCGGATTTTACTCTCGCAGCTGAGGAGGAAGAGACTGTTCCATCCTTGGCCGATCTGTTATCAGAATCCATGGAACTGGGTTCTGCGGAAGGGGCCACTGAGGAAGCAGAGCGGGCAGATTCGGATGGGCTAGACTTTACCCTTGCGGAGTTTGGAGCTGACCTTTGGGGAGTGGAGCCCTCAGCCTTTGAATCAGATCTTGAAAAAGATCTTGGAAATGTTGCCCCAGACTTTTCGGCCGAACCTGCTCCTGAGCCGGGTCGGGATGATCTTTCTCCTGCCGCCGATCGAGCCGACTTGGAGGATTTGGCCTTTGATTTCAATTTCTCAGAAGCGGCTGAGCCGGCGGAGTTCTCCAATATTCTGGCTTTGGAGGGTGAACAGGAGAGTCTAGAGCAGCTATTGGCAGGGGAGGTGGAGCTCACCAGCTCAGAGACAGCAGAGTCTGCCCAGTTTGCCGACTTCTCAGCAGATGAGTCTGAGGAGCCTTTTCCCAAATTGGATGAGCTTGTTGCAGCAGCAGACAGTCTCTCCGAGGTCCCCATTGAAGAATTTTCCTTTGCCCCCGACTCAATGTCGCTATCCCTCGCAGCAGAGACGGAAGCGGAGCTTAGTTTTGCCGATCTCTTTTCCGGTGATGAGGAGACAAGCACAGAAACTGCTCTCGAGGTGCCTTCACCAGAACTGTCACAATTGCTTGAGGACTGGGCTTGGAACGAAGCGGGATCCCCAGAAGTTCCCGAACCGGCCAGTACCGGCGATGCTGACTGGGGCTTGCTAGAGGAACTCTTCCCAGCTCAAGAAGAGCTGGAGGATCTGTCTCTAGAGCCGCAAGCCACAGACCTAGGGGGCATCGCTGCTTCTACTGAAGCTTCGTTCAGCTATCTCGACGCTCTATTTACGCATGAGTCGGATACCGAAGGATTGAATTTGGAGGCCAATCGCACCCTCTCAGCCGTAGACACGGATGGAGACGGACAAGTTGATCTGGAGGAATTGAGTCAGTTCTTCACCGAAGGAGAAATTGTTACCAGCTTTGATAAAAAGATGAGCAGCCCCGCCGAAGCACCTTTGCCTGAAGCGGAGCCATCCTCTGCCCCCCTAGAGGTAGATCTCGAAAGTCAGCTGGCCGAACTCTTTGCTGAGGACGACCTCTTTGCCCGTCAGCCTAGCCCAGTAGAAGAAGCAGAGACGGAAATCTTGGATTCTGGCCCCCGTTTGGATGACTTGGCTGCTCTGTTCGACCAAGGAGAGCCGACGGCCACCCTTGAGGAAAGGATTCCTGAAACAGAATCTGTTGTGACCAGCCAGGCCGGAAGTGATTTTGAGGCCCAACTGGAATCGCTGCTAGGAGATTTGGATACGGCTCCCAAAGCTGCGGTTGCTCCCTCTGCACCGACTCCCCCCGCTGCTGCCCCACCAGTTACTGCTCCGGTCTCGACAGCTTCTGGCAGCCGGCGCACCCCTGCCTTCAGTAACCCAGTGATGCGGGTCGAGGTGCGACACCTGGATTCCATCAACAACTTGGTGGGAGAGCTGGTGGTTATCCGCAACAGCATGGAACAAAACCAAACTCGTCTGCGCCAGTTTCTGGATGGCCTTTTGGGACGAGTCCAGCAGTTGGGGGATTTGGGCCAGCAGATGCGGGATCAGTACGACCGCTCTTTGCTGGAATCAGCTTTGTTCTCCAGCCGTAGCTCTACCTACAGCGGTGCAGTCACCGTTGGCTCCACTCGATATGGAGAAGACAGAGTCAGTGGATCCCGCAGAGGTGGGCACTCCTCCGGTCAGGAGTTTGACAAGTTGGAGATGGATCAGTTTACAGCCTTCCACGCTTTGGCCCAAGAGATTATCGAGCTGATCGTGCGGGTGAGGGAGTCTTCTTCGGATATTGAGTTTGCGGTAGATGAGGCTGAGCAGATCACCCGTCAATTTCGTCAGGTGACCACTCAGCTGCAGGAGGGCCTAAACCGGGCGCGCATGGTGCCCTTCTCACAAATTGCCGACCGGCTGCCGCGGGCCATTCGGGATCTCTCCATCAAGACCGGTAAACAAGCCAACCTGGTGGTGGAAGGACGGGATACCCTGATTGACAAGGCCATTCTGGAGGAACTCTACGACCCGATGACCCACCTGGTGAACAACGCCTTAGTCCATGGGATCGAGTCTCCGGAAGAGCGCCGCCGTGCCGGCAAGCCTGTGGAGGGCAAGATCATCATCAAAGCCTTCTATCAGGGCAACCAAACCATCATAGTTGTCTCGGATGATGGAGCAGGGATCCCGGTGGAAAAAGTGAAGGCCAAAGCCCAACGGTTGGGGCTGCTTTCTGAGCAAGCGGATGAAGATGAGGTATTTAATGTCCTCTTTAGTCCTGGTTTTAGCAGCCGGGATACAGCGGACGATCTGGCCGGACGAGGGGTGGGGTTGGATGTAGTGCGCCGCAACATCACCGAACTGCGGGGCAGCATTCAAGTGGATTCTGTGCGCGGTAAAGGCACCACCTTCACCATTCGCCTGCCCCTCACCCTCAGTATTTCCAAGGCCATGGTCTGTGTCAGTGACAAAGCTCTGATTGCTTTCCCTCTAGATGGGGTGGAGGAGATGCTGGATATTCCTGCCGATGAAGTTCAAGTAGATGAGCAAGGGCGGCCTTCCATTCCCTGGCGGGATCAGCGCTTGTATTTTCAGCCTCTGTCGAACTTGTTGGCCTACAGTCGCAGCCACAATCGCAGCCGTTCTGAGGTTTACAGCATTAGCCAAGACGAGGGCATTATTCCCATCGTTGTCTTGCAAAGTGCTGGCCAGTATGTCGCCCTACAGGTGGACAGCTTTGTGGAAGAGCAAGAAATCGTGATTAAGCAACTGCGCGGGCCGGTGCCGAAGCCACCGGGCATTTCGGGAGCAACGGTGTTGGGGAACGGACGGGTGCTGCCGATTGCTGACATCATCGAACTGGTGGATATGGCCCATGGTCGGCGTCGCGATCTCAACCGCTTCTGGCTGGATCACCGAGGTGAGGAACCGACAGCGGAAGAGGTGCACCAGACCACGGTGCTGATCGTGGATGACTCGATTACGGTGCGGGAGCTGCTTTCTATATCCTTCCAGAAGGTAGGTTACCGGGTGGAACAAGCCCGGGATGGCCAAGATGCTTGGGAAAAGCTGCGCGGGGGACTGCCCTGCGACCTGATCTTCTGCGATATTGAAATGCCGCGCATGGATGGGCTGGAGCTGTTAGCCCGTCTGCGGGAGGACAACAATCTCAAGCATGTACCGATTGCCATGCTCACCTCCCGTGGGGCCGAGCGTCACCGCCAAACAGCGCGGGAATTGGGGGCAACGGCCTACTTTACCAAGCCTTACCTGGAGGAAGAACTGCTCAGTGCTGCTGCCCGTATGTTGCAGGGAGAACAGTTGTTGACCGGGGCGACTTCCTAGGTTGGGAGGCAAAGCCTACTTCAGGGTGCCAAACAGATGATCTCCTGCATCCCCCTATCCGGGGGAGAGGGTCGTGGTCGTTTCATCCAGTATTCACTGCAGCAGTGTAGATGGGTACTTCAGGGTGCTGCTTGTGGAAGTATTGGATCCCTTCGGGGGCAGCTACTAAGCAGACAAAGCGGATGGATGGGGGACGGGTTTGCTGCAAACCCAGAACAGCTATGGTGACCGAATGGCCTACAGCCAACATAGGAGGCCTTCTCCGGGTCGCACAATTGAGACCAGCACCGGCTTTTTCTCTGCCGCTAACCTTGGTGATAGCGTTGCAGCCATCGGAGTTTGGATGGGTTCCAGCTTCAAGGGCAAATCACGGGTGACTTTGTCGGCCATGAGCCAACTGATCTTCCCCCATCAAGGCCTGAACTTCGGCGGTGGTGGTTTCAACGCGGCCCATGAGACTGAGTTTGTGCTGCACCAGGGGATGGTCAATGATGATCGCCTGGTCGGTCAGGCTTGCACGCCTGGACAAATTCAGGAATTCAGGATCGCGAGAGGGAGGGATGTCAGGGTAGCAAAAGCGCTTGACCCTCTAGCCAACTGGAAACTTTAGGATGAGAAGGATGTTGTTGCCCGTTGAGTCATGTCAATCCACAAGACTGTACAGGGATTGCTCTTGACCGGTGTAGTTGTCCTAGCAGGGATGGGAATCGGTTTCAGAGCAGAACCAGCTTCCCATGGGCAAACTACCGATCCCTCTGTCCATGCAGCTCACTCGATGAGTTTGGGCCCTGCTGATGACTCTTTTGATTTGCGGTTTATTGATGCGATGATCCCTCATCACGAGGGGGCCGTGCTCATGGCCAAAGAAGCTTTGGAAAAATCCCGGCGGCCTGAGATTCGCCAGTTGGCAGAGGCAATCATCGCCGCTCAGAGCCAAGAAATTGAGCAAATGCAAGCTTGGCGGCTGAGCTGGTATCCAGAGGCACCTCCTTACGCCCTGATGTGGCATGAGGAGATGGGGCACATGATGGCCATGACACCGGAAAAGCTCTTCGATATGCGCATGGATAGGGATTTGGGATCCGCCGATGCTCAATTTGACCAGCGCTTTATTGAGGCCATGATTCTCCACCACGAAGGCGCTTTGCTGATGGCGGAAGAGGCTCTGCAAAAATCCCAGCGGCCTGAAATCTGGCAACTGGCAGAAGCTATCTTGGCTAACCAACAAGCAGAAATAGCTCAGATGAGAGCCTGGCAACACCAGTGGTATCCCCAGTAGAAGCATGCTTGAGCTCAACCCAGCCTTGGCCCCAAGCACTAAACTGAACCAAGGGATCCCCAAGGTGCTACGCACCGCTATCGCGAAAGTGCTACGCACCGCTATCGCGAACGTAGGAGAGTTTTCTAGATAACTCAGGGATCCCTATATCCGTGGAGTGGCAAGTGGGGTGATGAAGCAGCTGAAGCAAAACCGCCCAGGTGCACCCAAGCTATTGCTAGCAGAAGACCGGTTCTCGCAGGGTGCTACACACCGCTACGCTACTGCTGGCTTGAGTCTGGTTGCGATTGGACTCCTCTGCCTGGGATCCCCCAACCGCTGGTTGCACTGGTTTCCGGGGGCGCTGCTGGGCTTGGCACCCCTCTTTGAGCTCTGCGAACAACGGCAGGGATGGCGGCGGCTGCGCCTGGTCTATGGTCTTTGGTTCTGGGTTTGCCTCTATGCCTTCTGGGTGGATCCCTTTTCGGTGCAGGTGCTCAGCCTGGGGGAGATTCTGGGTGGCGTTGTGGTTGCTCCCCTGATCCCGCTTTTTTTTACGGCTGCTACGCTGCTGAGTCTCAGCTTCAGTCGGCCCTTGCCTGCGTGGGCCCGTCCCCTGGGTATAGCCACTGTCTGGACAGGGTTGGATGGGCTGCTAGGTTTGCTATGGTGCCCAATTCCTTTCCATTGGGGATCCCTGTTGTTTGACTGGCCTCTGGGGATCCAGATTGCCGATGTGACCGGCATTTGGGGGGTAACCTTTTTTGCGGTTTTTGTGAACGGGGTGCTCTGGCAGCTGGCAAAGCAGGGCTGGCACCTGGGGAAGGTCGGATCTTCTGCGGCAAGGTGCTACGCACCGCTATCGCGAACGGCTGGTGTGAAGAACTCCAGCTTCTGGTCTAGCTTGGCTTGTGGATTGGGGCTCAGTGGACTGGTTTTGGGCTACGGCGCTGTGCGGCTGGCCCATTTTGATGCTCTGGCTGCTGCTCAGCAGGATCCCCGCTTCCGAGTGGGAACTGTACAGCAGGTGGCCTGGCTAGAAGCAGATCGCAGTTGGGAGTATCGCCTACAGCGCTACCAGGAGCTGCATAATCTTTCCCGACAGGCAGTGGAGCAAGGGGCAGAGCTGGTGATCTGGCCGGAGGGAGCCCTGCGGGCGCGGCTGCTCAATACAGGCTTAGAACCCTATGTTCTTGAGCCAATGCAAGGGATCCTGCCCCCTCAGGGGGCGCTGATTACCGGAGCCACAGAACCGGATCCCCGCACCGCAGATTGGCCGGAGGAGCGGAAGCGTTTTTTCAATACGGCTCTCCTGTTTGATGCACAAGGGAATCTGCTGGATTGGTTCGGCAAGCAGTGGATCTTTCCCTATTTTGAATCGGGGCGCTATGTACCCTCACCGGATGGTTACCGACCGCTGGCAGCAGGGGAGCGTTTTGGCGCTTTGGGGGTGATGATTTGTCTGGAGAGTGTCTTGCCGGCCCCTAGTCGGCGGCTAACCGCCCATGGAGCTGAGTCTTTGGTCGTCATCTCGGACGATAGCTGGTTTGGCAATAGCCATTGGCCGATGCTGCACGGTAGGCTCTCGGTTTTTCGGGCCGTTGAAAATCGCCGTAGTGTTGTCTTTGTCAACAACACCGGCGGCAACCTGGTGGTGGATCCCTCGGGGCGGCTGCAACAGGTGGGTCCGATTTTTCAACAGGGAGTCCTCACAGGGGAGGTGATGCGGCGCTCAGAGCTCACCTTCTACAACCGCAGCGGGGATTGGCTGGCCTGGCTAACCTTGGGATTGACCTTGGGTTTGTGGCGTTGGCAAGTTGACAAGCAAGTTTTGTGAACCTGATGGGTATCCGTATGGATCCACAGCTCCCATCGGGTGGCCGTTGGCCAGTACCCTCATCCCTCTACTGCTACTCATCATTCAATCTGAATCCAAACAGCTGACCGATGAGTATGAGTGTCCATTCTAGGTATCCACCTGAGAAAGACACTTAGCCGATAGAAGACTCACTCTCAACAGTTAAGAATGGCGCAATTTTACTGAGTTTAATCTTGGGATTGCTGCCGACAAACTGTTGTAGAGTCCACTCATTCTTGAACAAGAGGACGGGTCTTTCCTGAATATCTTTGACAATGGCCGTATTAAATAAGCTGGGAATGTTCTCCAGTGCTTCCCACCCATCCTCCACCCAGCGAGCCAGCGTGTAAGGTAACATTTCCAGACGAGTCTCCACACCGTACTCACTTTGCAGACGGTACTGCACCACCTCAAACTGCAACTGACCCACTGCTGCGACGATAGGATCCCGCTTCGACTCGTCAATCGAATACATGATCTGTACCGCCCCTTCTTCTCGCAGCTCACTCACTCCCTTCTGGAACTGCTTAAACTTAGAGGGGTTGGGATTTTTTAAGTAGGCAAATAGCTCCGGAGAAAAGCTCGGGATCCCTGAATAGCACAATTTAGGACCGGTGTAGATGGTATCTCCAATTGTAAAGATCCCAGGATTATTAAGACCAATGACGTCCCCAGGATATGCCTCGTCAATAGAGACTCGCTCTTGAGCAAATAACTTTTGTGGGTAAGAAAGGCGAACACTGCGGTTAAGTCGGGCATGATTAACCACCATATCTTTCTCAAACTTTCCAGAGCAAATGCGCACAAAAGCAATGCGATCTCGATGGCGGGGATCCATATTGGCTTGCAACTTAAAGACAAACCCTGTAAATTCAGGGTGTTCGGGTGGAATTGGCCCTAGAGTGCTCTCATGAGCCACAGGTGGCAGGGAATACTCTAAAAATGAATTGAGAAATAGCTCCACCCCAAAATTGGTCATGGCACTACCAAAAAAGACAGGGGTTTGCTTGCCGGCGTGCACCTGCTTCAGATCCAAACTGGGCATTAAGCCATCCAACAGCTCCAGCTCTTCCTTGAATTGGTAGTACAGATCTTTCTCAATCAATTCCTCAATCTGGGGATCCCCCAGCTTAATCACGGTGTCCTTGACGCGCACCCGGCCCTTGGCGACCCGCTCAAAAAAATGAAACTCCTGAGTGCGGCGATCAAACACCCCCACAAACCGATCCCCAGAGCCGATCGGCCAGTTAACAGGATAGGGTTTCAGACCCAGTTCTGTCTCGATTTCATCCATCAGTTCCAAGGGATCCCGAGTGGGCCGATCCATCTTGTTCATGAAGGTAAAAATCGGCAGTGACCGCATTTGGCAGACTTCAAACAGCTTGCGGGTCTGGGTTTCTAGCCCTTTGCCAGCATCTTCTAGCATCACTGCATTGTCGGCAGCAGCCAGCGTGCGGTAGGTATCTTCACTAAAATCTTGGTGACCGGGGGTATCCAGTAGGTTGAGGCGGATGTTGCGGTAATCAAATTGCAACACAGTGGAGGTAATAGAAATACCACGCTGTTTTTCCAGCTCCATCCAATCAGAGGTAACCCGCTTTTGGGCACGGCGGGCCTTCACTGCTCCTGCTTCCTGAATAGCCCCCCCGTAGAGCAAGAGTTTTTCGGTGAGGGTGGTTTTCCCGGCATCGGGGTGGGAAATGATGGCGAAAGTGCGCCGCCGCTCTGCCTCCTTGGCCAAATCGAGTGCTTGCATAGGGATCCTTACTCCAAATCACAGCCTGATTCCGGTCAAAACAAAGAAAGTTGGCCAGTGTCAGCCAAGTATCCATCGAATCAGGGCGGAGAGAGCACAAGCAAAAAGGCAGCAAAGGTAAGCAAGGTAATTTGACCCTAGCACAAGAACCCTGACTTTGTTGTTCTGCATACAGAGCCAGATCAAAATCAAAGCAGGTGCTGCTCGTTTAGAAGCTGCTCGATGGTAGCAATGGTGTGGTTTTGGCTAATCACCAGCCGCTCTACGCGAATGCGGTGAGCCTGCAGTAGACAGTCCTGCTGCACCGGCTTGGGCAGTTGCTCCCAGTGATCCAGCAAAACTTCAACGAGAATCTCTCCCGGTAGGCCAGTGCTGGTTTGTAGGGATCCCAGTTTTTCAATCGTATGGACAGAACATTTGAGGGTGAGCTCTTGTAGGCCCAGTTCTGCATCCAGAGCCTGACGCGGATCCGCTAGACTTGCCACCGGATCAAGCATGGGTGAACCCGGTAGGGGAGCAACCTTATCATTCCGACATAGCCCATTGCCGTTGGCGTTGTCGGTACAGACAGAAGGCAACTTGGCTGGCCTGACCAATTCAGCCTGACCGACAGGGGAAGGCACTGCCGAGGCGGTGCTCCTCTCAATCTCCACAGGATGGGGTACCGACTCTGGTGGAGGATCTTCGGGTGGAGCAGCAGCAATGGCCAGAACGGACTCCTGGGGCGGCTTGGAGGAAAGAACAGCTGCTGGAGCAAGCGGTTCTACAGGTTCAACAGCCGCTACCCTCAAGTGAGGTGGTTTTTGAGCAGGTGGGGGGACAATCGGTTCCGGCTCCCTATTCACCCCCATACGGGAGAGCAGATCTGCTTTGGTGGGGCCGGTGGGTAGTTTTTTCTTGGGAGACTTTTTGGCGGTAACCATCTCAGCGAGCCCTCAACACAGCCTCAACGACTTCGCGATAGGGTTGAGCCAAGAGCTCCTCTCCCGACTCCAGCAAAGACCAACCCATGCTGTTGGTTTGTTGCACCACTGTGCTTTGCCGCACCGGCGTAAAAATGGGGATCCCTTGCATCATCTCAGCAAGCGCTTCCACAGCTGCTCGGGACATCTTGGTGCGGTTGTTGCCCACCCATTGCTCCCGTGTGGGAAGTACTCCCAAAAACTTGGGTACATGAAAATCCAGTTCCTCCAGTTCCTTGAGCAAAACCAGGGTGCTTAGGGCTCCCATCACCCCTTTTTGGGTACACTCAGTAGGTACCAGCAGCAGGTCAGCACTAAGAATGCTGTTGTAAGTGAGTAAGCCCTTGGAGGGGGGGCTGTCGATGACCAAAAAGTCATAGTCCGACAAAATTGGTCGCAGAGCCCGTTTCAAAAACAACTCCCGCCCTGGTTCCATGACAATGGCATCCATCGCCCGGGACAGGCTGTAATCGCTAGGGGCTAGCCAAAGCCGTTCCTGACGATCCTCGTTCAAAGGGGGACGGATGATCTCGGTAATGGGCACGCGATCCACCCCTGGTAAAATGGTCTCCGCAATCGTGGCCGATTCTGATAAATCCGTCCAGCCCAGCCACTGGCTTAAATTGCCCTGCGGGTCAAAATCGACAGCCAAGGTCTTGCCATGCTCGGCCAGCATGGTGGCTAAGTTGAGGGCGGCTGTGGTTTTACCGGATCCCCCACTCAAACAGGCAACGGTGACAACAAGCGCCGTTCTGCCGGACATGAGTCATCCCCTCACAGTCAGTTCCCTAACACTATAGCTAGCGCTAGGCAACAGCGTTTACACTTTATGTAGGGATTGAAAAGGGATCCGATGGCACCCCCAGGACAGACCCCTCTGGGTAAAAAAGGAAGGGGGGTTTCGAGACCTAAAGGGAGTGAACAAAGGCCTCTAGCCGCTGCAAGCCTTTTTCAAGGGTGGCCCGGTCGGTGGCATAAGAGAGGCGGATGCAGTGATCAACCCCAAAGGCCACGCCAGGGACGGCAGCCACCTGCTGATCCTGGAGAAGACGCTGACAAAACTCCACAGAACTTAATCCTGTCTGGCAAATATTGACGAATACATAAAAGGCACCATCCGGTTGGGGGCAGGTCATTGCCGGTAGGCTGCGGATCCCTTGCAGCATGAGATCTCGCCGCCGGGAAAATTCTCGGCGCATTTTTTCAACAGCAGCAGCGGACAAAGGGCTGGTCAGAGCTTCTAGGGCTCCATACTGGGCAAAGGTACAGACATTGGAGGTACTGTGGCTTTGCAGGGTAATGGCTGCATCGATAATCGGCTGTGGCCCTGCTAGGTAACCAACCCGCCAGCCGGTCATGGCATAGGCTTTGGCAAAGCCACTGCTGAGAATGGTGCGTTGGAATAGCTCGGGGGAGAGGGAGCCCAGGCTGATGTGGCGGGCTTCTCCATAGACCAACTTTTCGTAGATCTCATCACAGACCACATAAAGACCGGGTACCGAGAGGATCACCTCTGCGAGAGCTGCCAACTCCTGCCGGCTGTAAACGGCTCCGGTGGGGTTGGCCGGAGAGTTGAGAATGAGCAACTTACTGCGGGGGGTAAGGGCTTGGCGCAGCTGCTCAGGTGTCAATTTGAAGCCTCTGGCCTCTTCGGTCTGGACACGAACGACTTTAGCCCCTGCTAAAGTAACCATTTCCGGATAACTCACCCAGAAGGGCGCCGGCAGAATCACCTCATCGCCCGGATCCAACAACACCATGGCCAGGTTAAACAGGGTTTGCTTACCGCCGTTGCTAATCATGACCTGCTCAGGGCGAAAGGGCAGGCCATTTTCCTGCTGCAGTTTCTCGGCTACCGCCCGGCGTAAGGCTGGGATCCCGGCAGTAGGGCCATAGCGGGTTTTCCCTTCTTGTAGAGCATGAATGGCAGCTGCCCGGATGTGGTCGGGTGTATCAAAATCCGGCTCACCCGCACTCAAGCTACAGACATCTAGCCCCTCCGCTTGCATCGCTTTTGCCATAGCAGAAATGGATAAAGTAGCGGAAGGTGAGAGATGGGCAACCCGTTGGGATAGGCCGGCAGCAGACACCATCAGTTACAGATTCCTCTTGTTCAGGTTGGGTTAGTTTTAGGCAGCTAAGCTACAGCTGTCAGTAGGCGGCTGCCATCCACCAGCAGCAGCTCGTTACCCTCTCGCTCGGCCAACAGATCCCAAAATTCGCCGGCTGAGGCTGCGGGCAGAAACCCTTGCAGACGCAGTTGCAAGGGAGGAAAGTGCTTCTTCCCCTGCGGTTTCCGCCGTACCGTTACGGTGATAAACCCATCTTGAGGTTCGACAATGCCGCGAATGTTAAAGCCCTCCTCCACATCCTCAGGAGCAGGCAGGAAGGGTTCTTCCTCCCACTCTGGATCTTGCTCCTCTAGCGGCAGGGCGAGAATACGGATGACGCTGAGGCCCAAGGCTCCTCCTGGACGTGGCTGCGGCTGCACATAAAACCAGTAGGAATGTCCACTTTTGAGACAGTAGGTGAAGCGGCGGAGGAGCTCAGCTCGCCCAGGGGTAGCCGGATATTCTTCTCCACCCGGGGTAACCAACAGTGCCTGAGCATAGGTATCAGGGATTGGTTCTAGGGATCCCTTAATCAGGCCAAGGGCGCGAAACTGGTAGGGGTGGGCAGAAGCAGGCAGTGGGTTCATGGGCTAGCAGCAATACTGTGGGGACCAAAAGCCTTCAGCAGCACCCTTTTATCAACATGCAACTGGAGACTTGATAAGACTTGATCTAGGCTACACCAGCAGACTTGAAATTGGTCGGCAGTTTGGATACAAAACTGAGGTACCCTGTCTCAAGCCAGCTAATCCAGCAAAAACTGCACCCACTTGGGGGGCGGTGGCAAGGGACAGCGGAAATGCTGCATCACCAGTGCTGCCACCAGGTGCACTGTAAACACGTAAATCAATGAGTTAAAGGCGATGAACCCCACCACCACCACCTGGATCATCCAGGGTTCCGCCACCCAGTACACCCCTAGCCGACCGAGGGAGATATCTAGCAACCCGTTGGTTAGGCCCGTCAACTGAATGGTGACGTAGACCCAAAGGTTTTCTCCCACCAGTAGGGAAGAAAGCAGCAACTGAAAAACCAAGCCAAAAGCACTGATCAGAGCACCGCTTAGCAGCGAGACATACCAAGACAACCGACGCTGCCACAGGCGAGCGCACCAGTAGCCAAGCAGGCCATAGGGAATGACATAGAAGATGCTGCGGGTTGGCCCCATCAACACCGTTAGCAACAGGCCGGAAACCACCAAAGTCATTGCCCCTGTGCGGGGATCCCAGCGCATCACTGCCAGGGCCACCGGGATGGGAAAAAACAGGCGCACAAACGGGGCCAGCGGCGTATAGCTCAAAATCCAGATCAAGGCGGAAGTGCTGGCCAAAAAGGCCGTTTCCACCAGCTTCAGAGCCTGAGAGCGAGGCGGTGGAGGGGGCAAGGGCGGAAAATCATCCTGCACAGATGGTTGGGAGGGCAGGGGCACAATAGGGAGCAAAACACCTTTCTCAGCTTAGGCCACCCCTTGCTAAGTTGGGTGCAATTGCGGGGCGACTTCTCGAATTCCCCCTGCAGAGAACGCTGCACATCTGTCTCAGCCAAGCCGGGGATATGCACCATGACCTTCAACAGGTCCAAGCCAACCCTACCACAGTAGCTTTGCAATTTTTGCGCCACCGGCTGCGGGGATCCCACCCAAGGCGAGCCAATATATCCGCTAGGTTCTTAGGCGGAGGAACGCCTGCTAGGGGATCCCGTACAGCAAAAGGTGAGGAGACGGTCTGGTGGAGGAGCCGAGAGGAAGAAGCTAAGGGGCTAGCCTGGGATAGCTGAGGGACTCCGTCCTGCTGTCGCGATTGGTTCTCCACCATACATAGACGTACATATGACTGCTGTTGCCCAACCTGCCCCCCTTTGGTTTTTGGCCCTGTCTCAACCGGCTCAGGAGTTTGGCCCGATATCCCTGAGTGTCCTTTCGGGCCGCCTGCCTGCTGGCTTACAGGGATCCCTGTACCGCAATGGGCCTGCTCGTCTGCAGCGGGGTCAGGAACGGGTTGGCCACTGGTTTGATGGGGATGGGGCCATTTTGGCCGTTCACTTCCGCTCAGGTCAGGCCACAGGGCTTTACCGCTATGTGCAGACCGCCGGCTACTGCGCTGAGGAACAGGCAGGGCGCTACCTATTCGGGGGATACGGCATGCGGGCCAAACGGCCAGGGCAGCCCCCCAAAAATGCCGCCAATACCTCAGTCTTGGCCCTGCCGGATCGGTTGTGGGCTCTCTGGGAAGCCGGCCTCCCCCACTGCTTGGATCTAGAGACCCTAACCACCCAAGGCTTGGATGATCTGGGACAAGCTGGAGCTTTGAGGGCTTACTCTGCCCATCCCAAACGGGATCCCCTCACGGGCGAGATCTATAACTTTGGGGTGGAGCTGGGCCATTGGCAACAGGGGGGGGGAATCCTTACAGCCACCCTTCACCTCTACCGCAGCGATGCCTATGGCCGCATCCAAGCCCATGCTCGTCATCCCTTGCCGGGATTGCCCTTGATCCACGATTTTGTTTTGGCCGGGCGTTACCTGGTTTTTTTGCTGCCGCCAGTACACCTTAACCTCTGGCCGGTGCTAGCTACCCTAAAAAGCTACAGCGACAGCCTCTACTGGGATCCCCACCAAGCCACGCAGGTGTGGGTTTTTGACCGCCAGACCTTACAACGGCTCAGCCGCAACGAGATGGAGCCTTGCTTTCAGTGGCATTTCGGCCATGGGTACGAAGACCAAGAAGGAGCGGTGGTCTTAACCCAAGTGCGCTACCCTGACTTTACCATCAACCGCTATCTGGCGGAAGTGGCGCAGGGACATACCCAAACAACAGCAACAGCTTCCCTCTGGCAGATGCGTTTGCATCCCCAATCAGGACAGCTACTCCAGGCAGAACCCTGCTTGCAACGCCCCTGTGAATTTCCTACCATTCATCCGGCCCGGCCCCATCGCTACCTCTATCTGCTCCTGCACCGTCAAGGGGTGGATCCCAGCCAGGAAATGTTTGGCAGCATTGGCCGTGTGGATCTGCGAACGGGATCCCTGCTCGAAGCGGATCTCGGAGAAGGCCGTTACCCTAGCGAGCTGATCTATGCCCCCGCTGCTGAGGATCCCGGTCGTGGCTGGCTGCTGAGCGTGGTTTTTGATGGCCAGCAAGGTCGCTCCGAAGTTTGGATCTGGGATGCGGATCACCTAGACGAGGAGCCTCGCTGCCGCCTGGAGCTTCCCAAGCCCATCCCACCGGGATTTCATGGCACCTGGAGAAGCCAACTGTAACAGGCTTGCCGTCAGCCTACCCCTATCTACCAAATTACCTTGAAAGGATAAAGCCAGTCTGGTAGACTCGATGCGGGATCCCGGCTAAAGGCACAACCCTCGATCAGGACGCACACAGGGGGCAGGCGAGGATGGCGACACGAGTTGGTATCAACGGTTTTGGACGGATCGGGCGATTGGCTTTACGGGCTGCTTGGGGCTGTTCAGAGTTGGAGTTTGTTCACATTAACGAGATCAAAGGTGGGGCGGCAACTGCGGCTCACCTGCTCAAGTTTGACTCGGTGCAAGGCCGTTGGGATATCGACCTGGAAGGATGCGGCGATCGGCTGCGCATCCAGGACAAAACCCTCACCTTTAGTGAATACAAATCCCCCGGAGAAGTTCCCTGGGCAGATCTAGGAGTGGATCTTGTCATAGAAAGCTCCGGCAAGTTTGTTAAAGCAGCAGAGCTAGATGCCTATTTCAAAGCAGGGGTGCGCAAGGTGATCGTGGCGGCCCCAGTAAAGGATGAAGAGGCCCTCAACATTGTCATGGGGGTGAACGATCACCTCTACGATCCGACCCGGCACCATTTGCTCACAGCTGCTTCCTGTACCACCAACTGTCTGGCCCCGCTGGTGAAGGTAATTCACGAAGGGATTGGCATCCTCCATGGGGTAATCACCACCGTTCACGACGTTACCAATACCCAAACCATGGTGGATGCCCCTCATAAGGATCTGCGGCGGGCCCGCTCAGCCCTCTTGTCTTTGGTACCCACCACCACCGGCTCGGCTACTGCCATCGGTCTGATTTACCCGGAGCTAAACGGCAAGCTCAATGGGTTGGCAGTGCGGGTTCCCCTGTTGAATGCTTCCCTGACGGATGCGGTGTTTGAGGTGAAGCGGTCCACCACCGTCGAGGAGGTAAATCAACTGCTCAAAACCTCGGCAGAAGGGGAACTCAAGGGGATCCTCGGCTACGAAGAACTGCCCCTGGTCTCGGTGGATTTCAAAGGGGATCCCCGCTCTAGCATCGTGGATGCCCCATCTACCATGGTGGTGGACGGCACGCAGGTGAAGATTTTGGCTTGGTACGACAACGAATGGGGCTATGCCAACCGCATGGCAGAATTGGCCCGCAAGGTGGCTCGCAGCCTTTAAGTGTCTTCAACTCCACCTCTGGGCAGAGATGATTCGAGAGAGCACTCACAAGAAAGCAGCAAAAGGACCTGAGAATCCTGTTAAACCTGTGAAACTAGCCCTGGAGAACCCACCATCATGACCACCGCCTCCACTGCCGAAGCTACGGCTATTCGCAATTATGCTTTGGTAACTGCTGCCTACTGGGGATTTACCATCACAGATGGCGCCATCCGCATGTTGGTGCTGTTGCACTTTCATAAGCTGGGATTTACCCCGATTCAAATTGCCACTTTGTTCCTTTTCTACGAAATCTTTGGAGTCATAACCAACTTCTTGGGGGGTTGGATTGGCTCTCTGTTTGGTCTGCGGCTAACTCTTTACGGTGGTATTGCCATACAGATCTTTGGCCTGGTGATGCTGGGTGTGTTGAATATGCAATGGCCGGTTTGGGGCCAGGTCAGCTATGTGATGGTGGCTCAGGCTTTGGCCGGGATTGCCAAAGATCTGACCAAGATGAGTTCCAAAAGTGCGATTCGGTTGGTGGTACCCAAGGAGGCGGAATCCCGTTTGTTTCGTTGGGTAGCCATGCTCACGGGATCCAAGAATGCCCTGAAGGGGGTAGGGTTCTTTGTGGGGGCAACCCTGCTGCAAGTCTTTGGGGAAATGTATGGCGAGATTATGGGCTTTCGCCTGGCCAACTTTGTCCAGGCGGGTGCTTTGACTTTGATCTTTTGTTCGGGGTTTTTGCTACCGGGGGATATGGGCAAGGTTAAGGCGAAGATCCCCTTCAAGCAGCTGTTTTCCAAGAGCAAGGAGATCAACATTCTCTCGGCGGCCCGCTTTTTTCTGTTTGGATCGCGGGATGTGTGGTTTGTGGTGGCGCTGCCGGTGTTTCTCTACGACAGCCTGGGCTGGACCTTTATGCAGGTGGGTACCTACATGGCCACCTGGGTCATCGGTTATGGTATTGTGCAATTTTTAGCCCCGCAACTGCTGGGTAGCAATCGCCCCGGACGGGCTCCCAAGGCCCGTACCATTCAGATTTGGACTTTTGTACTGACGGCGGTGCCGGCAATCATCGCCACGGCCTTTATGGCGGGCTTGGCTCCGGAATTGGTAATTACCGGTGGTTTGATCCTGTTTGGGATTGTCTTTGCCTTTAACTCGGCGGTGCACTCCTACCTGGTGCTGGCTTATACCGAAGATGATGATGTGGCCTTGAATGTAGGCTTCTACTACATGGCCAACTCTGGTGGCCGGCTGTTGGGTACAGTTACTTCGGGTTTAATCTTCCAGTTTTATGGATTGGAGGGCTGCCTTTGGTTTTCTACGATTCTGATTTTGCTAGCGGGGCTTTTCTCCTTGAAGCTGCCGGATCCCACCCGAGTACCGGTAGAGTGGGTGGTTAAACCGGGAGATTGAGCAGAGCACTTAGATGAGATAGTAGAGGGGCAAGCAGCATTTCCCTCAGCCTGGTGAATAACCCATGAGCCTCCGCACCGTTCCCACCACCCCTTTTCCCGGCCAAAAACCGGGAACTTCCGGTCTGCGCAAGCAGGTAAAGGTGTTTCAGCAGCCCCATTACCTGGAAAATTTTGTTCAGTCCATTTTTGATGTTCTGGAGGGATCCGCCGGACAAACCCTGGTCATTGGTGGGGATGGGCGCTATTACAACCGGGAAGCCATTCAGATCATCCTGAAAATGGCGGCTGCCAATGGTATCGGGCAGGTGCTGCTCGGTCAGGGAGGGATCCTCTCCACACCGGCGGTGTCCTGCTTGATCCGCAAGTATGGGGCCTATGGGGGCATTATTCTTTCTGCCAGCCACAACCCCGGTGGACCAGAAGGGGATTTCGGCATCAAGTACAACATCGGCAACGGTGGCCCTGCCCCAGAGACAGTTACGGAAGCCATTTACGCCCGTACCCAAACCTTGGATCGCTACTGCATCCTGGATGCTCCGGATATTGATCTGGATCGCCTCGGGGAACAACGGCTGGGATCCCTCGCCGTCCGTGTCATTGATCCGGTGGCCGATTATCTGGGGCTAATGCAGCGTCTGTTTGATTTTGACCAAATCCGGGATTATTTAGCTTCTGGGATCCGCATTGTCTTTGATGCTATGCATGCGGTTACCGGCCCCTATGCCCGTGCCATTTTGCAGGGATCCCTGGGGGCTCCCCAGAGCAGTGTCCTCAACGGTGTACCTTTACCGGATTTTGGCGGCGGGCATCCGGATCCGAATCTAGTCTATGCCCGTGAGCTGGTGGAGTTGCTGTTTGGAGAAGATGGCCCCGACTTTGGTGCGGCCTCTGATGGGGATGGGGATCGCAACATGATTTTGGGGCGCAAGTTCTACGTTACCCCTAGCGACAGTTTGGCGGTGTTGGCGGCCAATGCCCAGCAGGTACCGGGGTATCGCGAGGGATTAGCCGGGATCGCCCGTTCCATGCCCACCAGCCAAGCGGCGGACCGGGTGGCGGTGCAGCTAGGGATCCCTTGCTATGAAACACCGACGGGCTGGAAATTTTTCGGTAACCTGCTGGACGCGGGTAAGGTTACCCTTTGTGGGGAAGAAAGTTTCGGCACCGGATCCAACCATCTGCGGGAAAAAGATGGCCTCTGGGCGGTGCTGTTTTGGCTGAATATCCTGGCGGTACGGCGGCAAACGGTTCAACAGATTGTTGAGGAACACTGGCGCACCTATGGGCGGAACGTTTATTCCCGTCACGACTACGAGGGTCTTGATACGACGGTGGCCCAAGAATTAATGGAGAACCTACGCCGCTCTCTCCCTGGCTTGGTGGGACAGTCCTACGGTTCCCAAACCGTTGCCTACGCCGATGACTTCAGCTATACCGATCCGGTAGATGGCAGCACCAGCAGTCACCAAGGGATCCGCATCGGCTTTGAGAATGGATCCCGCATCGTCTACCGCCTCTCCGGAACCGGTACCCAAGGAGCAACGCTACGGGTTTATCTGGAACAATTTGAGCCAGATCCGGCCAAGCAGGGGTTGGATCCGCAGATTGCTCTGGCCGGGCAGATTCAACTGGCGGATCACCTGGCTCAGATTCGGGCTCGCACGGGGCGGCAGCAAGCGGATGTGATTACCTAAGTTGCTGCTGCCGATTTGGGTACATAGACCATCCAAAAAATGTCCACCCATTTGTCGGCACCTGGGCAGCAGTGGGTCAAATGACATCAGGATGAAGCTGCCTAGAGGATGTGCTGGAGGGTGTGCTGAGCCCACCGGGCCAGCTCGGTAGCCGGGATGGGGCGTTTGGACTGGGTGACATGCTGGCGCACCTGTTCCAAAAGGGTTTCTAGCTGCTGCGGGGAGATTTGCTCTAAGGGGATCCCGTGCTCCTGCAGTACCTGCAGCAGCAGATGCCGACCTGAGTGCTTGCCCAACACCAGGCGGCGCTGGCTGCCCACCACTTCCGGAGGGAAAGGCTCGTAGGTGCGTGGATCTCGGAGCACACCAGCAGCATGGATCCCCGATTCATGGGCAAAAGCGTTGTCGCCAACGATGGCCTTCCAGGGGGGCAGAGGGGTGCCGGTGGCGCGGGCCACCTGTTGGGAGAGCTCCCGCAGGCGGTGCGTATCAATGCCGGTGTTGATCCCAAGAATCTGCTGCAGGGCCATCACCACCTCTTCGAGAGGGGCATTCCCTGCTCGTTCCCCTAGGCCGTTGACGGTGGTGTTGACAGAGGTAGCACCGGCACGCACCCCGGCCAGGGCATTGGCGGTGGCCATCCCCAGGTCATCGTGGGTGTGCATCTCCACGGGAATATCGATGGCTTGCACCAGATGGCTGATTTGGTCGTAGGTGCTAAAGGGATCCAAAATGCCCACCGTGTCGCAGTAGCGGAAGCGTTGGGCTCCCCACCTTTGGGCTTTTTGCGCCAGCTCGATCACCTGCGCAAGGGTAGCGCGGCTGGCATCTTCCCCCCCCACCGATACCCACAACCCTTGCTCCAGAGCCATTTCCATAGATTGGCGCAACTGCTTGAGCAAGCGCGAGTGATCCCCCTGAAACTTGACCTGGATTTGGATATCCGACACAGGCACCGAAATGTGAACTCGCTTCAGGCCGCAACGGATGGAGGCGAGAATGTCGCCGGGTACGGCGCGGTTCCAACCCAATAGTTGCGCCCGCAGCCCCAGGCTGAGGATGGCAGCGATGGCTTCGGTTTCCACAGCCCCCATGGCCGGGATCCCCACTTCGATCTCCGGCACACCGATAGCATCCAAAAGAGCAGCGATGGAGATTTTTTCGGGAATCTGAAAGGCTATACCCGCTGCTTGTTCACCATCTCGCAACGTAGTGTCATTGAGAATGATGGAGGGTTTCATCGCAATCTATCCTCCAGGAGAAGAGTCAACCTCAGCTTCTAGGGTAGGTGAGCCCACCGAAGCCATCCAAAATCCACAGATTCGGTTAATTCACCCTGGGGCGCGACTGAGCCAAGCAATTGTTACCCACCGCATCTGCAATTAGGCAATCCAGTTGTCAGGCAGGACCAACCTACAAGCTTGCCTAACCACCCAGTCTCGCCTCGACCCCTTCAGCTGCTGCCGCTCCAGACGATTGGTTACTTTCCTAGGATTTTTAGACTCTTTTTGCTTCTTGGAAACTCGAACGTTGCAACCGCTTGAGCTTGTGCTCCACCTGTCTTGGTAACCTTGGTTTTCTAGCGCTGTACTGTCCGTCGCCTTGTAGAATCCCCAAGCCTATCCCCTCACCTCTTACCTATAGAAACAGCTGTTTCTTTTCGGTTAATGTCGATACAAAACTTAGCCCAACAGGCGTATGGAAACCGTCGGCTGGCAAAAGCTATGCTGAAGTATAACTAAACTACCTAGAACAGGACAGCACCGTGGTAGCGAAGGGGATCCCTAGCCTCTTGCCACTGCTGGCAGGGCTTTTGAATGTGGTTTCGTAGATAAGCACAACACAACTGTGGAGCCAGAACGCCCCCCCCTTCGACTGATCGCCCTGGGTACGGATCCCCACCGGCAGGGCTGTGCCTACTGGTTAGAGTTGGGATCCCATCGTCTGCTGCTAGATTGCGGGTTGCCCGGCCCGGTTCTCTGGAAAGCCCTGCCCGGGATCCCGGACGCTGTCATCTGTAGCCATGCCCACTTTGATCACTTACAAGGTCTGCCTGCCTTTCATCGTCGCTACCCGCAAGTTCCCCTTTATGCCACGCCTGTTACGGCCCACTTGGCCACTGGTCTTTGGGAGCGGGGGATATGGCCAGGTTATGACCGGGAAGTGCGTTTTCCACCCTTTCGGGCTTTACCCTTTGGCCAAGCATGGGAAATTTTGCCCCACCTGATGCTGACTTTTTTTTCTGCAGGCCATTTGCCAGGGGCAGCAGCAACACTGTTGCAAAACACCCAAACCAGCCCTGCTCAAACCTGTGTCTACAGCGGTGACTGTTCGTTATCCTCGACTCGTTTTGCGCCTGGGTTGGATCTAACGGCCTTGCGCCATTGGCAGCCGGATGTGTTGCTCATAGAAGCCTCCCTAGGTTCCACCCGATATCCGGCCCGTCGTCATCTGGAAAACCGTTTGGTGGAGCGGTTACTGGCTGCCCTGGAAGCCGACCAGACGGTGTTGTTTCCTTTGCCGGTGTTGGGCTTGGGGCAGGAGCTGCTCTTTTTGCTAAAAGCGCATCACCGCTTCACTCAGTCCCCCAAGGACCTGAGGATATGGGTAGCTCCTGGGCTGGCGGCAGGCTGTGATCTCTACGAACGGTTGCTTCCTCAGATGCCAGAAGGGGTGCAAAATTTTGCCACCTACCAGCCCTTGTTTTGGGAATCTCGCCTACAACCCCAGGTCCAGCCGCTCACCCAGGCGGATCCCTTGCCGCAGGGCCTGCTACTCTGTGATGCCGATGCTGGGCCGGAGTCTTGGCAGCCCATTTGGTCAAGACTGTTGGCTCAGCCGCAGCGCTCCTGTTTGCTGGTGCAACTGCCGGAGGTGGAACTGGCCACCCCCCTTGAGGGTTGGCCGGCTTTGTTGCGTTCCCGCCTCCAGGTGGAATCTATGGTTTGGCACAGCCACAACGATGTTGGCCATTTAACCCAGATTATCCATACCTTCCGTCCTCAGCATTTGGTGCTCATCCATGCCAGTGCTAGACAAACTCAGGATTTGGCCGATCTGCCGGAGTTGTGCAACCGCTATCATGTCCACTGCCCCCAGCCGGGGCATGAGCTGGAGTTTCCCAACGAACGCCTGCAAACCTCCAGCAGGGGAGCCCACCCAGCCATGGGCGGCGCTGCTGTGGAGATAGCCGATGCGGCGGTGCGTTACGAAGGGGAAGTTGAGGAGGTGTGGCAGGATCAGGCCACCTCTCGCTCAGTTGTCGGGGTACAGGTGCGGTTGCCCGCCCAACTGACTGAGGATCCCCGTTGGCTGGCCTGGGCCGATACTGGCTTGGTGGAAGCCCGTTGGCAGGGATCCGAACTGGTGCTGCGGGGTCTTTCTCCACGGGAGCTGATCCGTCCGGCAGATCCTACCGCTTCCCACCCTTCCCGCTTCCCCCAAGCCCCAACAGCAGCTCAGAGTGGCAGGAAATGCCAAAGTTGCTACTTTGCTCGCCAGATCCTGACATCCCAAGCCCAGGCTTTCCGTTGCGATCAAGAACGTTCCCCCCTCTACCGCCTAAGGGTGGATCCCCAGGGGAGCTGTCCCTACCATCAGCCACGGGAGCTGCGCTCTTCCGGTTAACTGCTTGCGGAACAAAAGCCCAGCAGCCCCAAAGAGGCTAGAATGGGCAAAAGTGCGAAGGCAAGCATGTTTGAATCAAAACACTTCGCAAACGGTCGCGGCGGCCCTGTGGGATCCTTAGAACGCTGCGGTGAGCTCTCCAGCCTTGAGCGCCGTGAAACTCGTCCTCCCGTTGTGCACATGGTCGGTGTGAACAAGATCTACCGGCTCCCGGAAGGCAGTTTCCAAGCTCTTTACGACATTGACTTGGAGATTGAGGCAGGGGAGTATTGCGCCATTATGGGGCCATCGGGTTCGGGCAAATCCACCTTGATGAACCTGATTGGTTGCTTGGATCGGCCTAGCTCTGGACGTTACTGGTTGGATGGGGTAGAGGTATCCACCCTCTCGGACCGGGAGCTAGCGCAAGTTCGCAACCAAAAAATTGGCTTTGTGTTTCAGCAATTTCATCTGTTGCCCGTCTTGACCGCCCTAGAAAATGTAATGCTGCCTCTGGCCTACAATGGGATCCCAGAACCGGAGCAGCGGCGGCGGGCAGCGCAAGCCCTAGAACAGGTGGGGTTAGGCCACAAGTTACATCAGCGTCCGGCCCAGCTGTCTGGTGGACAGCAACAGCGGGTGGCCATTGCTCGCGCCATTGTCAATCGCCCGCGCCTACTTCTGGCAGATGAACCGACAGGTGCTCTCGATAGCCAGACCAGTCAAGAGGTGCTGAATATCTTCGCCGATCTGCACCAGCAGGGAATGACAATCGCCATGGTTACCCATGACATTAAGGTGGCTCAAGCTGCCCAGCGCATTATTCGGGTCAGTGATGGGCGCCTGTTGGGCTAAGCCCTGAAAAGGGATCCCGATGCTGGCTCTAGCGTCCCTGCTCCAAGAGGTGGTGGATGGCAGCCACACACCTTTGTGTCACCTGCTGCAAATCCCCCTTATCACTGGAAGCTGGCGGAGGAATCAGCTCCCCAATGCGTACACTGATCGGGCAGAACAGCCGCGGCAGCTTGGATCCCTTGGGTAGCACCTTTTCGGTTCCCCAAAGGGCCACAGGCAACAAAGGGGTTTGGGTACGGGCTGCAATCAAAGCAGCACCCAAATGAGGATTTGGGATGCGCCCATCAGGCGTACGGGTGCCATTCAAAAAGATGCCCACCGCCCACCCCTGAGCCAAGGCGGTTTCCGTAGCCCGCAATGCACTGCGATCCGAGCCACCCCGTTTAACCGGATAAGCCCCGTACAGACGAATCACCTGCCGCAAAACCGGAACCTGAAACAATTCCTCCTTAGCCATAAAGGCCACCGGGCGACGAACCGCGTTGGATAGCAATGGCGGATCCAAGTGGCTGGCATGGTTGCTAACGATAATTAGGGATCCCTGGCGAGGCACGGCATCTTGCCCGTAGGTGCGCCCCAAGTACAACCCACGAAACAAAGGGTTAACCACCAACCACTTGAGTAGCCAGTAAGCCAACCAATCGCGGCGACGGTAACCGGTTTGGGCATTCAAGTTGAACAGTAACTCCAACAGCAACACCCCTTCTGAGTGTAGTACCGAAGTCTATCCTGAACCATTTCTGGCACTGATCCTGGACTTATACAGCAGCCCAACTGAGCTCAATCGGCCATAGGGGGTACTTAGACTGTAGGTCGTGTGGGGTCATCCGCTTAGCAGGACCCCTTGAGGAGCCTGTTGCTCACATTATCACCGTAGAGCTCATTGGGAAGCTTTTGTCTACACTGTCGAGATGGCTGGGTTTTGGCTGTAGCCTCAAATGGGCTGGGCATTCTCCGAGATAATTCTAGCTAGATAATTCTAAGGTCAGATAAAACCTGTCGGGCCTGAGCGAGCCTCAAAGTTGGTCTCCCGTCCTGTCCGGTGGGTTTTCTGCCCAAGGGCCCTCGTAGTAGGCGACCACTTGTTCCCCAGGGGGGGGAGTGAGTAGGCTCACCAGGATCAGCACAATCGTGCCGACAACCCCAGCCGGGATCACCGGTAGCCAACCCCCTCTCCAGGCTTGCGGCAGTAGATTGGCCAGCCAGCCAAGCGTGAGTGCGCTCGATACCAGTCCACCTGCTAAAGCTCCGGCGCGGCTGGTGCGTTTCCAGTACAGACCGGCAACCAAGACCGGAAAGAGCATGGCGCTCCCCTGAAAGCTCCAGGTAGCGATTTCTACAATTACCCCGGGTGGATTGAGGGCAATGGCAAAAGAGGCCAAGGCAATGGCCAAAACAACGAGGCGTCCCAATCGTGCCTCTTGCAGGGGGGATAACTGCCGGTTGAAGTAGGTGTAAATGAGATCCCGTGTAACCAAGGAGCTGGTGGTGAGCAGCTGCGAGTCAGCCGTGGACATTAAAGCAGCTAAGGCTGCCACTATCACCAAGGCGGCCAGTCCTGTGGGCAGAGTTTGCAACATCAGGGGCATAATTTGATCCGCCTGTTCCAGGGTGGGGAAGCGCAACCGTCCCCAGACCCCGATCAGAGTAGCCGGAAAGAAAACCACCAGGATCAATACTGGCCAAACCACCATCATTGTTTTGAACACCTGGGCATTTTTGGCCATATAAAAGCGCTGAAAAATCTGGGGAAATAGCGGTACGGCCATAAAGATCAAAAGTTGATAGCTGATTAACCCCTGCCAACTCCAGCGACCGGTTGGCCCTGGTAAGCTCAGCCAGGCCTGCAGTTGAGTACCCGCATCTTCCCCCAAGGAGCCGGCAATGGCCACAAAGGCCGCCCCCATGCCCAGGATTAAGATGATGCCTTGCAGGGTGTCTGTCCATACCACCGCCTGGGATCCGCCCAGCAATACATAGGCCAGGATCACCACCGCGACGATGATTGCCAAGGGCCAGTAGGGGATCCCTTCCCCCAGCACCGCCGAGAGGGTGCGCGCCCCGGCAATGATCTGAATGCTGATGTAAGGAGCAGTAAACAGCAGGGCACTGAGGGAGTAGAGCAAAGCCAGCAGTGGACTGCCAAAGCGATGACCAAAAAACTCTGAAGGGGTAATGAATTGAAAATGTTTGGCAGCTAACCAAAGCCGATAGCCAAGAAGAAAAAACAACACCGAAATGAAAGCATCCGTTACCCCAACCCCCAAAAAGATACCCAGCCCATGGGTATAGCCATCTGCCGGTACGCCGATGAAGGTGAAAGCACTCAGTAGCGTCGCCAAGAGGGTGAGCGTCAAGACTAGGGATCCCAGGCCGCGCCCTGCTAGGAAGTAGCTGACAGGGTCTTGACCTGTATGGCGGTAGCTCCAAATGCCAATGCCAGCCAACACCAGCAGGTAAACGCCAACAATCCCAAAGCTTAGAACCGTATCAGTCATTGCTCATCCTTGGCCAGCAGACCCGTACAACGTAGAAATTCAGGGGCACCAATAGGAGGATGATCAGCCCTGCCCTCAGGTACCAAGCCGGGATCCCCAGTATCTGCGGCTGGGCAGAGCGAACACCCACCCATGTCAACAGCCACAGCAGCGGATAGAGCCACAAAACCCAAGCCTGCTGCATGCGTCCAAAATGGCCGTTGACTGAGCTGCTAGCCTCACCCTGAGAAGAGGGATTCAACCCAGACATCTTGCTGCTACCTCACTTATGGTGAACTTCACCATAACATGATTATGGTAATTTTCACCAAAAATTTTCTCCCGAATCTGAGCTTGTTGGTGTCTCCCTTTTGGGCAGGAAGACCAGCTGTCGGTGGTTCCAGCGCGAGGCAACCGGCTCAGTTTGCTAGGAGAATGCCGGTTATGACAACGGGGGAGGCAAATAGCCAGGGAAGGGGAACTTGCCGGCTCAAGACCATGGAACTCGACGCGGCTAGCCTGCCAAGATGGCCTGGGCTGCCAAGTGGCCGGAGAGGGTTGCCCCTTCCATGCTGTCGATGTAGTCTTGGGCGGTGTAGCTACCGGCAAAAAAGAAATTGGGTACCGGTGTTTTCTGTTGGGGGCGGTAGGGATCCATGCCAGGGGCCTCCCGGTAGAGGGAGTGAGCCAATTTCACAACGCTGTACCAAGTCATGTTCAGTTGCCGGGAGGAGGGAAACAGCTCATGCACCTGGTGCAATACATGCTGAGCAATTTTCTCATTGGACATGGGAATAAAGGGATCCCCTGGCGTGAGTACACATTGCAATAGGGATCCCTGGCCGGGTTTGTAGTAGTCGGCAGGGCTGGTGAGGGCCAGATCGGCAAAACAAGAAAAATCGGCATCGGCCGTGTAGAGGAGGTTGTCGATGCCCACCGCTTGCGGGTGATCCATAGCCCGTTTGGCTTGGCCCTGGGGGTTTAGTTCGGTGACCCAGCCATCAAAACGGAGCTGCACCGTTGCTACGGGTACAGATTCCAGCTTGTAGAGGTTATCAAACTGCGGCCATTGCCGCCATACCTGGGGGATAAGCCGTTTCGCCCCTTCCACCGCCGCTGCGCAGACATAGACATCTGCCTCAATCTGTTGGCCATCCGCCAACACTAAGCCGGTCACCCGGTAGGGCTCCGTCGCTTCCACCTGAATCTGGCTCACCCCTTTACGGGTGTGAATCTGCCCTCCATGGGCCTGGATATAACGGACAATCGGCTGCGTGAGGTAGGTATCAGGGGATCCCTTGAGGAGATTGAGCTTGGAGGCCTCGGTTTTGCTGGCAAACATCTGAAAGATGGTCAGCATACAGCGGGCGGAAATGTTCTCAGTGTCGATAAAGCCCAAGGCATAGGCAATCGGGTTCCACAGTCGTTTTAAACTGCCCTCGGATCCTCCATGACTGCGAAACCACTCAGCAAAGCTGATCCGATCCAAAGCCCGAATTTGTTGCATCGCCCCCTCGTAATCCAGCAAGCCGCGGATTAGGGGGCTAGTGCCCAGAGCCAGAGCATTGCGTAGCTTGTCCAACCAAGAGAGCTGCCCGGTCGTGAAAAAAGCCTTCAAACCGTTAAAGGGTGCGCCCAAAGGGAAGCGAAAATCCAGGGTTTCCACTCCCCCACCCCGGTTGACAAAGGTGTGGGTGTGTTGCTTGGGCAAGAGGTTGTCGAAAGCCCCCACCTTCTTCATCAAGGCAAACAGGTTGTTGTAGTTAAAGAAAAAAACATGCAGACCCATCTCAATGTGGTTACCATCAGCATCCTGCCAGGATCCCACCTTGCCACCCACAAAGGGACGGGACTCATAGATCTGCACCTCGTGCCCAGCTTCCACCAGATCCACTGCCGTCACCAACCCGGCCAAGCCTGCCCCAATAATTGCTACCTGCATAGCCTTATCTCCCGTGATGCCTGGGATCCCGATCCGCAGCATGACTGCCCCACCCAGGCAATTGCAAAGAAAAATGAACTTCTCTCATTCTGGAACAAAATGGCCTAGGGATCCCGGAAGCGAGAATGGAATGATCTTAGGAGACACAGGGCAGGTCAGGCTAACCCAACCTCAGCTGCACAGGGCCAGAGGGGTGCGTTAAGCTACAAAAATCCACCATCCCAACAGCTGTCCTATGAGCCAGTCCAAGGGTTTCAGCAAGGCCAAGCCCCCAAAGCCCTCCGCCAACCCCAATGTTGTCAAACGCAAACAGGCGGCCAAACGATATGAGGAGCTGCAAGCCAAGGGAATGCCGGAATTTAACATTTTTGTTCGCTCCGCCCAAGCAGCTCCTGGTAAACCCAATCCTTGGTTGCCGGTCGGATCCCTGGCGGTAGGACGTTCTAGCGCCATTCATCAAGCTATTTTCCAGAATGAGGAGGAACTCAGAAAAGCGGCTCTCAGGTTGTTTCCCCGCCTGAGCAAGGTTAAAGATAATCTGGAGTTTGGTTTCCGTCTCAAGGACAGAGATTACCAGGATGAGCCAATTCAACTGGCGATTCAACCTCAGCCTTCACCCCTTCAGGTTTGGATAGAAAAGATGCGCAGCTGGCTGGGGTTGGCTGGGAAAAGAACCTCCAAAAAATGAGGGGTTGGAGAAATCCTCGGTCCCAGGATGTACCTTAGCCAATCAGCGGCCCATTGCCGGGCAGCTGGGAGGAATCACCAAGACCACCTGTTCGGGCAATCCGAACCATCCTTATGCCCTGCGCCGGAAAGTTCCAGACAGCGTAGCTCCAGGAAGGCGCCCATCTCTGCGGGTCAGCACCCCAGCATGCTCGGCACTACCTGCAGGCAATTGCTGGAAAAAATTAGAGCAGGATGGCCCATTGCTCTCTGCAGGCTGTCTGAAGGCTGCAATTGGGATGTCAACAGGGCAGACGGAACCCCATGGCCGAGCCTAGCAAAATTGGCAGCTGGGTGCAGTGTTTGAGTCTTGCGGTTGGACTATAGTAGGTACCGGGACTGACTACTGCTTGGAGTAAGAGACTGTGGGGCTATTCAGCCGATTCTCCCGTGACATGGGCATCGATTTGGGCACGGCCAACACGCTGGTCTATGTGGCGGGGCGAGGCATTGTGCTGCAGGAGCCTTCCGTGGTGGCTATCGACCAGAACACCAAGCAGCCCCTTGCTGTTGGAGAAGATGCCAAAAAGATGCTGGGCCGCACTCCCGGCAACATTGTGGCCGTTCGCCCCTTACGGGATGGGGTGATTGCCGACTTCGACACGGCGGAGATGATGCTCAAGCACTTCATCCACCGTGTACACGAAGGACGTTACCTGATTGCCCCTCGTATTGTTATTGGTATCCCTAGCGGGGTAACCGGGGTGGAACGGCGGGCTGTAATGGAAGCCGCTCTCCAGGCTGGATCCCGCGAGGTGTACCTGGTGGATGAGCCGGTAGCTGCTGCCATTGGGGCAGGTTTACCCGTACAAGAACCCACTGGCAACATGATTATCGACATCGGCGGTGGCACCACAGAGGTAGCCGTACTCAGCTTGCAAGGGATCGTCCTTAGTGAGTCGGTGCGGGTAGCCGGGGATGAGCTGAGCGAAGCCATTGTTCAGTACATGAAAAAAGTTCACAACCTCACCATCGGGGAGCGCACTGCTGAAGAGATTAAGATTCAAATCGGTTCTGCCTACCCGATTCAAGAGGAACTGACCATGGAGGTGCGCGGCCTACATCTCCTCTCCGGCTTGCCTCGTACTGTTACCGTCAAGAGCACCGAAATCCGCGAGAGCATGGCGGAGCCCCTCTCGGTGATTGTGGAAGCCATTAAGCGCACTCTGGAGCGTACCCCGCCAGAGTTGGCGGCAGATATTATCGATCGGGGCATTATGTTGGCAGGGGGAGGAGCCCTACTGAAGGGTTTGGATGCGCTGATCAGTCATGAGACAGGTATCCTGGTGCATATTGCTGCGGATCCCTTGAGTTGTGTGGTGCTGGGTACTGGCCGGGTCCTAGAGGATTTCAAAACCTTAGGTCGAGTCCTAAGCAGCAGCTTCAAGGGCTAGGGAGCTTTGCCTGTCCTTTTCCCCAGTTCATAGGGATCCCTATTTTGTGGGTGAGTTGAGTGGATCAGAGGGGTATCGCTTGAATCGGCTAAGCCAGTGGTGGATGCATTATGGCTTGAGACTGCTTCTGTCTGCCCTAGCCATAGGTGCTGCATTGGGGTTGCGCCAAACTCAGGGATCCCTGTTGGTAGAGCTGTACAGTTGGCTCACCACCCCTGCCCGTCCGCCGGTGGATCCTGCTCTGGTGCTCAGTCAAGCGGCCACCCGTGAGTTACAAGCCCTAGTGGCAGAGTTACAGTTCCAGAACCGTGAGCTGAAGCGACTGCTGCAATTTACCGAACAAATGCCCGCAAGTGGGATCCCTGCAGCAGTGGTGGGTCGCAGCGCCGATCACTGGTGGCAACACCTCACCCTTGGCCGCGGCAGCCGGCACGGGGTAAAGGTGGGAGATGTGGTCATGGCTCCGGGGGGGTTGATCGGGCGGGTTAAATCGGTTACCCCCAACACCAGCCGGGTGCTGCTGATCAGCGATCCCACCAGTCGTGTTGGGGTAATGTTGAGTCGTAGCCGTCACATGGGTGTGATGCGCGGCACCGGCACTCAGAACGCCATTTTGGAGTTTTTCGATAAAGATCCCAAAGTGGAAGTTGGGGATGTGGTGGTTACCTCTGGCCTGAGCAGCTTTTATCCCGCGGGAGTGGTGGTGGGAACGGTTCGAGCTGTGAACCTAGATGCCAGCCCTGCCCCGCAGGCCACCGTTGAACTATCCGCACCGCTGGGCCTCCTGGAGTGGGGGCTGATCTACAGCTATGCTCAATCCTCTACTGCTCAACCTTAGATACCACCTCAAGCATTACCTAAACGGCATGGTGACAGCCTTAACGGGGCTGTTGGCTGTTGTTGCTCCCTGGTGGCGGGGGCCGGGGCTAGAACTGGCGGGCCTAACCCCTGACTGGCCCTTAATTTGGGTGGTCTGCTGGAGTGTACGGCGCAACCCTTGGCAGGGAGCCGTAGCCGGAATCACACTTGGATTGCTTCAGGATGCCCTCACCAGTCCTCATCCTACCCACGCTCTGGGATTGGCAGTGGTCGGGATCCTAACGGCTCGGCTCCAGAAGCAGCGGTACATCCAAGAAGATTTCATCTCGGTGGCCTTGATCGTCTTCGGTATGGTGGTGATTGCCGAAACCCTGATGGCGCTGCAATGGATGTTGCTCACCACCTGGCAGGGATCCGATGGTATGAACCTGACGGAGATGGAAACCTTTGTGGATGAATTGTGGAATCCAATACAGCCCTCTAGTACCCTCAGCGGCGATGGCACTCGTTCTCTAGAAAGCATTTGGTGGAATCACCAACGCAATGCCCTGACCTCAGCCATTTTAAGTAGCCTGTGGGCACCGGCCCTTTACCTACCTCTCAGCCATTGGTGGCAATCTCAGGAACGGGATCCCAAAGAGGTGTAGCTCCTCGGTTGATCGAAATGGATAGGCCCAGAAAAGGCATGAGAATGGGCTTGCAGCTCAAAAGTGACCCATTGACTGTTTGAACCGTGATAGATATTCAAGGCAAGATGAGGTTAAAACTCGTCTTTCTGGCTTTGGGAACCAACATAGGGGAGCGACTCCACAATCTCCAGCAAGCCATCTTTCGCCTACCGCCGAGTGTACTTCCCTTGCGTGCCTCCCAAGTTTATGAAACTCCCCCCTGGGGCATTACGGATCAACCCCCTTTCCTGAATATGGTGATTGAAGCAGCAACTGCTCTGCCGCCCTTACAGCTGCTGAATTATCTAAAAACGCTGGAAAACCAAATGGGGCGGCGTGAGGGTATACGCTACGGGCCGCGCCTGATTGATCTGGATATTCTCTGCTATGAAGATCAGATTTTTAACCATGAACAACTGCAAATCCCTCATCCACGTTTACATGAACGTGGTTTTGTGTTGGTGCCCCTGAATGACCTGATTCCCAACTTTGAACACCCGTTGTTGAAGCAAAGCATGGCCACCCTGTTAAAAGCTAGCAATGTGGCGGGGATCGTTCCTCAGTCTCTTCCGGTCGGTTTTCAGGTGTTGCCCTACGATGGCTGGTACGATTTACCGGCTGACCTACGTCAGGCATTGACAGCCTGCGAGCAAGCGGCAGCAGCCTTCTACACCTTGCCCCCTTCCCAGCGGCAGCATTGGATCGACCACATTGAAACAGCCGACTCCTCCCTAACCCGTAACGCCCGCATCGAAGAAATGGTTGCTATCCTCTCTACAAATCCTTAAAGTCTCTATCCCCCCTGAGAGCAACCCCTTCAGTCATTGCAAAAGCTGAATTTTTATCAGCAAGTTTTGCTCGTCAGTCCAAGTTAGCTCTCAGGCTTACTGGATCACAATCCAGCTCCTCAGCCAAATCCATCCACTATTCAGCCTCAGAGTCACCTATCATGTCAGGATAGTCTCCAAACATCTCTTCTAAACAGCTCTAAACGGCATTGCGGGCGCGAGCACTCTTTAGGCACTCATCCTCAGTGTCAGTCTCCTGCCCAGGCTCTGGAGCGACCGAAGAAGGGTGTTGACCGGTTGCCACCGCTGGAGAATCGGGAGAGCAAGGGCTTGCTACTGAAGCTTGTCTAGGGTCATCTTTAAGGCCAGCTGCCGGTGTCACTCCGAGTGTAGCCTCAAAGAGAGTTAGAGAGGGAAGGAACGCGTGATGAAAGACTTATCCTTTGGCAGCCGGACCTACATTATGGGCATTCTCAACATCACACCCGATAGCTTTTCCGGCGATGGCCTGCTGCAGAGCAAGGATGTTCTACAAACTGCACGCCAGCAGGCACTCACCTTTATTGCTGCTGGGGCAGACATTTTGGATGTGGGTGGTGAAAGCACTCGCCCCGGCGCCCAACCCGTCAGTGTGGAGGAAGAAATGAGCCGGGTGCTGCCGGTGATTGAAATGCTGGCCGGGCTAGAAGCAGACATTATCCTCTCCGTGGATACCTACAAAGCTGCAGTTGCTGAGGCAGCCCTGCGCTCAGGCGCCCATTGGGTCAACGACGTATGGGCTTTGCGGGCGGATCCGCTCATGGCAGAAGTGGTTGCCCGGCATGGTGCCAAGATAATCCTGATGCACAACCGCAGCAAACCCACCCAAGCCCAACTGGAAGAACGCTTGGGTGGACGCTATGTTGGTGTTGAATACCAGAACTTGCTTGCAGAGATTGGCCAAGAATTGTTGGAGAGCGTTCAGTTGGCCCGGCAAGCCGGCATTCAGGATAGTCAGATCATTCTCGATCCCGGTGTTGGTTTCGGGAAAACGGTTGCCCAAAATCTAGAGCTTGTACATCGCTTGGATGAATTGAAGAAACTGGGTTTTCCCATACTGCTGGGAGTTTCGCGAAAATCTTTTATCGGCTACACCCTCAACCTGCCCCCTGACCAACGCCTGGAAGGAACCCTGGCGGCTTGTGTCATTGGCATTCAACGCGGCGCAGATATTCTGCGGGTCCATGATGTTGAACCGGTTGCCCGTGCCGCCCGTATGACCGATGCCATTTTGTCCTCAAAGTCTGTATAGAATTTGCATGGAACAAAGGGCAATTGCTGATCGCCAGGGCTTTCTTGGACTGACCGGTCGGATCCCGATGACAGAGATGGGAGTAAGGTAGATTAGGACGGGCTAAAAAAGGTTTTGAGGATTAGCTGCACATGATTCAACATGGGTTTGACTTCCTGCGCCGTTCTTGGACACGTCTGTTTCTGGGTTTGTTCCTGGGTCTTGCTCTTGGGGTTGGCTCCAACTTTTGGGCCACTGCCCAGCAATTGCCCTCCCCTTCTGGGCAACAGCTCATTCCCAATCCACAGCAGTTTCGGGCTCTAGAGCAACCTAGCAGCACCCTCAGTGTTTTACGAGCCGAACAACTGGCTGCAGAAGCCAATGCGGCACTGCAGGCGCAGGATTATGACCGGGCAGCTGAACTCCTGCAACAGGTGTTTGATGCCTATAACCAGCGCTCCAACTACCATCAGGATCTGTCACGGGCCTTTGCCGGGATCCAAAACCGAATTTCCGAAGAACAGCGGGAGCTGGCCCGCATAGCCGCTCAGGAACGGGATCAAGCTGCCTACGACTTGGCGATTGTTTACCGCGCCTCAGGACGCGTGGAAGAGGCAGTGGGACGTTTAATACAGGTGATTAACAGCCAAGGGCCAACCCGCGAGCTGGGCAACCAAGCCTATCAGCAACTGTTGGAAATTGGTTTTGTCAGCACCCCCTTCCCCGGCTAAGTCATAACTTACGAAGCTCTTCTGCCGGCATAGCCGAGGTAAGAGGGTCCTAGGTTAATCTCGGACTAGAGTGCTGCGCACCGTTGGTGCCATCCAGAGTCTAGAGATTACCCAGGCAAGCTCAGCTTTGGGGAGACCATCCAGAACTTTTGCTGAAGCGGTCCTCACTGTCCTTAAGGACCCCGTTCCGCCAGCGCAAGCAGCAAGTGAGCTGAAGTACTTCCCTGCAAGCGATAGTTTGAGCGGCCGCAGTTATAGCCCTTTTGACATCCTCTCCGGCCTGTTAGCTTGCGCCCGCGTAGCGGTACAGCGGGGCTTGCCGCGCACCGGGTCAGAGGAGAATCTTGCCAGCGCCTAGTTCTTTGAGTCGCACTTGGCAACACCAGACGCACCGTAGGCCAGCTTTGAGGTGTAGGCGGCAACAATATCAATCACCTTGCCACCTAACTCTCGCTATTTCATTTCGGTGGAGCTGGACATCTTGGCTTTGAGCCACCCGTGAACCGTGTTGTGAATGCCTAGGATTGCAGGTGGGTTGAATCATCCACATGCTTCTCTGGAGCTTCTCTAAAGGGTTTCCCAGCCTCAGTGCTATACCCCCAAGGGGATTCGAACCCCTGTCGCATCCGTGAAAGGGATGTGTCCTGGGCCTCTAGACGATGGGGGCTTCCAGAAATGACGCGATTCTCATCGTAAAGAAGCCGGTGTAATTTTGTCAACCTGCCTGCTCTTGAAATCTTCTAATCTGCATCGCTTGACCCACCACCGGCCCAACCCAGGATCAGGATCCCGAGCAGGGCCAAACCCAGCAAGCTAGCAATCACCATCGGCTCATCGGGAATCAAGTCCATCTGCATACCCTTAAGGGAGTTCCAAAATGAGCTTGCTCCACTACTTGGCTGGGAATCGCTACCCCCTGCTCAATTGGCTCTACGCCCACCGTTAAGCGGATACGCACACACCGGTATCGGTGTAGCCAGCTTGGATTCATAGCCGGGAAGAAGGGGGATCCGCCACGACTCCCTGTTGCTTAAGCTGTTGGTAGAGTTCCCGGTCAGAGTTAGGTAGGTCTGATCACCCCGGCTAGGCCAAGGGAGCCCCCTGTGCAAAGGCTGTCTGTAGGCGTATAGCAACAGAGTACATTGCCCCACTCCGGCTCCGCCACCAGCTCTTGGGTGTAGGGGCGTCACCTGGCTTCTACTGGCGGCAAAATCCCTGGGTTACCAGCTCCCAGATCAATCCAGCTGAATCCCCCTTTTTACAGAGTTTCAGCAGTATCTTTGTCAATGGCTCGCACTCCCGATAGACGAGACATGCGCCGGCCCGGATGAGACAAGTAGGGATCCACAGCAGCTTTCCTTCACCAGACGGGGAATGACAGGATCTGGAGATTTTGGAATCTTAGCAGACCTCTTCGGCTGCAAGTTGGCTGAGTTCGGATTGAGGGCGGTAAACCCTCCTGAACACAGGCTCCGCTTGGCAGCTTACACTAGAAGAACTGACCCATCACTTAGACTGGCATGATTCCCACCGTTATCGAGCAATCTGCGCGGGGCGAACGCGCCTTCGACATCTACTCGCGTCTGCTGCGGGATCGGATTATCTTCTTGGGCACTCAGGTGGATGATGATATTGCTAACCTGATTGTTGCTCAGATGCTCTACCTGGAATCTGAGGATCCTGAGAAGGATATCTATCTCTACATCAATTCTCCTGGCGGCTCCGTCTATGCCGGTATGGCTATTTACGATACGATGCAGCACATTCAGCCGGATGTGTCCACCATCTGCATTGGTTTGGCTGCCAGTATGGGTGCCTTTCTACTGGCCGGGGGAACCAAGGGCAAGCGGATTGCCCTCCCCCACGCCCGGATTATGATCCACCAGCCCCTCGGTGGAGCGCAAGGACCTGCTACGGACATTGAGATTCAGGCCAAAGAGATCCTCTACATCAAGCAAAGCTTGAACAGCCTCTTGGCTTACCACACTGGGCAGCCCTTAGAGCGCATCGAACGGGATACCGACCGTGACAATTTTATGACCCCAGAACAAGCTAAGGAGTATGGTCTGATCGATCAGGTGATCAGCAAAAGACAGCAACCAACCCTAGCGGCAGTTTCCTAAACATTCAGTTGAGGACGGTTTCTGCTCCCCCCTCGCTAGGGGGGTTTTGCTGTTGCTAGGGATCCCTTTCTAGCCCCCGAAGATATCCAGGGGGATGTTAAGAAAGCCAAAGAAGTCTATAGTCTCAATCGCAAGGGGTGTAGCTTACTTTAACTAAACTAATCGAACTCATAAAGAAAGTAATAATCCACCCATCATTGTGGGTGATACCCTTAAGATCAAACCTAAATGTCAGCCTGTTTTGGCAGGGATCCTAGCTTAAGAACGGGCGCAAATCTTTTGATGGGGTTTTCAGGAGGCAGCCTGCTCAAGCCAAGCTAGGAATTCTCCTTTGCATAGCAGGAGGTATCGATGTGGGATGAGGGAACTTTCATCGACAGGGTGAAAGGTGCCTCGAGAGATCAGCATGTGCCTTACTGTTATTGAGCAGGTTTGTTCGCGGAAACTCAACAGTCTGGGGTTTACCCTAGATGTTTGATTTTGAAGATGTTGCATCCGTGAAGGGTGGTTTTGGATTTCGTCATTCAGTTTAGAGGGAGATTAACGTGGCCTATTCAGCAACCCAATCCAAAGCCGGCTATCAAGCCGGGGTAAAGGATTACAAACTGACCTACTACACACCCGATTACACACCTAAGGATACTGATGTTCTGGCCTGTTTCCGGGTTACTCCCCAACCAGGTGTTCCACCTGAAGAGGCAGGGGCGGCGGTGGCGGCTGAGTCTTCAACCGGCACCTGGACAACAGTGTGGACAGATTTGCTCACCGACTTGGATCGCTACAAGGGCCGTTGCTACGACATTGAGCCGGTGCCGGGGGAAGATAACCAATACTTCTGCTTTGTGGCCTATCCGCTGGACCTGTTTGAGGAAGGTTCTGTTACCAATTTGCTCACCTCGATTGTGGGCAATGTGTTTGGCTTCAAGGCCCTGAAGGCACTCCGTCTAGAGGATCTGCGCATTCCGGTTGCCTATCTGAAGACTTTCCAGGGGCCTCCCCACGGCATTCAGGTAGAGCGGGACAAGCTGAACAAGTATGGTCGCCCGCTTTTGGGTTGTACCATCAAGCCGAAGTTGGGGCTGTCCGCCAAAAACTACGGTCGGGCGGTGTATGAGTGCTTGCGGGGTGGCTTGGACTTTACCAAGGATGACGAGAACGTCAACAGTCAGCCTTTTATGCGCTGGCGGGATCGCTACTTATTTGTCATGGATGCGGTTCACAAAGCGCAAGCGGAAACTGGGGAAATTAAGGGGCACTACCTGAATGTTACGGCTCCCACCTGTGAAGAGATGTTCAAGCGGGCCGAGTTTGCCAAGGAGCTCAAGGCCCCGATCATCATGCACGACTACCTGACCGGGGGCTTTACCGCCAACACGAGCTTGGCCAAGTGGTGTCGTGACAACGGTATCCTTCTGCATATTCACCGTGCCATGCACGCGGTGATCGACCGGCAGAAAAACCACGGCATTCACTTCCGGGTGCTGGCCAAGTGCTTGCGCATGTCTGGGGGGGATCACCTCCATTCCGGTACCGTGGTGGGCAAACTGGAAGGGGAACGCAACATCACCCTGGGTTTTGTGGATCAAATGCGGGAAAACTACGTGGAAGCGGATCGCTCCCGGGGCAATTTCTTCACCCAAGATTGGGCTTCTATGCCCGGTGTGATGCCGGTGGCTTCCGGTGGGATCCACATCTGGCACATGCCGGCGCTGGTGGAGATCTTTGGTGACGACTCCTGCCTGCAGTTTGGTGGCGGTACCCTGGGTCACCCCTGGGGCAATGCACCGGGTGCTACGGCCAACCGGGTGGCTCTGGAGGCCTGTATCCAAGCCCGCAACGAAGGTCGGGACCTGGCCCGCGAAGGCAACGATGTGATTCGCGAAGCGGCCAAATGGTCACCGGAACTGGCAGCTGCCTGCGAGCTGTGGAAAGAAATCAAGTTCGAGTTTAAGGCCGTTGATACCCTCTAGGGATCCACCGGGGACAAAGGAAGCGCTTGGATCAACTCCCTTTGCTCCCCTACTCCAGCCCAATTCTTGGATCTGCAATGGATCTGAAGCAAATCGCCAAAGACACTGCCAAAACCTTGATCAGCTACCTGACTTATCAGGCGATGCGTACGGTGCTAGCGCAGCTTGGCGAGACGGATCCCCCTAGGGCGTTTTGGTTGCAGCAGTTCTCAGCTCGGCAAAATCTCCAGGATGGGGAAGCCTACCTGCGGGCTTTGCTGGCAGAGCGTCCTGACTTGGCCTATCGAATCATGACCGTTCGAGAGCACATTGCTGCCGAGGTGGTCGATTATCTGCCGGAGATGGCCAAAACCGGTATTCAACAGGCCAACATGGAGCACCGCCGCAACCATCTTGAGCGGATGACTTCCACCCCTGGATCTCCACCTGTCAGCTCTACTCACCCGGAACTGGGATCCCCTGTACAACCTGAAACACCTGAAACGGAGTGAACATCACCATGCAAACCCTACCGAAAGAGCGTCGCTACGAAACCCTCTCCTATCTGCCCCCCTTAACGGATATGCAGATTACCAAGCAGCTGCAGTACATCCTGGATCAGGGCTACATCCCTGCTGTGGAGTTTAATGAGTCCTCTGATCCAACGGTATACTACTGGACGCTGTGGAAGCTGCCCCTGTTTAACGCTACCTCCACCCAGGAGGTGCTCAGCGAAGTGCAAGCCTGTCGCAGCGCCTATCCTAACTGCTACATCCGTGTGGTTGGCTTTGACAACATCAAGCAGTGCCAGATCCTGAGCTTCCTGGTCCATAAGCCCAGCGGTGTGCGCTAAAGGGGGGTAAGTTCTCCCTCGTGTCAGCGATGCGGAGCATGAACACACCAGGGGAGGGATCCCCTTCGGATCTCTCCCGATTTTTCTGGTGCTGAGGAAGTCAGGGCTCCTTGGGCGGGCTAGGGATTGGTGGGCAGGCTAAGCACCGGGATCATCAAATCCTGAACAGATAGGGCAGTGGATTCTTCAGCAACAGCAGGAGAGGTATCTGTAGAAGCGGGGGGGACAGGTGCTGAATTGGCCGGGCGCAGTTGCCAACGGATGATCTGTTCACCGCGATAAAAGGTCACGAACAGTTGATCCCCTTGCGCTTGGATTTGCCAAGTCCCATCACCACTGTTGACGGAGGTATGTCCACCGGAGAAAGGGGCGTTTAAGGCAGGTCCCGATTGCGTCCAGATGCGACCTCCACCAGTTTCTAGAACCAGTTGCACGGTTGCACCTTGCCCCTGTCCACTCAGAATTTGGCCAGTACCACTCCAGATGCGGGTTTCGGTTTGAGCTAGAGCCGGCTGCGCCAACTGGAGTGTCATCAGCAACAGCCCTGTCCAGCCCAAACAACCCCCTGCCGGTACTCTCCCAGCCAAAACAGAAGCAGCAGTTTGAAAGAAGAAAGCCATTGCACTCACGCTCGTACCACACGCCGCGATAGGATTGAAACACACGAGGAAGAAGGGAATAGGATCAGCATTCTTTTACACAACCCATTACACAGTCTACCGAAAACCCTCAGGGATCCCTATTCTTCTTGGCCTGGGTTGAGCCTTCTGCCTGAATCCTCTGCTGGGCTGATCCCAATCTAGGCAATCCCCAGATCTGCAGACAGGATGCAACCTGAGCCTCTAGCTGCGGGGATCCCTACTAGCCGTTTCGCCAAGACGCAGCGCTCCATTGTGGTCATTCCCAACCTCTGCTGCCAAAGGGCTTAGTGCTGGCTATGCTGTCACTGTTAAGTTGCAAGAAAAAGCTATCAACCGCCGGCGGAGGTAGCCGCCTAAGTTAAGCTGGTCAACAGCAAAAGCTCCGCTTCTGAAAGCAGGGTTGTTCAAGCAGGGTTGTTCGGTGGGGTGGATTGCTGCTACCAGATGCAATTGCGGGGCTATAGGATGAGCACATGAGGATGGGCAAGCTCAGCTCAGCGTCAGAAAGCGCTTCAGGGCAGCGACGACAGCCGGTGGCCAGCGGCGGACTGTTTTCACCCACTCCAAATCGCCGTAGCGGGGATCCAGGCCTTGCACAGCAACCCAATGGCTTTCGGCTTCTCCTGGGCGGCCTTCTACCCAGAGAATGGCACTGAGAGCAGCCCGCATATCCGGAAACTTCGGATACTTCCGCACCAGAGCTCGCATCAACTGCAAGGCGGACTGGGTTTCTCCCACCTGGTACAGGCTGAGGGCGTAGTTGGCTTGGGCAAAGGCATAGTCGGGGGCCAATTCCGTGGCGCGGCGGTAATCCGCCAGAGCCTGCTGCCATTGACCCAATGCTGCCTCGGCATTGCCCCGATTGTTGTAGGCTGCCGGATCGTTGGGATCCAACTGTAAAACCCGCTCGTAGTCGGCAATCGCTTCTTGCCAGCGCCCCAATCCTTCTAGGGCCGCCCCCCGATTCAGGTAGGGATCTGGGGCATAGGGGGCCAAACGAATGGCTTCGGCATAATCCGTAAGTGCTTCCTGCAACTTATGCTGACTGACGCGGGCATTGCCACGGTTGCTCCACAGGGCCGGATTATCCGGCTGGCGCTTCAGCAATTGGCTCCACAGGCTTTCTGCCCGGGCAAAATCCCCTTCATGGGTAGCCGCAAAGGCGGCCTCAAACAGTTGATCAATCTCATCGCGCTCAGCCTGCACCGCTGGTGGGTTGGCTGTCAGGGATCCCTGAAGCACCCTTGCTAAGGCCTCCGTCCTGCTCCCGCGACCGGCAGCAGGGATCCCCAACCCAAACAGTAGCCCCAACAGCAGCAGAACAGAGATAACTTGGATAGCCTTCATGGCAGAAATGTTGTGTTGCTTGCCCACCCATCATAAGCGGGCTCCACCCGGTTGGTTCTTTCCCAACCGGCACTGAACAGTGGACTCGCCAGCCTCGATTGCAGTGCTTGCTTTCTTGCAGGGCAACCCGTTATGCTACCGCCCAGATGGAGGCATTCTTTTGTGACAAGTCAGCAGCTTCGTGTCTATGTACCCCCTCACCCTCTGATCAAGCATTGGTTAACAGTGGCTCGGGATGCGGAAACACCGATGCCCCTGTTTCGCAGTGCCCTGTCGGAGCTCGGTCGTTGGCTCACCTATGAGGCGATGCGAGAGTGGATCCCGACTCAACCGGTGCAGGTGCAAACCCCCCTAGAACCTGCCGCGGCGGAAGTGATTGCCCCCGATACCCCCCTGGGCATTGTGCCCGTATTGCGGGCTGGCTTGGCCATGTTGGAGGGCTGTCAGGCTCTGTTACCGCAGGCCCGGATCTTTCATCTGGGCATGGTACGGGATGAAACTACCCTAGAGGCCAGTTGCTACCTGAATCGCTTGCCAGAACGGATTCCGGAGCAGATGCGCATTCTCATTGCAGAACCGATGCTGGCTACAGGGGGCACGTTGCTGCGCGTGTTGGAAGAGTTAAAGGGGCGGGGTGCGGATCCCAGCTTGGTGCGCATTGTCAGTGTGTTGGCAGCGCCGCCAGGGTTACAGCGGCTGGGATCCCGTTACCCGAGGGTGCAAATCTTCTGTGCCATGATTGATGAACGCCTAAACGAGCAGGGGTTTATCCTGCCCGGGCTAGGAGATGCAGGGGATCGCGCCTTCGGTACGGAGCATTAGCCGAACTGTTCCCTTTAACTCCAAAACCACCAGGACGCAGCTTGACGCTACACTCACTCAGCAGATGCCCTGAGAAGGGCATTTTCGCCAGACCCATCAAGGGCTCTGTCCTGCTACTGCGACCGGTTGGTCAAGCTCTTGGATGATGGGAATACTGGCCGCTTTAGCTCCAAAGCTTGCTTTCGGGAGCCTGGTGGAGCGAGTTTCGTAGGGTTCCCGAGGTATCAGCGCCTTCTTTCTCCCTGCGCCTATGCGACTTATCCTCACCAGTTTGGATGGCAGCCTGTTGGATCTAGAATCCAACAGTTACGGTGCTGCTCGACAGGCTCTGGCTGCTCTGGAGCGCCGCTCAATTCCTTTGGTGCTCTACAGTCTGCGGACTCGAGCGCAACTGGAACATGTGCGTCAGCAATTGCGCCTAGAGCATCCGTTCATTTGCGAGGATGGTTCTGCTCTCTACGTTCCGGAACACTACTTCCCGGCCGGCATTTTGGATGAACAGTGGCAACATCAGCCTCCCTACTATGTGCGGGCTTTGGGGTTGCCCTACTCTCGCTTGCGCAGCATTCTGCAGCAGGTGCGGCAAGAGTCCAACCTGGATTTGGTTGGGTTTGGGGATTGGACAGCCTCTGAGTTGGCGGCTGCCACCGGGATCCCTATAGAGGAGGCAGAACGGGCGCAGCAGCGAGAGTACAGCGAGATTTTTAGCTATTCTGGCGATCCTGAGCTCCTGCGGGAGGCTTTTGCCCGACAGGAAGCCACTCTCACCCAACATCTGCTGCAGGTGCGGCAGCTTGACCTCGCCGGCCCACCCCAGAAGTGGTACCTCACCGGATGGTTACAGCCTCCTGAGCCTGGCCTTCTACCTGGAGAACAAGCGGTGCGGCTGCTGCTGGATTGCTATCAACGGCATCTGGGCACCGTGAAGGCACTGGGCATTGGCTGCTCGCCGGCGGATGCAGCTTTTTTGCGCTGGATGCAGGAAAAGGTGGTGCTTCCCAGCCCAATTGCGGATAGTCTCTGGAGTGAGGCTCAGCCTGAGTGGCGCCTGGCTCAACTCCCCGGCCCAGAGGGGTGGAATGAAGTGGTGTTGATGTGGTTGGAGGAAACAGACCATGGTGATGAATAGAAGGTTCAGTCAAAAGATGAGTTCTCAGGCAGCCCACTGGGGCTTGAGGGGAATGGGGTGCTTGCTGGGCCTGGGCCTCCTGCTCATGGAGCCTGTCTATGCAGAGGCTCCCATGACCCTTTTGACAGGGGAGCAGACCGTAGCCCAACTCAAAGAAGATGGGGCTCGCTACATGCAAATGGGTTTCCACACCCTGGCCATCAATGCCTACCGAGGGGCGATCGAGCTGGAGGAGAAAACCTTGATTCTGCCCGGCGAGCGGGATCCGGATGTGCCCTTTAATCTGGGTTTGATCTATGCTCGCCAGGGTAACCTACCGGAGGCGCGTGTTGCCTTTCAACGGGCAGTAGAGGTGGATCCCGGTAGCTTCAAGGCCCGCTACCAGCTGGCGTTGGTGCATCTGAAACTGGGGGAGCAAGTGGCGGCTAAGGAACAACTCACCCTCTTGGCTGCTGCTGCTGCTAGCAATCCGGAAACCCATAGCCACATCCAGTCTCTGCTGGCCACTTTGGAGACAGTTCCTTTGCCCAGCCAGGAGAAGGAGAACTTAGCTGCCGTAGAGTCTGAAGCAGCCAAACTGTCTCTCGAACCCCAGAAAACTGAAACGGCTGTCTTGCCTGAAACCCCTGCGCAAGAACCTGCCCAAGAAATTGGGGAGGCAGAGATTCCCCCTCTATCTGCTCTGCAACGGCTGCGCCAGCGGGAGTTGAACTAGTCACGGGGTTTTCACCCAAACCCAGACCCAAGGCCAGGGATCCCCAAAGAACCCTGGTTTTCCCCTGGCTGATTGGCCAGGCAAAAGACGAGCTCAAGGGTCTTCAGACTGCGGCTGAACCTGCTCGGGTTTTGACCCTTTGGTGGTAAACACCGTGGTAAACATCATCAGCATCCCTCCTGCCAAAATGAGAAGGGCCAAGCCTCCGACTATTCCGTTCATCCAGGTTGCTGCCTCAAGATCCATGTATAGGGTCTCCCTTAGGTGGATCGGCTGGATCCCATCCTTTTTATCCTAGTAGAGGGTTGCCGGACAGGATTGCCCGGCGGCTATTGATTGGCGCGGTAGAGCAGCCCCAATCCCACCACTGCACAGATCCAGTTGGGTAACCAAGCAGCCACTGCCGGCCCCAGGACGCCAATTTGCCCCAATGCCTGGGTGATAAACAGCAGCACATAGAAAGCAAAAATAATCAGCACACTCATCCCGAGTCCTAAGGAAGAGCTGGTGCGCTGTGGACGCAAGCCCAAGGGTGCCCCAATTAGGGTAAAGGCTAGGCAGACAAAGGGAAGGGCGTACTTTTGGTAAAGGCTAACCTGGAGGCGACGCACCCGTTGTCGATCTCCGGAACTGGCGATGACCTCAATGTAGCGGCTCAACTCCTGAATGTTCATTTCCTCGGGGCTGCGCGCTTCTTGGGCCAACTCCAGCGGTGCACGGGAGAGGCGCAACTCCTGGCGGCCAAAGGTGGCAATGTTGCTGTAGGTACCATCCGGGGAGACGATGTAATTGGTGCCTTCTTCAAAGACCCAAAGGTTATGTTGGGGATCCCAACGGCCCCTCTGGGCGAGCAAGATCTGGTTCAGAGCCTCATTGGAAAAATCCAGGACAACAATGCCACGCATCTGGTTACCATCAAAGCTGCGGGCATAAAACTGGCGGGTCAGCCCTTGCCGACGGGAAAAGCTGCCATCCCCTTCTGGGCTGAGAATCTCGCCAAACTCCTGATAAAGGATGTTTTCCCGCTGAAAGCTGGGATCCCGATTCAAAGCCCGGTTCAGGGTCAGGGCTGCCTGGCGATTGCTCCTGGGAACAACCAGCTCATTAAAAAAAAACGTCAGACCCGTCACCAACACACTGAACAGAAGAGCCGGTACCACCAGCCGATACAGGCTTACCCCGCAACTCCGCAGGGCGGTGATCTCGCTATCGGCAGACAAGCGGCCATAGGCCAGTAGCGTCGCCAGCAACATCGACATCGGAAAGGTGAGAACAATGATCCCCGGGGCTCGCAGAGCAAACACCTGCAACGCTGCCGAGAGGGAGAGTCCAGCCTCTACCACCAAACGCACCAGCTCAAATAGGGATCCCACCGCCATTACTAAGGTGGTAAAAGCCCCTACCCCGAACAAAAAAGGCAGCATCATCTCGGCAATGATGTAGCGATCCATCAAGCCAAAGGAGCGCCAGACAGGAATCGAGGTAACCTGCTGGGGGGAGTGCGTTTTCGGGAAGGGGGAACGAACGGTCACGATAGAAAGCAAAAGGGTAGGGAAAGCAAAAGGGTAGGCAGTAGGCAACCCAAGCGTCAGCCAGGGATCCGCAGCTAGAGGCGGAATTTTTCGCCCAAATAGTATTTGCGCACCAAAGGATCCACCGCCAACTCCGCAGAAGTGCCTTTAGCCAGGATGGCCCCATCATTGAGAATGTAGGCGCGGTCGGTGATCTCCAGAGTTTCCCGGACATTGTGATCGGTAATCAACACGCCGATACCTCGATGTTTCAACTTGTCCACCACTTCCTGGATATCCGCCACGGCAATCGGGTCAACCCCAGCAAAAGGCTCATCCAGCAAGAGAAATTTTGGCCCTTGGATCCCGGCGGCCAAAGCGCGGGCAATCTCAGCACGACGACGCTCTCCCCCCGATACCTGGAGGCCGAGGCTGCGGCTGACATGAGCAATGCGAAACTCCTCTAGCAGTTGATTCAGCCGTTGTTGCCAAAGACGACGCGGCACCCCCGTCTGCTCCATGATTAACAGCAGGTTATCTTGAATGCTGAGGCGACGAAAGATGCTCGGCTCTTGGGCCAGATAGCCGATTCCCAACTGAGCACGGCGGTGCATGGGTAGGTTGGTGATGTCTTGATCCTCCAACCAAACACGACCGCGATTCGGCTGAATCAAGCCCGTCAAGATGTAAAAAGTGGTGGTTTTGCCGGCTCCATTGGGCCCTAGTAAACCCACAATCTCCCCCTGCTCAACGCTGAGGCTGACATCACTGACCACCTCACGCCGACCATAATGCTTACAGATATTCTCTAAACGAATCTGCATAGGGCTGAACTCGGGTTGCTTACCGATTCTAAGGGGCTCTGTGGGGATGAGATCAGGGCCACTCCACCTTTTAGCTTTCCATTTTTAGCTGCATATCCCCCCTCCCTCTCAGGATGCAGCAAACCCAGCTTTCGATCCAGAGGCATCCGAGCAAAAGGAATCACCACCCCTAGGCAGTTTTGGATACTATCACTTCATGTCACAGCCCCTTGACCTCCCCATCAGGACGGGATCCCGCATCCCATGCTCCGTTGTCCGGTCTGCTATTGGATCAACCTTGACTCGGATTACCACTGTCGCCGTTGTGGGCATTTTTTGCGCCGACCTTCCTCCTTTGCCAAGAGATCCCTCCTCCAGCCCAACCGGGGTAGACAAAACAGGAAAAAAGCAAAGCAGTTAATTCGCTGGGATCGTGTCTTGACCCTGACGGCAATTTTGGGTACTCTGCTCGGCTTAGGGCAGATATCTTGGCATTGGGTAGAGCCACTACTGCAGGAGCCGCCCCCACCCAACTTTGGTGTGAATCCAGAAGTCTTGCGCCGAAGTGACGATGAACCTACCCGCACTTTCGAGAATGAATTGACCAACTTCTAACTTCAGGGAAAGAGATCCGGCAAGCCACCGGAAAAGTGGCCGAACTCGGCAGCTGCCACTATCATAGTGACCAATGCAGCAGACCAAGGTTCTCCTGTATTTCCTCACCCTCTTAACATTGAAACTGTAGGGCTTGGCAACTATGAATCTAAAAGTTCCCGCCATTCTGGCACTGCTCACCACAGCGGCTGTGGCCTCTACGGCGGCAGCCACTACCTATAACTCCTGCTTCATGCGCTACCTGCTGGCCTCTAAAACCTGTGCCGGTTGCCGTATGGGATCTATTACCCTGAGCAACCTGGATCTTACGGAAGCAAACTTCAGCGGCTCCGACCTGATTGAAGCCAACCTTGAGCGAACCACCTTGACCCGTGCCGATCTGAGCCGCTCCTACTTGGTAGGAGCCAACTTGCGCCGGGCTAAGTTGGGTGAGGCTAACCTGAGTGGTACCTACCTCGAAGGAGCTGATCTACGGGGGGCTGACCTGCGGGGCGCCGATCTTTCTTTTGCCTCTCTGTATGGAGCCGATCTGCGTGGAGCTGACCTGCGCAATGCCAATTTGGTGGGGGCTGATCTGCGCTTTGTCCGCACCTGGGGTGCTCGCTGGCAGGGTGCGGTTACCGAATAGACCGCTGTGTATTGCTTGCACTTAGCAAGTTAAGCCTTGGGGATCCCTTCTTTGGGGATCCTCTTTTGATCGAGGTAGCTGAGCAGGGTTTTTTACCTTTCATCAGGCCAGCAGGTGCATCGCTCCATCACCGGGCACACAGAAGCAGGTATAAAAACCACCAACCTGATTCAGGCTTGATCTTCAGCGCGCCCTGGAGGACTCGAACCCCCGACATCCGGTTTTGGAGACCGACGTTCTACCAACTGAACTAAGGACGCATAGATTAAAATCGGGCTAGCCCTCCAGCCAGTTCCTCCCAGTTTAGCAGCAGACATGCCCACTCAGCTCACTACAATAACCACTCCTCAATAACTACTCCTCTTTGTAATCCACCTTGGACTTAATACGAGTGGCTTTGCCCACCCGATGCCGCAGGTAGAACAGCTTGGCCCGGCGCACCTTACCGCGACGCAGCACCGTAATCGACTCGATGCGGGGAGAATGAATCAAGAAAACCCGCTCCACTCCAATTCCTTGGAAAGTTTTACGGACAGTAATAGTGCGATTGGATCCAGAGTGTCGAGCGGCAATGACGGTACCTTCAAAAGCCTGTACCCGCTCTTTGCCCCCTTCTTGAATGCGAACTCCAACCCGCACCTGATCACCAATGCGGATCTCTGGCAGATCCGACTTCATTTGTGCCGCTTCAATGGAGCGGATAATCTCTTGGGCGTTCATGGTTTTCCCGCGCTTACTGGCAGTCAGCCATTTTAGCAACCCGCTATCCATCTTGTACAGAGGTTGTTACTCGGATCCTAAAGTTCAACCCAAGGAGGGATCCCTGAGCAAGATGCGGGAAACCGTGTTTACGTCCCCTAAATCTGTTCAATAAGCTAAAGAAAGATGAATCTTTTCTGACGAACGGGAGACACTCTGTGATCCTGCACACCGATGAACCCAAAACGGGATCCCAATCCTCTTCCAAAATCGGAGAGTATTCTCCCTCCCGGATCGGATCCCCCAAAAAAACAGGGCTACCCATCGGTTGGATAGTTGCCGGCTTGCTGTTGGCTGGTTTGGGTGCAGGGGGTTATGTTCTGCAGCGGCAGTTCCAGCAACGGATGCTGGAGCGGTTGCAAGCCTTGACGGTACCTGTGCAAATTTCAGACCTTACCCAGCGCCTGCGGGTGAGCGGCCAAGTACAGCCGCTGCGACAGGTAAACGTTAGCCCACGGGAGGCCGGTCGTCTGTTGGAACTCTTTGTGGATCAGGGGGATGAAGTGACCGAGGGGCAGTTACTGGCCCGTATGGATTATGGCAATTTGACCAGCAGTATTCAGCAGGCCCAAGCCCGTATTCAGGAGTTGCAAGCCCGTTTAGCCGAGCAACAGGCAGGAGAACGTCCCCAGGTCATTTTGGCTGCCCAAGCGCGGGTCGATGCAGCCCAGTCCCAGGTGAGATTGGCTCAAACGGAGTGGGAGCGCATTCAAACCCTGGTGCAGCAGGGGGTGGTGGCCCGCAACGAGTTGGATCAACGGCAGGCCCGTCTAGAGCAAGCTGAAGCAGATTTGCGCTCTGCTCAACAGGAACTTGAGCGCTTGCAACTGGGGATCCGCCCAGAAACCATTCAGCAAACCCAAGCCCAGATTGCCCAGGCGCAGGCGGAGCTGGCTCAACGGCAATCTCGAGTTGCTGAAACAGAAATCCGTGCTCCCTTTGCCGGGATTGTGGTGCAGCGCTTTGCCGAAATTGGCTCTTTCGTCACTCCCACCACTGCAGCTTCGGATGCTACCGCTGCTGCTTCTAGCTCCATTTTGGCGCTGGCGCAAGGGATGGAGGTACGGGCAGAGGTTCCAGAAGCCCAGATTGCTCAAGTGTGGGTGGGGCAGCCAGTGGAGGTGCGCTCCCTGGCCTATCCGGATCGGGTGGTCAAAGGTCGGGTGAAACGGATTGCACCGGCCACCGTAGTGGTACGGGAAGTCACGGTCTTTCGGGTGTTTGTAGAACCGGAACCGGGAGCAGACTTTTTGCGCACCGGCATGAATGTCTCCGTAGATTTTATTGGGGATCCCCAACCTCAGGCGCTGACGGTACCTTCTGTGGCCCTTCTCTACGAGCAAGGGAAAGAAGGGGTGATCCTACTGGATCCGCAAACCCAACGGCCTGTTTATCGGCAGGTGGAAACCGGCATTACCCAAAGCGGAGTCACCCAGATTCTCTCAGGGTTACAGGCGGGAGATCGCGTCTTCACAACCTTGCCACCTGGCATGACCCTAGATAGCTTGATCAAAGCGGAGCCGTAAGCATGAGTTTGGTGACTTCTGCCAAAATGGCCTGGCAAATGGTGCAACGGCATCGTTTGCGCACCGGTCTTACCATGCTCGGCATCCTGATTGGCAATGCGGCGGTGGTGGCGATCGCTGGATTTGGTAATGCCGCTCAGGAGATGGCGGTGGATCAGTTCCGTTCCTTGGGCACTAACTTGTTGATCGTCTTTTCTTCCAGCCTAGGCCTAGCGGATGCTAGCAATCTCCGACCAATCACCATGGATGACCTGAGGGCAATTAGCGAAGAGGTACCCGCCGTATCCGCAGCCGTACCCAGCATCAACACCAACGTGCGCGCAGTGCGGGGGGGGGTGGATCGCCGCTACGAAGCAACAGGCACCTGGCCGGAATATCTGTTGGTGTTGAACCTGGAAATAGAGCACGGCCGTTTCCTGTTGCCGGCAGATATCGAGGAACAGCGCTCCGTAGTGGTCCTAGGGAGTGATGCGGCTAGCCAACTGTTTGGTTTGGATCCCAGCAGTGCTCTCGGGGAGACCGTGCTGCTGAATAATCTCCCCTTTGAGGTGATCGGGACTTTGCGCTCGAAACCCACGGTGTTTGGCAACAGCGATGCCGGGGTCTTCTTGCCCGTGGATGTGGTAGCCAATCAGTTTGTTGGGCGCCGCTCCCCCTACGGCACAGAATTGACGGCGATTTTTATCTCGGCCCGCTCGGTGGAGGATCTGCCGGCAGCGGAGTTTCAAATCCGCAACCTGTTACGGCAACGGCATCAACTGGTGGGGGAAGATGACTTTGTTATCCGCAACCAGAAGGTTTTGCTGGATGGGGCAGCCACGATCTTGGGTTTGCTGCGGGTGCTCTTGACCGGTACAGCGGCCCTTTCCCTGTTGGTGGGGGGAGTAGGGATTATGAATGTGATGTTGATTTCAGTAGCCGAGCGCACCCATGAGATTGGGGTCCGCAAAGCGATCGGGGCCGATAGCCGCCAGATTTTGCAGCAATTTGCCACAGAGGCGATTTTCATTGCCGTGACGGGAGGAGTGATTGGGATCCTCCTCAGCAGCGGCTTGCTGGTGGTAGTAGAAGTGCTTACTCCCCTAGCGACTACCATTGATCCGGTAGCAGTCCTGGTTTCCTTCTCCCTTTCCACCGCCATTGGGTTGGTCTTCGGTATTTTCCCGGCCCGTAAAGCAGCGCAATTGGATCCTATCGAAGCACTACGAGCCTGAACTTTCCCTGAAACCCGTGCAGGCAAAGGGTTGGGGATCCCAACTCTTAGGCTTTGGCCTCGTTGGACATCCTCTCTAACCTGCTAGGCAAGCTTTCTACGTAGCAGTGGAGCGGGGCTTGCCGCACAACGAGTCAACAACTCTTGAAGAATACAGTTGCTGAGGTGAGAAGTCTTGGTGCTACGATAACGACAGCTCGCCGTCAGGCGCCGGCTACGGACGAGTTCAACTCCCAGCTGTGGTTCGCTCTGCCCCTCTCCTTCCCTCTTCTTCCCCTCTTGTTCCCCTTTCCGACAGCAACCGCCTCAAGATCTTCTCCGGTAGCGCCAATCCTGCCTTGGCTCAAGAGGTGGCGCGCTACCTGGGTATGGATCTGGGCCCAATGCTGCAAAAGCGCTTTGCCGATGGCGAGCTGTATATCCAGATTCAAGAGTCGATTCGCGGCGCTGATGTCTATTTGGTCCAGCCTACCTGCCGCCCTGTCAACGATCACCTGATGGAATTGTTGGTGATCATCGATGCTTGCCGTCGTGCCTCTGCCCGACAAATCACTGCTGTGCTGCCCTACTATGGCTATGCCCGTGCCGACCGCAAAACAGCGGGGCGTGAGGCGATCACCGCCAAGCTGGTGGCCAACATGATTACCCAAGCGGGAGCACATCGGGTCCTGGCAATGGATCTTCACTCGGCCCAGATCCAAGGCTACTTTGACATTCCCCTAGACCACGTTTACGCCCAGCCGGTGTTGCAGGCCTACCTCAAAGAGAAGGGCTTGCTCAGCCAAGACATCGTGGTTGTTTCCCCAGATGTGGGAGGGGTAGCCCGTGCTCGTGCCTTTGCCAAAAAACTGAAGGAAGCTCCCCTGGCGATCATCGACAAGCGCCGCCAAGCCCACAACGATGTGGAAGTGATGAACTTAATCGGGGATGTACGGGGCAAAACGGCCATCCTTGTGGATGACATGATCGATACGGCAGGCACTATCTCGGAAGGAGCAAAGCTGTTGCGTAAGCTGGGAGCCAAAGCTGTTTATGCTTGTGCCATCCATCCTGTTTTCTCCGAACCGGCCATTCAGCGTCTTCAGGGGGGCCTGTTTGAGGAAGTGATTGTTACCAACACCATCCCTATTCCTGAAGAACAGCGCTTTCCAGGGCTGACCGTTCTCTCGGTGGCCAATGTACTAGGGGAAGCTATCTGGCGTATCCACGAAGACAGCTCTGTGAGCAGCATGTTTCACTAGAGCTTCGTTCGGTTAAAATTGAGCATTCAGAATCGAGTGGACAAAAAATCGGTCCACAAGGGTGTTTAGGTCCTTTTGGGCTGTGGCTGCTGGGTGTGAGGGGTGGGTTTGGTTCATCCCTTAGCAAGGTTTGCTCATGTCGCCTCCTATTTCTCGCTTGCCGGGATCCCCAGTCAAGGGTTTGCCATCTCAGCAGATTACTTGTGCTGAAGAATTGTCTGCTATCAGTCCTGCTGCTGAATCCACCACCTCCTTGTACCCATTGCTGCAAGTGCTAGGTCACCTCTTGCAGGTGCCTTGGATCTCCCTGCAACTTGACCCGTCTAGAGCCGAGTCCTTCTCACTCCCGGCCAGGATTCCCTATGCAAATCCACAACTTTTTCAGGGGCAGCCCAGCCCTGATCCCCTCTGCACAGCTTCTTACCAATGGCCGTTCTATCAATCCTTTCTCCTGCAAGATGACCAGGGATCCCGGCTAGCCGAGCTTCATCTATATGATTATCACCCCCGCCAACTCAGCTCTGCTGAATGTGAGCAGATAACCCTGATTGCCCTTAGCCTTAAGCGCATTCTCATCCAGATGCAAGAGCATCAGCAGGTTCGAGAGCATCTGCAGGCACAGCTACGAGATAGCCAAAACGATGCCACCCGCTACCGACAACTTTTCGAAAACGCTATCGAAGGCATTTTTCAAACGACTTTAGAGGGTAAATATTTGGTTGCTAACCCGGCTTTGGCTCGCATTTTTGGGTATGATTCCCCAGAAGATTTGATGCACAATGTCTCGGATATTGGTAGCCAACTCTATACCGATGCGGAACAGCATGTAGAGTTTGTGCAGCGAATGCTAACAGAGGGCCAAGTGGTGGATCTTGAGCGTCAGGTGTGTCGTAAAGATGGCAAGCTGATCTGGGTTGCTCTCAATGCGCGTACCATCTACGACGACCAAGGGAAACCCCTCTATTTTGAAGGGTTCATTACCGATATTACAGCAGCCCACCAACTAAAAGAACGACAGCAGCAATCGGAAGAAGCTCTTCGAGAAAGTGAGTTTCGCTTTTTACAACTAGCGAGCAATACTCAGCAACTGTTTTGGATTACAACCGTCTATAGCAAAGAGCTCCTCTACGTTAGTCCTGCTTGTGAAGCCATTTGGGGCCGCTCTGTTGAAGAGTGCTATGCCAACCCGCAAGCTTGGATTGATCAAATTCATCCGGACGATCGCTGGCTGTTTCCACGTGTCCTGAAAGCCCAGTCAGAAGGTCAGCCAACCGACACCACCTTCCGCATTTATCGTAGTGATGGGCGCTTGCTTTGGCTGCGGGAACGTGCTTTCCCCATTGCCAACAAAGAAGGTAAAATTTACCGAGTAGCAGGCATTGCCGAAGACATTACCGAGTCTAAGCAGCTAGAAGCTGAACGCCGCCAAATTGAGCAAGCATGGCAGCAGAGCGCCAACCATTTTCGGCAGATCTTTGAATTGGCTCCCAACGGTATTGCCCTTGTGGATCTGCAGGGGCGGTTGTTGCAAGTTAATGGGGCCTTTGCTCAGATCGTCGGCTACACCCCAGAAGAGTTACACAGGCGGCAACAACTGGATATTCTTCATCCTGAGGATATTACCCAACTGCTGGCAGCCAATGAGGCTCTGCTTGCTGGAAAAGTTACCGTCAGCCAGCGGCAGATACGTTACATTCATCGCTCTGGCCAAATCATTCATGTGCTTTTCCAGGCTACCTTACTCACCGATGAGGAGGGACAACCCACCCAGTTTCTCAACCAGGTGATCGATATCAGCGCCCGCGTTGAAGCAGAAATAGCCCTCAAAGAAAGTGAGGAATGCTTCCGCCAATCCTTTGAATGGGCACCGATTGCCAAAGCCATGACCCGCCTAGATGGCACCTACTTGCAAATCAACGCCGTTTTTACAGAAACCCTAGGCTACACCTTAGCCGATTTGCAGGGTAAAACCATTCTTGACATCACACACCCGGAGGATGTGGCAGCTACTCTCGAGAATACCAACCAACTGCTGGCGGGAGTTGTCCATCAATGTGAGCAGGAGAAGCGCTATCTCCATAAAAATGGCCAAATAGTTTACGCCATTCTGCGCATGACCCTGGTGCGTACGGCTCAAGGGGATCCCAGCTACTTCCTCAGCCAAATCCTCGACATCACCGAGCGCAAAAAGGCCGAGGCAGCCCTGCGCCAGAGTGAGCTGAGCTTACGGGGTATCTTTGAGCAGGCGGCTTTGGGCATCGCCATCATGGATTGGCGAGGTTATGCCATCAAAGTGAACCCTGCTTTGGAGGAGATGTTGGGCTACAGTGCTGGCGAATTGGCTAGCATGAGTCTTTGTGACTTCACCCACCCAGAAGATGCTCCCAAAAACTGGCAGCTTTTTCAGGAAATCTTGAAGGGTCAACGGGAGCATTACCGGCTGGAGAAACGCTACATTCACCGCAATGGGCAAGTGTTTTGGTGTCGGCTGGCGGTGTCTTGTGTGCGCGATTCAGATGGCAAGAACCTCTTCACCATCGGTATTTTCGAAGATATTACTGAGGAGAAACGGGCGGAGCTGCAAATTCAAGCGGCCCTTCAGGAGAAAGAGATTTTGCTCCGGGAGATTCATCACCGCGTCAAGAATAATTTACAAATCATCTCTAGTCTTCTGCGCCTACAGGCTGACCAGATCAAAAGTCGCAAGTATGCCCGTGTGTTTAAGGATGCTGGCAGCCGCATTCAAGCCATGTCTTTAATCCATGAGGGGTTGTACCAATCCAACAGCCTGGCCGCCGTAGATCTGAATCAGTACCTACACAACTTGATCTCCAACCTCTTCCACTCCTACGGGGTTAACCCAGGGAACATCCGGGCCAATATTCGGGCCGAAGGGATCCGCCTCAACCTGGATGAAGCTGTTTTGTGTGGCTTAATCATCAACGAGCTGGTAACCAACAGCCTCAAATATGCTTTCCCAAAAGGACGCAGTGGCGAAATCCGCGTCCACTTCAGCCAAACTTACGAATACACGCAGCTGCGGGTCTCCGACAACGGCATCGGCTTACCCCCTCAATTTGATTTCAAGGAAACTCAATCTCTGGGTTTACAACTGGTTGCAACCCTTACCGAGCAGCTGGAGGGCACGGTAGAATTGAGAAACAAATCTGGTACTACCTTCATTATTACTTTCCCAAGGAGCAAGTCTTGAAGAAAGTCCTACCCCTGGCCAAAGGCAGTATCCTAGTTGTTGAAGATGAAAAGATCATCGCCAAGGATATTGCCAATGTTCTAAAGAAGTTTGGTTATACTGTGCCCGCCATTGCCTCCTCTGGAGAAGAGGCAATCCGTCGGCTGGAGGAGGCTTCTGTAGATTTGGTTTTGATGGATATTGTTTTGAAAGGGGATATTGATGGCATAGAGGCAACCAAGCGGATTACCGAGCGCTTTAACATTCCTGTGGTTCATCTGACGGCCTACGCCGATGACGATACCCTCTCCCGCGTCAAGGAAACCCAGCCCTTTGGCTACATTATTAAACCCTTCAAAGAGCGGGAGCTCTACACCACTATCGAGATTGCCCTGCACAATCACCGGCAAAGCATTGAGAACCGCAAAGCAGAAGAGAAGAAGATTGAGGAGCTGCGGCAAAACCTGCATAGGCTGCAGCAGTTCACAGATGTGAAGGGTAGCCTGTTTAAAAAGTTCCTACAGGATTTGAGCGAGCCTCTATCCAATCTCAGCTTTGCCCTTGGTCTTCTCAAGGAGGTCGGCTCTGATCCAAAGCGGGAACAGTATCTGCAATTGCTTGAAGATGAACTGCGCCGTCAGTTGGAGCTGATTCACCAGACTTCCAACTTAGAGGATCTGCTCAATCTCGAGAATGTTGGGCTGTTGAGCCAGTTTAGTTTGCTGCGGTCTCAAGAGCCTAGTCGGGGTCAGCTGGTGGAAATGTCTAGCTCTGCACCAACTTCCTCGCTTGCAGTCCCAACCAAGTCTGTACAGACGACGGCACCAACTCTTGCCCCGAAGGCTATGGATGAGGCCATCACGGTGCCGCGGGTAACCTTGCGCCCCCTCAACCAAACACAGTTGGCGGAACGTTTGGGGGTGGTGGTTTCTGCCATCACCTATTGGAAGTTCAAAAGCGGGTTTTCGGAATGGAGCCGTAGCCGGGATCCGGATGGGATCTCCTGGCGGTATTCTTCCGATTCCAAGCGCTTTTCCCCTGTGTACTAACGGCTGCTTTGACGCTCTCCCCCAACCCCTGTTAGACCGTCTCCGCAGGCATTTTGATTAAACGTCTTGATTGAACCTCCACGCGGCGCATACAAAAAAGGGATCCCTGGGGATCCCTGCTGCTCCTGAAATCTGGCGATTGGTTACAGGGAGCCGCTGCAGGCATTGACTCCCCTCTGGGACGGGTACAAGCGTTGGCAGGCGACAGGGGCAGAGGTTGCCCTGTGCGGCTGAGGAGACTCTCAGGGTTGGGATGATGGGTTTAGGTTTGCCCGCCCCTTAAGGCTGCAGAACTTCCACCCGCACCGGTACAACACCAGAGCGAACCATACCCAATACCTCCGCCGCCCGGAGGGAAACATCGATGATGCGACCGGGAATAAAGGGGCCGCGATCATTAATGCGCACAATCGCCTGCCGACCGTTTTCTACATTGGTGACCCGTACTTGGGTGCCAAAGGGCAAAGTGGGGTGGGCAGCCGTCATCTCATGGCGGGTCTTGTGCAAGTCATACCAGGAGGCAATACCCTCTTGCACCATCCCAACCTTGTAGGGGGTGGCAGGAGTAGCTGCCTGTTGAAGGCTTGTCTTGGGTTGCTCAGGTTGGTGAGCCGTGGCAACAAGGGTAGCGGACTGAGGTAAAGCCGGGGCTTGAATCGGGGGAGCATCCAGCAACAGGCGACGCAAGCGGTTGGTTGCCAGTAGGGCTGTATCCACTTGGCGCTGGCCATCCACCAGCATCACCCCATTGTCAATGCGGAGCAACTCTGTGTCGTTGACATGAATGGCATAGATGGGAGAGGCCTTCTCCGCTTGCGAATCCGGTTCTGTCCAATCCAGGGTAATGGTTGTACCTTTCAGGGATCCCTGCGCCATTTGGTTCAGCTGAGCCACCAGGGCAGTAGCTCGTTCTAGTGGGGTGTCTAACTCAGGTTGTTCTACAAAGCTGATGATCGGCAGATCCCGCACATAGACCGTCACCACCTGCCGTCCATCCATCTGATAACCGTACAGCGTGGAGATGGGCTGTCTCGCGGTCTGGTGCTGCTCGCCCACTTTGAGGGTAGGCTCCTCCTCGGAGGTGGGAGCAGCTTGACGAGCCCGATGCAGCAGGTGATCGAGGTTGAGGCTACCCAATTTGGAGGGGGTAGGGGCAGCCCCAAGATTTTCCTGGTGTTTGACCGGCGTTCTACCTGCGGAAGAGAGGTCAGAGGCTGGAGATAGGGAGGCCTGCTTAGACCAGAGATCTGCTGCCTTGGTGGAAGAAGATTCTCTTCGGGGTGAGGCCTGGGCTCGTAGGGGAAAACCTACCCCGACCGGTAAACCCAAAGCTGCGAGACAGAGGCAACTGACCAAACCCAATTTCTGGGCGGGATTCAGTCCCTGTCCAAGCTGTTTGCAATTCCGCATGAGGCCGCGCTCCTCTCAAATTTCCTACAACATCCAGTGCGACAGTCAGAGCAAAAGTTAATGTACCATAGGTTTCTAAGTTGACAAGCTCCGGTGAGCCTACCGGAGATGGCCGAGGTCTTACCAGCTAAGGACAATTGACACATTGGATTACCGTTCCGCAGGGGTTGACATAGATTTGGGTCGTGTCCTTGTCAAGGGGATCCAAGAACGAGTCGCCCGTACTAAAGTTCCGTCTTCAAGTTCCTCAGGAACACTGGGGGGAATCGGTGGGTTTGCCGGCTTATTTGAGCTACCCCCGGGATATCGGTCACCGGTTTTGGTGGCGGGCACGGATGGTGTGGGCACGAAGTTACAAATTGCCCAGCACTGCGGTCAGCACCGCGGGGTGGGCATCGACTTGGTGGCTATGTGCGTCAACGATGTGCTGACGGTGGGAGCTAGGCCACTGTTTTTTCTCGATTACATCGCCACCGGTAAGCTAGAACCGCAAGCCCTGTGGCAGGTGATTGAAGGGATCCTGGAGGGGTGTCAACAGGCAGGGTGTGAGTTGTTGGGGGGTGAAACGGCGGAAATGCCGGGGTTTTACCCGCCTGGGGAGTATGACCTGGCGGGGTTCTGTGTGGGTATTGTGGAGAAATCGGCCATTTTGGATGGATCCCAGGTGCAACTGGGGGATCGGCTGTTGGCTTTGCCCAGCAGTGGTTTGCACAGCAACGGCTACAGCTTGGTGCGGCGTATTGTGGCCGAAAAGGGCTGGAGCTGGGAGCACCAACCCCCAGGGTGGGAGCGGCCTTTGGGGGAGGTTTTTCTCACCCCGACTCGTATTTATGTCCAGGCCGTACAACGGCTACAACAGGCGGGGGTTCCCATCCACGGCATGGCCCACATTACCGGCGGTGGGATCCCAGAAAATTTGCCCCGTTGCTTGGGACCTCACCAAGCAGCTCGCCTCCAGCCCCACAGTTGGCTGATTCCACTGGAGTTCCGCTGGCTTCAGGAACAGGGAGAGGTGGAAACTGCAGAAATGTTTCGCACCTTCAACCTAGGGGTGGGATATGTGCTGGTGGTACCGGTTGAAGCCCAAGCTCAGGTACAAACTCTCTTACCGGAGGCGCGGGTGATCGGGGAGGTGGTGGCTTGCTCAGCAGGGGAGGAGGGGGCGGCGGAGCAGCGAGTCTTAGGTTTAGAAGAGTGGGGATCCCTTTGAGGGGGATCCCCACCAAGAGGGGGAGTCCGAGCACGGCTCCACCCACCGACCGACTGCCTGGCTATGCTAAGTTTGCATGTGGCCTGAGCGCAGTTGCCACTCCTCTGATGGGGAGTAGGCAGCCGGTGGCAGTCGTTGAGGTTCATGCACCAGGGCCGTTTGCCAAGCCATCAATGACCCTGTAGGAGCCGCTCATGACAGTTTCAAGCAGCAATAGCGCCATCGAAGTCGAACATCTGAGCAAGACCTATGGCACCTTCACCGCCATCCGGGACATTTCCTTTCGGGTGAATACCGGTGAGATCATGGGGTTTCTCGGTCCCAACGGAGCCGGGAAAACCACCTCCATGCGCATTCTGGCCGGCTTTTTACCTGCCAGTGAAGGCACGGCGCGGGTAGCCGGGTTCGACATCAACCAAGATTCTATGGCCGTACGGCAGCGCATCGGCTACCTGCCGGAGAATCCTCCCCTTTACACCGAGATGACGGTGGAGGGTTACCTCCACTTTGTGGCGCAACTGAAGCGGGTTAGTCCCGGGGATCGGGCAGCTCAGGTGGATCGCGTTATCCGGCGCTGCAGCTTGGAAGAAAAACGTCACACCCTGATCCGTAAGCTCTCGAAAGGGTACAAGCAGCGGGTGGGGATTGCCCAGGCGCTTGTTCACGATCCGCCTGTAATTATTCTGGATGAGCCTACCGTCGGGTTGGATCCCAAGCAGATTATCGAAGTGCGCAACCTGATCAAAAGCTTGGCCGGGGAACACACCATTATTCTCTCCACCCATATCCTGCCGGAGGTGAGCATGACCTGTGATCGGGTGGTGATTATCAATCGCGGCCAGGTGGCGGCTGTGGGTACCCCCAGTGAGTTGACAGCCCAGTTCCAAGGGGAGCACCAGGCCCGTTTACAAATCGGTGCCCCCACTGCCACGGCCATTCGAGAGGTGCTACAAGGGATCCCGCAAGTCCAGCTCCTTAGCCTAGAACCCAAGACCGCCGCGGATCCCCAGCGTTGGCAGTTACAGCTAAGCAGCAGCAGGCCAGTGGATGAGTGGATCCCGGAGGTGGCCAAAGCCCTGATCCAGTCGGGTATGGCTCTCTACGAAATTGGACGCTCTCAGGCCTCTTTGGAAGAGATTTTCTTGCAACTGACTACCCAAGAGGGATCTGAGGTGGCTTCCGCATCTGAGAACGCTGAGGAGGCAGCAGCATGAACGGAATGATTGCCATTTTCCGCAAAGAGTTGCGCGGCTATTTCACCTCTCCTATTGCCTATGTGGTGGCAGCTGTGTTTTGGGGCTTGGCGGGCTTCTTCTTCACCAATATCCTGGTGCGAGTGATCAACTATTCCCAACAGGTGGATCTGTTTGCCCAGTTTGGCCAAGACAATACCTTCGACGCGGCTACCATTCTCTCGCAGCAATTTTTGAACCTATTGGGTACGATTTTTCTGTTTTTGCTGCCCATCCTGACCATGGGGTCCTACGCTGAGGAGCGACGACGCGGCACAATGGAGCTGCTGGCCACTTCTCCGGTGACCAACTTGGCAGTGGCGCTGGGGAAATGGCTGGCGGTGTGGGTGTTTTTTGTCACGCTGCTGCTCCCGCCTTTGGTGTATCAGTTGCTTGTCTTGAACAGTTCCAACCCGGCAGTGGATTATCGTCTTACCCTAATGGGCTATGTCGGGTTAGCGCTGATGGCGGGCAGTGTTATGGCCTTGGGGCTTTTCGTGTCTTCTTTAACCGACAGCACTTTGATCGCAGCGGTGGCCACCTTTGGGTTGGTGTTGCTGCTTTGGGTGGTGGATGCGGCAGCCGGCCAAGAAAGCAATTGGATCGCCGCTACCCTACGACATGTGTCTCTGTTGCAGCAGTACAGCAACTGGGTGCAGGGGATTGTCAGCAGCAGCAGCTTGATTTTGTTCCTCAGCATCACGGTGCTGGGGCTGTTTGCCACGGTGCAATCGGTGGAAAGCCTGCGCTGGCAGCAGAGCTAAAGTCTATTTCTAGAAAGTAGCCCTCTCAAGTTCAGAAGATGGCCAGAACAGGGATCGCTCAGCTCACATGTCCCAAATCCATGACGACTAGGGGATAACCCAAAACAAGGGGTGTAGGAGGTGGAGGATGAAAAACGGACAAGCATTAGCCGACTGGACAGGCATTGTCGGCATTGGGGTGATGGCCATTGGTTTGGTGCTGGGATCCGCCCTCACGGGTTGGACGGCGGTACCCTTGAGCCTGTTGGCGGTTGGGCTGGCACTGCTGCTGGTTTGGGGGATTACCCATCGACAGGAGGTGGCCACCTTCCTGGGTTTGCGCTCCACCCAGACCAATGCCAACATCCTGGTGTCCGTAGCCGCTATGGTGGTGATCCTGGTGCTGGTCAATGTGGTGGCGGTGCGCTACGATGCCCGTCTGGATTTGACGGAAGGAGGGTTGTTTACCCTTTCCCCCCAAACCCAACAGCTGGTGCAGGGGCTACCCCGTCCGGTCAAGGTCTGGGTGGTAACCACGGCGCCGGATCCCAACCTGCGAGAACAACTGGAGCGTTACCGCCGCCTGAACCCCAGCCGCTTTCAGTTTGAATTTGTGGATCCCAACCGCAACCCCCTCCTTGCTCAGCGGCTGCAGGTGACCCAAAGCAACACCTTGGTGGTGGAAGCGGGAGACAGCCGCCAGCAACTGCCACAACCGCCCGCCCCCGATCTGGAAAGCAACCTCACCCCAGTTCTGGCAAAAGTGGTGAACCGCGGTGAAGCAGTGGCTTACTTCATCCAAGGACATGGGGAAGTGGCCCTAGAAGCAAGGGAGGGCCTCCTTAGTTTTGCCCAAGCCGCAGCGGCTTTGCAGCGGGAAGGGTACCGCACCCAACCTCTGAACCTGGTGCAGGCGGAGATTCCAGCGGATGCCGATGTACTGGTGCTGGCAGGCCCCCAACGCCCCTTGTTTCCGGGAGAGGTGGAGAAGCTGCAGGACTACTTAGCGGAGGGGGGTAGGCTGCTGCTGTTGATTGGCCCTCGGGTGGAGGCTGGATTGGATCCCTTGCTGGAGGAGTGGGGGGTGGTCTTGGCGGATGACATTGTTGTGGAGGCCAGCAGCGTCAGCCAACTGTTGGGCACCGGTCCTGCAGTAGCATTGGTGACCAGCTATGGGGATCACCCGATTACTGCTCCGTTGGCAGCCCAGCGGTTGATGACCCTTTTCCCCTTGGCTCGTTCGGTGGAAACCGAAGCCCGTGAAGGGATTCAAGCTACGCCTCTGCTGCGCACCAGCCCGCAAAGTTGGGGAGAGACCAGTACCGACCTGGAGAATACCCCGGTGCAATTTGATCCCAATAGCGACAAACCCGGTCCTTTAACCCTTGGCGTAGCTCTGACCCGCCGGCTTGAGAGCGACCAGGCCGGTGATGCTGAACAAGACTCTGAAGCTAAAACCGAACAGGACTCGGAAACCCAAGAAGCTCGCTTTGTGGTGATCGGCAATGTCAATTTTGCGGTGAACGGTAACTTGCAGCAGCAGGGCAACCGAGATCTGTTTTTGAATACCCTCAACTGGCTAACGGAGCAAACCGATCAAATCTCCATCCGACCGAAATCCATTACCAACCGCCGCCTTACTTTGACAGGGCGGGATCTCAACCTGTTGGTCCTGGGATCCACGGTGATTCTACCCCTACTGGCACTGGGATCCGGTGCGGTGCTCTGGTGGCAAAGACGCTAGAGCAAGGGAGCTGTTTGGGGATGGATCCCTACCGATGGCAAGTTCAAGAAGAGGAGTGACGAGGTAATGTTCAAGCGCACTACCCTAATCCTGTTGGGCTTGGCCGTGGCCTGCCTTCTCGGCTACTTTGTCTTGGATCATGTGCAGCAACTGCGCCAGCAGGCAGAGGCGGAGCGGGCCAAACTTTTCCATTTGTCAACCGATACCATTACCCGCATCGAAATCCAACAGCACAAAGACAACGAACCGGAATTGATAGTGGTACAACGGGTAGAAGAGGGCGATTCGTCACAGTGGCAGATTACCAGTCCAATTCAGTCAAAGGCCCTGGAATTCCCCATCTCCAGCCTGCTCAACACCTTCTCCCGCCTTACCCCGGAAATTACCCTTGAGGGATCCCTGGATAACCCTGAGGGCTTGGCAGCCTTTGGTCTGGACAACCCTAACCATCAGATCACCCTTATCCCTAAGGAAGGGGATCCCTACCGGCTGGCCATTGGCAATGACAACTTTGACAAATCCGGTTTCTACGCCCGCGCCAATGAAGGGGAAGTGGTGCTGATTGCCGCTAGCCAAAAGGGATCCCTCTTGCCCTCCCTGCTGGCGCTGCGGGATAAAACCCTGCTCAGCTTTGATGCTGCCGATGTGGGGTCTTTCCAGGTGCAACTGGCAGAAGCGGATCCGGAGCAATTTCAAATTGAGCGGCAAGGGGATGGCTGGCAGATTGTTGAGCCTAGGGTTTTACCTGCTGATGAGGTTAATGTCAACCGTCTGCTGAATACCCTGGCCCGTTTGCAAGCAATGGAATTTACTGCCGAAACCCAGACAGACTTGGCTTCCTATGGTCTGGATACCCCCTCGGCACGCTTGACCCTTCGGCTGGCTGAAGACTCTGACCCAATTACTGTGGCCCTAGGCTCTGAAAAGGACAACCAGGTTTACGTCATCACCTCCCAACATCCAGCAGTGGCCACCCTCCTCGCCAGTACAGCAGAGATTCTCCGTTCTGACCTGGAAGACTTGCGGGATCACCGCCTTGCCCGACTCAATGCCAACCAAATTGAGGAAATCATCCTCGAGTCCGAAGGGGAAAAAATTACCTTGCAACCCTTGCCTAGCGAGGGTGAAACCTCCACCATTCGCTGGGAAAACCCGGATCGACCGGGCCAAGCACAGGAGCTGACCTCAATTTTTTCTACCCTCAATGCTGCTCGGGCTAGCGAGTTCCGACCGGCAGACGACCCAGAAGTGCAAAAAGCCCTAGGGGATCCCGCCCTGCGCCTTACCTTCCGGCCTAAAGAGGTGGGGCAGGAACCCTTGGTGTTGAGCCTAGCGCCGGCAGGATTACGAGCCTATGCCCAGAGCAGCTATCAGCCGGATGTGGCCGTGATTGACCTAGCTACCTTCAACACCCTGGAAACAGAGGTCGATCAGTTGCTAACCGGAGCCAATTCTTAGCTAGCAGTGGCCATCTCTGCTGCGGGGGCCCCTGTTTTCTTCAGGGATTTGCCCTGTACAACCAACACAGAACAGGGGGCACGGTGGAGCACATAGTTGCTGACACTGCCCATGAACAACTCACTCAACCCAGAGTGGCCGCGGCGGCCCACCACCACCAAATCAGCCTCCCAAGAGCAGGCCAGATCACAGATCACGCGACCGGGATTGCCATAGTTGAGGCTGAACTCGGCCTGGATCCCATGCTTAGCCGCTTCATTCGTCAGTGAACGGAGGTAATCCATCTGGTTCTGCTCAAAGATGGCACATTGCTCCCGATACGATTGCCACAGCTCGGCACTGATACTGGAACTGTAGTCTACTCCCAAGATTATCGGCGGCTCTGGAGCACCGGGCTCCTCGTGGGAGAGCACATGGAGCACCATCAGGTTGGCCTGCATGGCTTTCGCCACTTGGATCGCTTTTTGGAACACCATTTCACTCAATTCCGACCGATCCAGGGCCACCAAAATCCTGCTGTACATGTCGGTTTCCTCCAGGCGTGAACAACCAGGCAGGGAATGTAGGCTTACCTGGGTCGGGATCCGACTCCAATCCTTCATTCCTTGCCCCCTATTTGCTTTGTAGAAGATCTGAGGGATGAAGTTGTAAAGCCCTAAGAAAGCTGAGCAAATCGGTAACTAAAATTCAACTACCTTCACACAGATCAAAATCCATTCGCTACAACTCATTATTTGGCCACTCATGGCTACCGCTGGCTACAAACTCCAAGAGCGCCTGCAACGCCGGGGCTTGTTCTTGCCACACTGGGTCACGGGGGGTGCCCCGTAAAAGTTCCAAAGTCAGGGTAGGGATCCCTCGCTCCCGTCCGGCCCAGGTGCCCAGAGAACCGGGTGTAGGATAGCCAATATCATCAGTAACCGGCAGACCGTTATGGGCCGCCATTACCTCCGCCAGCTCTCGGGCAGGGCCATTGTAGTTAACACAGGGGTTCTGCTCACAAGAGTGGGCAGAAAGAATCAGCTGCGGTTGAATCCAAGCCAGACAAGCCAACAATGCCTGAGTTTCAGGTTCAGAGGCAGGGGCAGCTCCGGGTGAGTAACGGGCTTCTGAGGGGGTCGGGATCCAATCGCGGGTGGGTAGGTTGCGGTTGAGATCCACACCACGAGCGTTCAGCCGCTGCCCCACTGCACAGCCATCCGGGTTAAGACGCGGGATCATCCACAGGGTTACCTTGCCCGCCCAGGAACGCCATCCCTCATGGGCCAGGTAGCGCTCCAGTAAATCATACCCCTCCACCTCATTACCGTGGACTCCACCGATCAACAGCAATGAGTGGACCCCCTGAGTCAATTGCCATAGGTCAATTGGGCGACCCTGCACCGAATATCCAAGAACCTGCCGACAAGGCAGCTCCCTATCCTGATTCCTTTGGAGGTGCACCAAGCCAATCCTCTCGCCAGACTAAAAGGGAACCTCATCCTGATTCAGGATAGCCCCGCTAGCTTCAGGAGCTGCAAACGGACTGGGTTCAAAAACAGCGGACTCACCCATTCCCGTTAGGGAGATGACTTGGGCAGCTCCCAGTTGATGAATACGTCGAGCCGTAATTTCTGCTAGCTTCTCCTTGCGCCCATCCCGCTCCACAATGTTCATGTGCAACTGCCCTTCCACCGTTATCTGATCTCCCACATGGCAGGACTCCACCAACCTTTGGGCTAGCTCCCCAAAAGAGGAAACCCGCACCTGATAGGCCGGCTCCTCTGAACGTAAACTGGGGAAGCTCACCAGCAGAGAAGCCACAGCCAAGTTGTCGGGGGTATAGCGAAGCTCCGGCTCGGATACAACTTCACCCATCAGGACAATTGAGTTCATGAGGCAAAATACAGAGGGGCAGCTTGAAGCAGCTCTATGATGCCCCCAGACTAGGGATCCCGTCAACCCAAATCTGCACGGGTGGTCATGTAGCGCAGCACACTCTCATTCAATCGCAGCCCTTTTTCCCAGATGGCCACCGCGCTAGGTTCTGCTTCATAGTTCATGTGGATGTACAGCCCTTCCTTGAAGCCCTTCATCTCAAACCCGGCAAAGCGGCGCTTCCCTTTGTTGGTGGTTTCCAAACGGGTCACTCCATTCTCTCGCAGAATCGCCTCTTGACTGTTGAGAAGCTGTTCTAAAGGTTCATCCGACAGGTCAGGCCGCAAAATTAGCATCGTTTCATAGGCACGGGGCATGGATGTGAATTCTCCTTTGGAAAGCACTAGAGACGCAGTTGACTATTCTAGCTTCCTTAACGGGCAATCGAAAACGGTCAGGATCCAAACCCTTCAAAACGACAAGTCGAACAACAGCCACACTTCTGTGTAAAGAGGGGATCCTTTGTCCGATAGAATAAAAGCTGCTTCGGTGGCCGGCTTGGCCAAGACATTTCTATACGATACACAAGGTTCCAAGTATGAGCGCAGATGAAGTCTACAACCGTGTTCGCAAGATCGTGTCGGAGCAGCTAGGAGTAGAAGACGACAAAGTAACCCCGGAAGCCAATTTCCAGAACGACTTGGGGGCCGACAGCCTCGATACAGTGGAGCTGGTTATGGCTTTTGAAGAGGAATTTAACCTGGAAATTCCTGACGAAGATGCAGAGGGCATCGCCACGGTGCAAGATGCTGTGGATTACATCTGCAGGAAGGCTGCCTAGCCTGGAGGGGAAAACTTCTGGCTGAATCCAGAGGGAGCCCGTTTTGCCGCTTGGCTGCCCATTGTGATCTGACATGTGATCTGACAACTTATGGTTTTCCATGGATTTCTCAACTGCTCCTCTGCCCACCCAAGCAATGCCTCGGCGTCGTATTGTCATCACAGGGCTGGGTGCACTGACCCCGATTGGCAACTCTCCGACCGAGTTTTGGCAGGGTTTGCTGGCGGGACGCTCCGGCATTGGGCCGATTACACTCTTCGATGCTTCTCACCATGATTGCCGCATTGCCGGGGAAGTCAAGGGATTTGACCCGCTTGACTATTTGGATCGCAAGGATGTTAAGCGTAGCGAGCGCTTCGTCCACCTGGCACTGGCGGCAGCCCAGCAGGCTCTAGAGGACGCCCAGTTTCAAATCACGGCTCTCAATGCCGAGCAGGTGGGGATTATTTTGGGCACCGGCATCGGTGGGATCCGCGTCTTGGAGGAGCAACAGACGATCTACCTGCAAAAGGGGCCGGATCGCTGTAGCCCCTTCATGGTGCCAATGATGATTGCCAACATGGCTGCCGGTCAGTTGGCGATTCATTTTGGGGCTAAGGGTCCTAACTCCTGTACGGTGACAGCTTGTGCCTCCGGCTCCAATGCCATTGGGGATGCCTTCCGGTTAATTCAGCGAGGGGATGCCCAGGTAGTGATTACAGGGGGTACGGAGGCGGCGGTTACCCCTCTCTCCATGGCAGGCTTTGCCTCTATGAAGGCGCTCTCCACCCGCAACGATGAGCCGGAGAAAGCTTGCCGGCCTTTTGATCGGGATCGGGATGGCTTTGTCATGGGGGAAGGGGCCGGCATTCTGCTGTTGGAGGAGCTAGAACATGCACGTGCCCGTGGAGCCAAGATCTATGCGGAAATAGTGGGTTATGGTCTTACCTGTGATGCTCACCACATGACCAACCCTGCTCCAGGTGGGGAGGGAGCGGCACGGGCGATGCGCTTGGCCCTGAAGGAGGCTGGGATCCCGGTGGAGGCAGTGCAACACATCAATGCCCATGCTACCAGCACCAATGTGGGTGATATTGCCGAAGTGCAAGCCATCAAATCCGTCTTTGGGGATCACGCCCGCAACCTAGCCATCAGCGCCACCAAGTCCATGACCGGGCACCTGTTGGGAGGAGCTGGGGGCATTGCTACTGTGGCTACAGCTTTGGCAATCTACCACGGTTGGGTTCCCCCAACCCTCAACCTGGATAACCCCGACCCGGAGTGCGATTTGGATTTTGTCCCCCACAAGGCCCGTCAGCTTGATGTACGGGTGGCTTTGGTGAATGCTTTTGGCTTTGGCGGCCACAATATCTCGCTGGCGCTGCGGCGCTATTCCGATTCTTAATCCATTGCTAATCCATTGCTGGCCTCTCCTACGTCAGAAAAAGAGCTTGCCCTACCCCTTACGCCTCTTTCCCATCATGTCTTCCGATGCTTCACCCGAACTTATCCGTCAGCAGGCCTTGGCTGCCCTCACCGGCGAACTGACCAAGCAGGGACACCCCCCGCAATATGCGCAGCACATGGCAGCGGCGGTGATCTTTCAGGCGGACTTGGATCTGTGTGCAGCGCAACTGGCTCGCTTGCTGAGTTGGCTGAAGCAAAACCATGCCGACATCTACCCAGAGGCCGTGCAACTGGTGGATGCTACCCGTGTCGAATTTGAGCGCCGGGTTCAGAATGGCTAGGTTTAGGTTTTGCTTCTGGGGAGGCTAAGGATAGGGGAAGGTAGACATGCACCTGCCGATCCGGCATCACCCGACTGACCCGATTGACGGGTTCATCTGAGTCGACCAGGGGTAGCGAGCAAGGCCAAAAGTTGGCATCAGCTGCGGCAAAGGCAAAAGTTCTCAGAATGGCTTCCTCTCTGAGAGCAGGGTGGGGAAGCTAGGATGGAACGGCGAAGCCATCCATTGCTGGTTGCCTTTGCAGCGTCCACAGACTTAAGAGAATACACCATAGAGAATACACCATGCCAATCACCGCCGATGGAAGGGTCATCCTGGGGGGGACTATGGAGCAGGATCAGGCAACTGCTTCGGCAGGATCCTTTTGGCTCGAGGTGAAGGGGATGAGCTGCGCCGGTTGTGTGCGCGCTGTTGAGCAGGAGTTGCTGAAACAGCCGGGGGTAGTTAAGGCCAGCGTGAATCTGGTTACCGAGTCGGCCAGGGTGGAGTTTGCCCCCGGTGTTGTGCCCGATCCAGAGCATTTGGCACAGGTTTTAACAGAGGCAGGGTTTCCCAGTCATTACCGCCCGCAGACTGAGATATTTCCCAAGGCGAAGAAAGACCTTTCTGCTTTGGATGCACCCATCGATCCAGTTGCTCAGCAGCAACAGCAGACTCAACGCCAGATACGTCAGGCGCTTACTGCCGCTTTTTTGTTGGTGATCTCCGGGGCCGGGCACCTGGAGGTGTTTAGCCGTTTGGGTTGGCCAATCCTGAATGATGTTTGGCTGCACTGGGGATTGGCGACTCTGACTTTTGTCGGCCCAGCCCGAGGCCTGGTGGTGGATGGCTGGAAAGCAGCGCGACGATTGGCCCCCAACATGAACACCCTGGTGGCCCTGGGATCCGGCTCTGCCTATGCAGCCAGTTTGGTGGGGCTACTGGCGCCGCAACTGGGGTGGGAATGTTTTTTTGATGAGCCGGTGATGTTGCTCAGCCTGATTTTGCTGGGGCGAGCCCTGGAGCAATACAGCCGTATGCGAGCTGCCGGCAGTCTGCAAGCCCTGGTGAACTTACGCCCTAAGTTGGCGCGGCGAGTTACGGGATCCTCAGCTGAGCCTTCGCCGGTTTCCGGCCTGGCGCAGGGTGAGGCCAACTTTGGGCTAGAGGCCGGGGAATGGTGCCCGGTTGAGCAGGTGCAGGTGGGGGATTGCCTGCAGGTACGGGCGGGAGAACAGATCCCGGTGGATGGAGAGGTGATTGCCGGACAGGCCCTGGTGAACGAAGCCATCTTGACAGGGGAAGCCCTGCCGGTGCTGAAACAACCGGGGGATGTTGTTGTGGCCGGTGCTGTGAACCAGTCGGGGTGGCTGGTGTGTCGGGCTACCCGCACCGGAAAGGAGACCACCCTGGCTCGGATTATTCACCTGGTTGAGGAGGCGCAAGCCCGCAAAGCTCCCATTCAAGGGCTTGCCGACACCGTAGCGGGCTATTTCACCTATGGGGTGCTGGTGCTGGCTGGGCTGACCTTCGGGTTTTGGTACTGGATAGGTATCCCCCTTTGGGGCAGGGATTGGCTGATAGGGTCCAGCTTTTATCTGAGTATGCATCCGCTGACCGTTCACCCTCTTCCTCACCCAACTCCCCTGCTGCTCAGCCTCAAGTTGGCAATTGCCGTTTTGGTGGTGGCCTGCCCTTGTGCTTTGGGATTGGCTACACCGACAGCAATTTTGGTGGGAACAGGCCTAGGGGCAGAACGGGGTCTGTTGATCCGGGGCGGAGATGTTTTGGAAAAGGTTCATCAGCTGCAAACTTTGGTGTTTGACAAAACCGGCACCCTCACGCAAGGGGATCCCTGCCTGACAGACTGTATCAGCCTAGAGGGATCCCTGGATTCGGATCGGCTGCTCCAACTGGCTGCTACTGTTGAGCATGGCACCCGCCATCCTTTGGCCGAAGCCATTTTACGGGCAGCCCGTGAGCGAGGGTTGCCGCTGCTGACTGCCACCGAATTTCAAACGCAGTCGGGCTTGGGGGTGGTAGCTCAAGTGGACGGGCAACAGGTGATCGTGGGATCCCTGTCTTGGTTGGCGGAGCTAGGGATCCTGCCGGCGGCAGAGGTGCAGCCTTGCCTCGACAATCTGCTGCGGACCGGCAGGATGGTGGTGGGGGTAGCGGTACAGGGATCCCTGGTGGGATGGATTGCCGTCCAGGATCGGCTGCGTCCCGATGCGCGGGCCACGCTGCAACAGCTGCAAAAGATGGGCTTACAGGTGATACTCCTGACCGGGGATCGGGCTGAGGTGGCTGAGCAGGTGATGCAAAGCCTGGATTTGCCCGGGATGCGAGTGATTGCTGAGGTTCAGCCGGGGGCCAAGGCTGAGGTCATCCGCAACTTACAGGCCCAGGGACAAAAAGTTGGAATGGTAGGGGATGGGATCAACGATGCTCCTGCCCTTGCCCAGGCGGATGTGGGCATAGCCCTAAACTCGGCTACAGATGTAGCCATTGAAACTGCTGATATTATTCTGATGCGCAACCGCCTTTGGGATGTGGTGGAAGCCATTCGCCTGAGCTCTGCTACTTTCCGCACCATTCGCCAGAACTTGGTTTGGGCCTTTGGCTACAACCTGTTGGCGATCCCTGTAGCGGCAGGGGTGTTTTTGCCCAAGTTTGGCCTTGGTCTTAGCCCAGCCATGGCAGGAGGATTGATGGCTGTGAGCTCCATCACCGTCGTTCTCAATTCGTTGCTTCTGCGGCAAACCTTTGTCGAAAGTAAACCCTGCTCAAGGTTGGAAGAGGGGTAGGGTCTGTTTTCCCCCTTTCCAGCAACCGCTGCCAAAGGGGCAACTGCCTAGGCAATGGGGCTAATTCGAAGAATAATAGGATACTCCAGAACCTTTTTTCACAGGCAAGTAGATTGCCCAGGATCCCTGCTGTGCTGCTTTTGGATTGCTCCCCCCTCACCTTTTCTGCGGATGAAGCGCGGGAAAAGCTGCTGTATCTGCTTACCCAACTGGCTTACCGTGAGGGCTCTTTCACCCTGACCTCCGGGCGACAGAGTGACTACTACATCAATTGCAAAGCCGTTACCCTGCACCCCCAAGGGGCCTATCTGGTGGGATCCCTGCTGCATCGGCTGTTGCCCCCCCAAACCGAGGCCATTGCCGGTATGACCTTGGGAGCCGATCCAATTTTAACCGCCGTGAGCTTGGCCTCTCTGCAGGGGGAACCGGCTAACCTGCCAGCCTTGATTGTGCGTAAACAAGCCAAAGGCCACGGCACCCAAGCCTGGCTTGAGGGGCCAGAGCTTGCCCCGGGCACTCGCGTTTGGATTTTGGAAGATGTGGTTACTACGGGTGGTTCGGCCCTCAAGGCAGTGGAACGGGTGCGTGCAGCAGGGTATTGCGTAGAGGGGATCCTGGCGCTTGTGGATCGCCTAGAGGGGGCAGAAGCCTGCTACCGGGAGGCCGGGATCCCCTTTCGGCGGCTCCTGACCATTGATGAGATCCGTGCCTATTACCAGACTCAGTCCACCCAGAGCGTTGAGCCTGCCCAAAGTTGAGGCAGAAGGAGCAAGGCAGGATAGCCATCACCCAGCCAACACGGTTGAGCCTCTAGAAGGGTTTCGACTCATGACGGGAGGCACGCCAGATCCCAAGGCATTGGCCATGAATCTGGTAACCCTGCTCAAATCTGCTTTGTGAGGTAAGCCCTAGCGGATTTTCGCAGCCAATCCACAATCACGGGTGCTGGATTGCGTTTACCCATTGGCCTGCACCCTTTCATCGTCGGGCAGCCTCTAGGCCTGGGATTCCTGAAAAAGGCCCTGCAGCATATCCAAGCGTAGCCCCACCCTTGACTCACAACCGCTGATGCCATTTACGAGTGGTGCACCCAAGCCCATCCTGCCCCCCGTAGCTCCACAGGTGCGCTCCTGTCCTGACCTTCTCCCCCGGTGTCGGATAGGAGGTGAAACCCTCCGTTGGTGCTCGGCACTGCTTCCCCATCGTTTACACAACAGGGGGAGGGGCAGAACACCGCGGGAGCCAGGCAAAAAAACTTAGCCAATAGGAGGTAAGGGGTTGCCGGCAGGGGCTCACCCCGATTTGTACCAGACCCAATAAGACCAACCAGTCAGCGGATCCCTGTAGCTGAATGGCTACAAAGGTGACAGGATAGGCGGTGAAATCACATTAGCAACCTTAGGGCAAAGAAAGGCTTAGCCATGCGCATGGGTCGACTCAGTGGCATTCTCCTGCACCCCACCTCCTTGCCGGGGCCTTTCGGCATTGGAGATCTGGGGCCAGCTGCCTATCGCTTCGTGAATTTTTTGGTAGAGAGCGGTCAACGCCTCTGGCAGGTGCTCCCCCTTGGACCAACCGGCTGGGGTAACTCCCCCTACATGAGCTTTTCTTCCATTGCCGGTAACCCTCTCCTGATTAGCCCTGAACTTTTGGTAGAAGCAGGCTGGTTGGAACCCGAGAGTTGGCAGGATTTGCCCCAATGGCCGGCTATCCGGTCGGGATTTGCTGGGCGGGTGGATTACGAAACCGTCATCCCCTTCAAGTTCGGCTTGTTACACCGCGCCTGGAGAACCTTTCACGACAAAGCCACCCCCTCGGACTGGGAAGCCTTTCAAGCCTTCTGTGCTGGCGAAGCCGATTGGCTGCCGGACTATGCTCTGTTTATGGCCCTTAAGGAGGTCTACCAAGGGCAAGAATGGACAAAATGGGATCCGGCCCTTGTACAACGGGATCCCTTGGCTTTGCAGGATGCCCGCGATCGCTACGCCGATGCCATTACCGAGCAAATGTTTTGGCAGTACCTCTTTGCCCAACAGTGGGGATCCCTGAGGGACTATGCCCATTACCATCAGGTGCAGTTGATGGGGGATCTACCCATTTATGTGGCCCCCAACAGTGCCGATGTCTGGGCCAACCGAGAGCTATTTCACCTAGATGAACAGGGGCAACCGATATGGGTGGCTGGGGTCCCCCCTGATTATTTCAGTGCCACAGGGCAGCGCTGGGGCAACCCTCTCTACAACTGGGAGGTGCTCAAGGCCCAGGGCTACGACTGGTGGATTAGACGCCTACGAGCTATCCTCAAGCAGGTGGACTGCGTGCGCATCGACCACTTCCGCGGCTTTGAGAGCTACTGGGCCATTCCCGGGGATGCCGAAACCGCCGTAGAAGGGGAGTGGCAGAAGGGCCCAGGGGCAGATTTCTTTCAGGTGCTGGCAGAAAAGCTGGGGGAGCTGCCGGTGATTGCCGAGGATCTGGGGGAAATTACGCCGGAAGTTCTGCAACTGCGGGATCAATTTGGTCTGCCGGGGATGAAGATCCTTCTGTTTGCCTTTGGCTCCGGGCCGGACAACCCCTACTTACCCCATGGTTACGAGCGCAACTTTGTGGTTTACACCGGTACCCACGACAACAATACTGTGGTCGGCTGGTTTGAGGACCCGGAGCGCCCCGATTGGGAGAAGCAAAACCTCTTGCGTTATCTGGGCTGCCAGGGAGCCAACGGTATCCACTGGGATCTGATCCGGCTGGCCCTGTCCTCGGTTGCCAATCTGGCCATTATCCCTTTGCAAGATGTTATGGGCTTGGGCTCAGACTCACGCATGAATTTTCCCGGGACTACCGAGAACAATTGGGCCTGGCGCTACAGCGAAGAAATGTTACAGAATGAACTTGCGCAGCGGCTGGCGGAAATGAGTGTGACCTATGGGCGCATCTCTCCTCAAGACTTGGATCAGCGGCGAGCAGCCCTGGTCAAAGAACGGGCGGCCTTGGCTTCCCGGTCGGATCCCACCTAAATCTTGCTCGAATCTTGCTCGCCCCCACCGATAGGCAAGCAAAACTCCCCGTGCGGGGATACCTCAGAAGCAGCCTGGATCCCGCCCATGAGCAGACCCAAGCGTTCCTCGGTAGCCTCTGCAGGAGACAGTTCTCCGGCAAGGCGGCCCTCATGGAGCACCAGGATGCGATCCGCCAAACTAATCACCTCATTCAAATCCGCCGATACCAGCAACACTGCCAGACCTTGATCCCGTGCTCGCACAATGCGGTGGTGAACGGCCTCAATTGCCCCTACATCCACCCCGCGAGTCGGTTGCGCCGTCACCCTTGGCCCACAGGAGAGCTCTCGTCCCACGATGAGTTTTTGGGCAGTGCCGCCAGAGTAGCGCCGTGCCGTCAGGGAAATGCTGCGCAGTCCCACCGAGACGCACCTCCTGCACATCCAGCAACACCTCCTGCGGAGCAGAGAAATCCTTATCCACCGTGAGGCTCACCTCCCGCCCCACCCTCAAGCGTGCCAATTCTTGGGCATGGGTTGCGGCAGTGGGCAGCGTCGCCACCACTTTGCCATCCCGAATCACGGTAATGCGACCTGAGATTTGCATCACCTCCTTCAGCTTGTGGCTGATGAAAATGACAGCCCCACCTTCTCGGGTAAAACGGTGCAAAAAGGTAAAGAGATCACCAGCCTTCCTGAGGGGTCAAGACAGCTGTCGGCTCGTCCAAAATCAAAAATCAAAATGCGGACCCTGCGGTAAATGATTTTCAGGATCTCCACCCGCTGTTTCTGATCATTGGCCAACACCAATGGATAGCGTTTGCTGATCCCGCGCAGCTGCAAGGTGATTTGGCTCTGATGGGATCCCCCTCATGTGCGGAGGTCTTCATCAACAGCATTAACAATCATTAACAACACATAGCAAACCGCTCAAGAATCAGGATGGGGCAGACCTCGATTGTTTGATCATTCTGATCAACAGTTGCAACCATCAGATCATCATAGAGGTAGTCGATGCATAAGAGACGACGGATTTCAAGGTACTCACGTTGTTACCCCAGAATTGAGCTTTTTCAGGTAATCAATCAATTCCGTCACCGTTGGGGATCCCCCTTCGCCGCCATGGCGTTGCCGGACACTCACGGTTCCCGCCGCTTGTTCTTGCTCTCCGACAATCAACATCAAGGGAATCTTGGCCTTTTCGGCATTGCGAATTTTCTTGGGTAGGCGATCACTATCAGCATCAATCTGTACCCGGATCCCGTGTTCCCGCAGCTGATCCCGCACTTGTGTAGCATAGCCCAAATACTGATCGGAAACCGGCAAAATCCGCACCTGTTCTGGAGCCAACCAAAACGGGAAATCCCCGGCATATTCTTCGATTAAGATCCCCACCAAACGCTCCAAAGAGCCAAAAGGAGCCCGGTGGATCATCACCGGGCGCTGCCGGGATCCATCCTCGGCTACATACTGCAGATCAAAGCGCTGCGGGTTTTGGTAATCCACCTGCACCGTGCCGAGCTGCCACTCCCGATCCAAAGCATCCCGGAAAATAAAATCCAACTTAGGTCCATAAAAAGCAGCTTCCCCAATCCCTTCAAAATAGGGCATGGAAAGTTGCTCAACGGCACGCCGAATGGCATTTTCAGCTTTATCCCAGTCTTCGGCAGAACCGAGATACTTATCCGAGTTGGGATCCCGGAAACTGAGGCGGGCCCGAAAATCCTTCAGTTGCAGCTTGTCAAACACTACCAAGATCAAATCCACAACCTTGAGGAACTCCTCATCCAACTGATCCGGGCGGACAAACAAATGGGAATCATCCACAGTAAAGCCGCGTACCCGTGTCAGTCCACCCAATTCCCCCGACTGCTCATAGCGATAAACCGTGCCAAACTCCGCATAACGCAGGGGCAAATCTCGATAGGATCTCAGTTCTGACTTGTAAATTTGGATATGGAAAGGGCAATTCATGGGCTTCATGACAAAGCCCTGCTCGGCAGCACGGGCCTGTTCATTCTCCGCCATTATGGGGAACATATCTTCCCGGTACTTTTGCCAATGGCCGGAGATTTTGAACAAATCCACCCGGGCAATATGAGGGGTAACCACAGGCAAATAGCCCCGTTTAATCTGCTCTTGCTTAAGGAAATCTTCTAGCGTGGAGCGTAAAACAGTTCCTTTTGGTGTCCATAGAGGTAGCCCCGGCCCCACCTCATCGGCAAAGATGAACAGCCCTAGCTCTTTGCCCAGCTTGCGGTGATCCCGCAATTTGGCTTCCTCAAGGCGACGCTTATATTCTTTCAACTGCTCTGGGGTTTCCCAGGCAGTGCCGTAAATCCGTTGCAATTGCGCTTTGGTTTCATCACCACGCCAGTAGGCACCAGCCACACTCAGTAAATCAAAGGCCTTGGGATTGAGCTCTTTGGTGTTCTCCACATGGGGGCCGGCACAGAGATCCCACCACTCATCCCCTAGATGGTAAAGACTGATGGGTTCCCCCTCCGGAATGCTGTCTAAGATTTCCAGCTTGTAGGGTTCTCCTAGCGCTTCAATCCGCCGTCTGGCCTCTTCACGGCTCACCTCTTCCCGAATCACGGGCAAGCCCCTTTTGATAATTGCTTGCATCTCTTTTTTGATGCGCTCCAGATCCTCAGGGGTAAAAGGCTCTGGATGGTCAAAATCGTAGTAGAAGCCGTAATCGGTTGCCGGGCCAATGGTCACCTGAGCCTTGGGAAACAGTTTTTGTACCGCCATTGCCATCACATGGGAGGTGGTATGGCGGATGCGCTCTAGTCGGGGAGACTCATGGGTACGCAGCAGCTTCAGGGTGCTGTTGGCTTGAGGGGCTGCTTCAGGTGACTGAGACATTGGGATCCGCGTCCAAACAAACCAGTGTCCCTATCTTAGGCTGCCGATGGGGGTAAGAGCAGCAAAGATCCCATGCTCGGTCAGCTAAAGCAACAGGAGAGAAAGTGATTTTGGGTTGTAAGGGCTAGACCTTACCTATCCATCGAGGCAGCTCCAGCATAGACAAGACATGGGGCCGCCAGCCGGAACAGAGGCAGTTCTCTCAAAAATTCTTTCAAAAAAGGTAGATGAGTTTCCTGTCGGAGTGTTTCTGTAGGCCGCAAACCCATCAGGGGGAAAGGCTTCTGGGATAATAAAGTGAAGAATGCCAGTGGATTGCCCCTATGACCTTGCAACGTCGCCCCGTCTTTCCTTTTACAGCCATCGTTGGCCAGGAGGAAATGAAGTTAGCCCTGCTCCTGAATGTGATCGATCCCCGCATCGGTGGAGTCCTGATCATGGGGGATCGGGGCACCGGCAAATCCACCACCATTCGCGCTCTGGCGGATCTGTTGCCCCAAATTGAAGTGGTGAAAGGGGATCCCTTTAACAGCCACCCCCGGCAGCGGGATCTGATGAGCGATCAACTCTGGGAACGTCTCCAGGCCGGAGAATCGGTAGAAACCACCTGGATCCAAGTACCGATGGTGGATCTGCCCCTAGGGGCAACCGAAGATCGCGTGTGTGGCACCCTTGACATTGAACGGGCTCTGTCCCAAGGGGTGAAAGCTTTTGAGCCGGGGCTACTGGCCAAGGCCAACCGCGGCATTCTCTACGTGGATGAGGTCAATCTTCTGGATGATCATCTGGTGGACGTGCTGCTGGATGCAGCCGCCTCCGGTTGGAACACGGTTGAACGGGAAGGTATTTCCATCCGCCACCCGGCTCGCTTTGTCTTGGTTGGCTCCGGTAACCCAGAAGAAGGGGAGTTGCGCCCACAACTGCTGGACCGCTTCGGTATGTTTGTGCAGATTGAGACGGTACGGGATCCGGCTCTGCGGGTGCGGATTGTGGAGGAACGTAGCCAGTTTGATGCCGATCCAGCAGGGTTTTTGACCCAATATGCCGATTCTCAGCAACAGCTGGCGGAGCAGATTGAAAAGGCACAGCACCTTTTGCCTATGGTGACCGTGGATCCAGATCTGCGCCTCAAGATTTCAGGGGTGTGTGCAGCCTTGGCAGTGGATGGTCTGCGGGGAGATATTGTTACCAACCGCGCCGCTAAAGCCCTAGCCGCTTTGGAGGGGCGGGCTGAGGTTACCCTTGGCGATATTCGTCGGGTGATTAGCCTCTGCCTACGGCACCGCCTACGTAAGGATCCCTTAGAGACCATTGACTCCGGTTATAAGGTCGAAAAAGCCTTCAGCGAGGTCTTTCAGGTCAGCCTAGATAGCGCTGCCTAGACAGCAGCATCTAGTTTCTGGGGTTTTCAGTTAACTGTCCCTGCAACTGTTTCAACCCTCTGCTGAGAGTTTGCCCTTCCGGCTCCTACCCTTTGACTGATCTTTTGACTGATCTTGACTGATCTTGGGTGATGAGCCGATTGACTGCCCGAGGGCTTCTCTGGGACAATCGAGCACTACTTTCAACAATCCCACCTGCTCTATGACTACTGCTTTTGTCTACACGCCGCTGGCCCAAACTCTGGCACCCCGTCCTTCCCGTGTTCGGGATGTGTTGTTGGTGGTGGGGGGTAGTTTATTTGTGGCGGTTCTGGCTCAGGTCCGTATCCCTTTGCCCTTTACACCGGTACCGATCACTGGTCAAACCTTTGGTGTGGCCTTGGTCGGAGCAGGCTTTGGAGCGCGGCTGGGCTTTCTAACGCTGCTGCTGTATTTGCTAGAGGGGCTTGTTGGGTTGCCGGTCTTTGCAGGTGGCAACTCTGGGTTGAGTTACTTAGCTGGGCCAACGGGGGGCTATCTGCTGGCCTTTCCCCTGGCGGCAGGGCTAATGGGCTGGCTGGTGCAGCGGCTGGGGGTGGATCGCCATGCCGCAAAGATGGGAGCAGCAATGGTGGCTTGCTCGGCTTTGATCTATTTGCTCGGGGCAACTTGGCTGGGGGTCTGGCTAAATCAGAATGTCGGCCCTACCTCCCTGATGCAGGTGCTGCAAAAGGGAGTCTTCCCCTTCTTGATTGGAGATGCAATCAAGATGGCCCTGGCTGCGCTTCTTTTACCCGTCACTTGGCGCTGGCTTGGGCGACAGCAGTCAAGAGAGCAAGAGTAGCTTGTTCTCCTCTGGAAGAAGACCGCTGCCCATCTCCAAGGACTCCCTTCCGCTACTGCGTACGTACTGCGCTAGCTGCAAAGCACCCCTAGAGAGTCGATTTGCTGCCAATCTCTGCACAAGCGTCCGTTCCCCCGGAACTTGAGAACTCTCTAAAGCTTGATGGCATTGATGGCAATCAGCAGGCACCTTGATTCAAGGGGCTTGATTCAAAGGGATCCCTGCTGAAGGTGTTGCCGCAGCTTTTCCATCTTCTGTTGTAACTGCGCTTGTTCTCGTTGAACCTGCAGTCTTTGTGTTTCTAGGTGTTTCTAGAGTTGCAGTGCGGGAGAAGGTCAATGACCGCCCCACCTCTGGCCGACCGTTTAGTCATCTGAAGCAAAAGCAGTTCCACCCGATGGAGCCGATCTGAGCTTGTTACCTGTTTTTCACCCTCAGGCCAAGCCTTTGCGCAACACATTCTGCACCAGTATCACCGAGACCACCACAAACCCTGCCAATAGGCCCAGGGATCCCGCCAAGGTCAGATCTCCCCAGGGGGCTTGGAGCACCACATCGGTGAAGCTCCAGTCACTGTTGCGGTAGAGATGGCGAATGGGTTCGATGGCAAAGGTTAGGGGATTCAGGCTGGCGACCCAACGCAACCAAGAGGGCATGAAACTCAAGGGGGCCAAAGCAGTACTGGAGAAGATCAGAGGCAGATTCACCAAAAAGATCAGAGCCAACAACTGCTGATGCCCTGGCATGGCAAAGGCCAATCCTAAACTCAGGGCCGTGAACCCCAGTACCAGTAAGCCTACAATCAGAACCACCACCGCCAAGCCTGAGCCATTCGGGATGCCGGCGCCAAGAGCATAATCGGCCCCGATAATGACCATCGTCTGCACCAACGCCAGGCTGACGATGAACAGGCTGGAAGCCAAAACAATCGAGAAGCGGGAGGTGAGGGGAGCCACCAGCAACCGGTTTAAAAAGCCAAATTCCCGGTCGAAAATCACCGGTACTCCTGCATTCAAGGCCCCACCAAAGGCTGTAAACACGATTACCCCCGCTCCCAAAAACTGGGTGTAGTTCTGCCCGGCTCCAAAGATGCCGGCAGGAGCGTTTTGAAACAAAGCACCAAAGAGAATCAGCCACAGCAAAGGCTGGATAATGCCCACCAAGAGTGTGGTGGGGCGACGCTGCAGTTGAATAAACCAACGGCGGGTCAGGGCAAAGGTTTCCTGCCAGAAGTCGGCTGTGAAGAGGGGGATGGAACTAGGTTGAGGCTGAGACAGGGTACGAGTCATAAGACAATCTCTACAGAATTTTTGGACAGGTGAGCTGTTGGGTAATGAATATCAAGGGAACGGATCCAAAGACTGAACTTTCTACTTTCTTTCTACTTTTTCTTTTTACTTTTTCTTTTTACCTAGGTTGGCTTCGGCAGCGGCCAGCTCTGCATCCAGGAGGGTTTGCCCGGTTGCTGCTAGGTACACATCATCCAGGCTAGGCCGAGATTGGCTGCTGCTAAACACCTCTAACCCATGAGCCTGCAAATGGCTGCGGATTGCGTTCAAGGGATCCTCGCCATTCCGCTGCACCACTAGGTTCAAAGCATTGCCCTGGGCACTGTTGATCAGCACCTTCTGCACAAAGGGTAGGGATTGCAGCAGTTGGGCCCCGCGTTCTGCCAGCTCCTTAGGGGCAAATTCTTGCAACTTAACGGTGATACGTTCTCCACCGACACGGGCTTTGAGTTCTTCTGGGGTGCCTTCGGCAATCACGGTACCCCGGTCAATAATAGCTACCCGATCCGCCAGCAGATCGATTTCCTCTAAGTAATGGCTACTGAGCAATACGGTAATGCCCATTGCCTTGAGTTGGCGTAAGAAATCCCAAATCACCAACCGACTCTGGATATCCAGGCCCACCGTCGGTTCATCCAACACCAGCACCTGCGGCTGATGCAACAACCCCGCCGCTAGATCCAAGCGTTTGCGCAAGCCGCCGGAATAGGTACCGGTGCGCTCATCAGCACGATCCGTAAGATCCAACAGCTGCAACACAGCGGTGATCCGCTCCTGGGCTAGGGGGCGAGGCATGTGGTAGATATCCGCTTGCAGTTGCAATAGCTCGCGTCCGGTTAAGACCTTATCCAAAGCCACTTCTTGGGCAACAAAGCCCAATTTTTCTCGAACGGCCTTGGGATTTTCCTGAACCGGGATCCCGCATACCTCCACTTGGCCAGCATCTGGGCGTAAAAGGGTACAAATGCAGTGTAGGGTAGTGGTTTTGCCAGCTCCGTTGGGGCCGAGAACACCGTAGATTTGGCCAGGTTGTACCTGGAAAGACACATCCGCTACGGCCACGGTCGATCCGTAGCGTTTTTGTAGCTGTTGCACCGAGATTGCAGGAGTATCCGACATGAGTGTCCACAGTTCGCTTCCTCTAGGCTATCAAGCCTGTCACGAAAACAAGAGGTTGAGAGTGTTGCCGGCTCCATTTCCACCGGCGGATGAGATGGAATTTCCCAAGCGGGCTCTACACTGGCGGGTGTGGGGGAGCTCAACATGAAACAAGGGGCTACTGTTGGGGAGCTGTTGCAACAGTATGCAGCAGGCCGACATCGGCGTGGGGATCTACGGTCGGTCGGCCCTTAGCATGTGCGGTTGTGTCAGGCTCTGCTTTGTCGGGCCAGGTTAGTACAGGCCAGCCTGATGGGGGGAGATCTCATTTTGCGGGCTTAAAATTGGCTGATCTGCGCCGAGTGCACCCTGTGGCAGGGGCCGATCTGGGCCTTGCCGATTTGCGGGGATCCCTTTTGCAGGAAGCGCTTCTGCGGGGGGTGAACTTGCAGCAAGTGGATCTGCTGGGCGGGAGAACCCCTAACCCTGCAAAAGAGTGGCAGCTGAACTTCTCAGTAGGGTTTGTTCCCCGTAGCGCAACATCATTTCCATGGCGGTGAGACGGTTGCCCCAAACCTGGACTCGGTAGGGGTTTTGCAGAGCTTTCACGCGCATCCAAGCCCTGAGGTTTTCCCCCAGGCGACCCAGCTGCTGACGGGCTGCCGCCAGAGATTCAGGGTTGGGATCTGCTACCAAGGCCGCCAGGGATCCCTCCACCTGCTTGATCTGCTCCAGCCACTGGCTGCGTTCTGGTTCCAACAGGGGCAGTTGCCCCTGTTCGCCTAAAAGCATCCACTCCTGCCGGAGGCTCTGAAAGCGATCCTGAACGGCCTCAAAGGGATCCCGGTAGGGAATGCGGGTGGAGGCAATGGTAGAGCGGCTGAGGATGGTTTCCAACTCAGGGGTGAACTGACGTACCGCAAACAGAGCGAAACCGCCGGTGGGCAGATCCCGCACCACTTGCATCTGATCCAAAAATTCCACCGCCGGCAGATTCAACAAATTGAGACTGGGCAAAAACAGCACCGCAGAGCGACTGACAATCTCCAGGTTCGGTTGCACCAGCTGGGCCAGCCGCCGGGTATTGCCGGCATAGGTGAGGGGAATCAACAGATCCAGTTCTCCCGCTTGGATCCAATGTTCCCAATCCTGTTGTAGCTTTTGCAGCCGTTCGTTCTGAGGTAGGGCATAAACTGCTGCCGACAGGATCACCCGCGGATTAAGAGATCGGGCAGTACGGGCAATAGACTCCACCACTTCGTTAACTTGCTGGGTACGGTAGCGGGTCCACAATTGCCAGAGGGAACGATCCGAGAGGGGATCCAACTCCAGCGGATCCACACCGGCAAGCTGCTGAAACCCTTGGCGGGCAGCCCGACCAAAGCCAAACACATGGCGGCTAGCGGCATTCTGAAAAGGATAGCGAATGTAGTCTAGGTGGATCCCATCCACGCCGTAGTCCTGCACCAGTTCGCGGGTGAGAGCCAGAAGATAAGTGCGCACCTGCGGGTTGGCAGGATCCAGCCAGGTTTCCGGTTGCCCACGGGGGAAGAGGTTGCCGCGATGATCCAGATTGGCCCAGTCGGGATGGGCCGTCAGCACCGGGCCAATGTAGTCCTGGGGTAGGTTAATCTCCGGCAAAATGTTGTGGCGGCTGTTGCCCACGGCTAGGGTCCAAATCCAGGCATGCAACTCCATACCCCGCTCATGGGCCAGGCGCACCGCTGCTCGCAAGGGATCCCAGCCGCGGGTGAGGGGGTTTTGCTGCGGGGCAACACGGCTAGGGTGAATGGCAAACCCGGCATTTAGGGTCTCGAAAAAGACGGTGTTAATACCGGATTGGGCCAGGCGGTCAAAAACCAGTGCCAACCCTCTTTCTGAGCCGGCCTCGACAATGGTGCCCCGATCCAACCAAATGGCGCGTACCTCTGACAAAGCAGTCAGGCGATCCAGCGGGTAGTGGGCCCACAGATCCGCCCGTGCCTGTTCAAACGCCTGCCGAGCCTGGATATATTGCCCCGCTTCCACCCAGACCGGCAGTTGTCGTAAAACCTGGCGGGCTTGCTCCAAAATCGGTTCATATTCATCAGTAGCACCCAGCCCACCTTGGGTAGCCCGGTTCAGCAATAGGGCTCCCTCCACCCGCCCCAACAACCCTCCCAACTCTTGCCGCATGGCCAGTAGCTCAAAGGTGTTCATCGGGAGTGGCGGTAGGGCAACAGATTCTTCCGCAACCGATCCCCCTTGGGCTCGTCGCAAAGCCGCTTCCAACCACTGCCGATCCAGTTGCGCCGTCTCGTCAGGAAATTCTCCCCAGCGCCAACCCAGGTACACACTTTGCCGACTGCTGATCACTGCATAGGCATCTCCCCCGAACCCTTCCCAAACAGCGGTCAGACGGCTAGCAGTACTGGTGGGCAGCAGGGCTCCGCCGGCAACAGCTTCCTGGGTAGTCACCCCGCGCGCCCATGCCTCCGCAAACCCTGTGAGGCGCACCGGGCTGGCCATGGGAATATCCCCACTCCAGTAGGCCCCGATTAAGTTACGCAAGGGATCCCGCGCTTCGGCAGGAAGCTCCAAAGGGCCACTGACAATCAACTGTCCTCCCTGCTGCTGCATCCAGTCACTCAGGGCGGTGGCTTGAGCAGGGGTAAGGCGGTTCACATTCGGCAAAAACAGCCTGCTACGCCCCTGTAAGCTTGCCGAGCTCAGCTGGTCGATCACCTGGTAGGTCAAGCCGCTACGCTGCAGTTGCCGCTCAATGTTGGTCCAGTTTTGCCCCGGCAACCGTACTACTGTCAAATCAAAGGTGGGAGCAGAGGTTTGACCATGGGCCACCCAGCTCAGGGATCCCGTCCAGAGCAGCAAACCGGCCCACAGCAGACCCAAACCGATCCCCAAAAATCTGAAGAGCACCGGCAAGGGGCGATGGCCGGCTGCTAGGTGAATGGTAAGCTCGGATCCCTTTGTTCTCAGCATCGGATCTCTCGCTGAGGTGTCCCTTTTCTAGCCGTCTTGATGGACCAGATGCAAGGGTTGTATCAAACCTGGCAGTACCCACCGGGATAGCTTAAGGGATTGCCTTATCGGCCCTGATCCAAAGCTAGCTCAGGGGTTGATCTGAAACTCTAAGTTGTAGGTCTGCAGCAGGTTCACCGTCTCATGATCGGTGATATTGGTATCGGAAAGCTCTAAATTGTAAAAATCGATAAACTCTTCATGGTCAAAGTAAGGGCCGGCATGCCAAGTGCCCATTTCCAGCTTAATGAAGCGATCCCCTGGTACCCGAAAAGCCTGAATCTGATCCACATGCAGCTCATCCGCCGGTGGTGCCACCCCAATAAACCACTCCTTGCCATTGAGGGATCCCAGGCATTGGGTGCAATGGGCATGATGGGTGATCTGGCTAAACTTAAGACCAGGCCGCGGTAGGCGCATGATGTAGAAGCGAGGCTGGCCCTGGTTGAGGCAAAGCTGGGCATCTTGGCCATCAAAGGGCTTGTGGTCAGGAGTTGGCAGGATCACCTGCCCGAAAGGGGCAAAGTTTTCCGCATCCACCAAATGGGCTTTTAGCTGGCGCAGTTGGCTGGTCGCCATTCCCTTCTCCTCTCAACTCAGTACAGCGAGAGTAAACTTCATCTTATCAGGCGAGCCTTCTCAGCCCAAGGGATCCGCAACTCTGTCTTAGCCTCAGCAGCAATTGGATTGGTTAAAGTGGACGGTAAGCCGCCGATTAGGACTGTCAATTTTGACAATGCTGAGGAGGATGCGACCGGATCTAAGAGGGCTGCGCATTTCTTTAGCCCAGGTAGAGAGCCTCACCCAGGTGCGCGTGGGCTGGTTGTACCGACCTCCCTCTAGCGATGGAGTTGGAGCTTGGCTGCGCAGCTTAACTGCCTTCTGGGATACCTTGCGCCTCCTGCTGGTGCTGGATTTGCTCTGTCGATGGGTAACTTGGAATGGATCCCTACTGACCCTTGTGGGTCGGATTTTGCTTCCCGGCCTGCGCTCTGTCGGCTGGGGTTCTCTCATTTTGGAATGGGGGATCCTTGTGGCACTGGCAGCCCTGCACCAAGCTTTTTGGATCTTCCGGAGCCGGCGGCTGCCTCTGCTGTTGAACCTGCTGGAGGAGGTGGAGCGCTACAACGATTTGATTCAAGCCATTGAGATCAACGATCAGCTAGAAGCAGCAGGCAACCTAAGGGTGCAACTGAGTGATCGCGCTCAGGTGCTCGAGGGCCTCAAGTTAGCCCGAGCAGACTTGATCCGTGCTCTCAAAACCGAGCGCATCTTGCGCCAGAACCAAACCTTCATCGCCAGCAAAAGCGAACTTTTTCCCAACAACCTGGCCACCCTGACCGCATTGCGGGTGAGTGAGCAAGCTGGTGAACAGGGTCGTCTTTTGGATGAAGCGCTGCAAATTGCTTTGCACGTGCGCGCGCAAATGCAGAAACAAGCCGGGAGCCACCCACAATCCTCTTTTGAGCCTCCCTGCGGGAAAGAGCCCCTACCCTAGAAAATTTCTTGATTTAGGATCTTGGCCAAGCGTTCCAAGCCCTTTTTGACCTGACGGGAGACTGTTACTGCACTGATGCCTAGCCGCTCGGCTGTTTCCTTTTGGGTGAGGTCGTAAAAAAAGACAAACTCTAAAATAGTGCGGGTGCGTTTCTCCAGCTTAGCCAGGGCATTTTGCAAGCGAATGCGGTCTTCTTCGGCCAACTGAAAACTGCGGTAGCGTTCATCGGGAACAGTGTCTCCCAGAGAAAGGCTGTCTTCTTCACATTGAATCGGGGCATCGAGGCTGAGCAGAAAGCTATTTTGTAGGGCTAACTTCATCTCCTGCCAGTTTTCCTCTGTAAGTTGCAGAGCTTCTCGTACCTCAGCCTCAGAGGGAGGACGACCCAACTGTTGCCGCAACTGGTTCACCACCTTCTTGGCCTGTCGCTGCAGCGTCGCCCAACGACGAGGGATCCGCATCGTCGGGCTTTTGTCTCGTAGGTAGTGTTGAATCTCCCCCCGAATGTAGGGCATAGCAAAGGAGCTAAAGGCCAGACCACGGGTAATATCAAAACGCTCAATCGCCTGGATTAGCCCTAAGCAACCGATTTGCATCAGGTCGTCATACCCCTCATTACATTGGTTGCGCCAGTGGTGAGCTTCCTTGCGCACCAAGCCCAGGTTGAGTTCCACCAAACGGTTGCGCAAAGCTGGATCCCGAGTTTGGTGGTACAACCGCAGCAGTTCAGCAGTACGGGCTTTAACCTCTTGGCTAGAGGCTACAGCCTCACAAGCCGCTGGCCGTCTAGACTCGTCAGGAGGCTGGGAGGGTGGACCAACCGATTGATCCGCTGAGGAGGCTGAAGCCCCAGAGGGAATAGGTAGGGGAGGGGGAGTGTTCATAGTCAACCCCTTTGTCAACATACCGGTTAGTAGAACTACAGCCCCATTGACACAGCCATAACCCAAGACTACGCTCACAAGGCTCAAAAACCAACACCGCTAGGGTACAAGCAAGGGGTGGCCTCCAACCTCTCAGTTCCTCCTCTCAGGCTGGTTCAGGCCTGCCGCTCGGTGTTCTCAGTCTGACTGGGTTTTTCGGCTGCAACAACAGCATCCCTACGGAAAAATTCAGCTGACGAAGCAGAAGCATCGACCTTGGCCAAGAAAGCTACAAAACTCGGCTCTTCCCGAATCAGTTGGAAATAGGGTTCTGAAGCCAGCAAGGGGCGGTATCGCTGTGGATCTAGCCGCAGGGCTTGCTCCAGAGCTTGCAAGGTTTGCCCAACTTGACCCTCCCAAGCGTAGCAACAGGCTTCTAGGTAGTGGGCTTCTGCCAAGTTGGGATCCAGCTGTAGAGCTTGGGCAAAACTTTGAAGGGCCAACTCGTAAAGGTTCAAATCCATCAACACCAAGCCACGATCCAGCCAAATTTCTGCTCGCTGCGGATCCCGTTCTAGGGCACGGTCATAGCTGTTGAGGGCTTCCATGGCATTGCCCAGACGGTGTTGGGCAAGAGCGTGGCCGGCCCAGAGGGCAGCCGATTCCAGTCCCAGTTGCAGCGCCCGTTCGTAGCTGGCCAAAGCATCCGCGTAGCGCTCCAGCCGGAACAAGGCCAGACCCCGGCTTTGCCACGCTTGCGCATCTACAGGGTTGAGGGCTAGGGCCTTGTCGTAGCTGGTCAGGGATCCCTCGAAGCGACCCAAATTGGCCAAGGTCAGTCCATGTAAATACCAAGCTTCTGGGCTGTCGGGGCGAATCCTGAGGGCACGGGTGTAGGAGTATAGGGCTTCTTCCCAGCGCCCCAGTTGACCCAGGGCATTGGCCTGATTAAAGTAGGCTTCAAAGAAGTCAGGCTTTAGCTGTAGGGCCCGCTCGTAGCCGGCTAGCGCCTCCTGATGACGGCCCAGGGCATCGAGGGCGGAGGCACGGTTGTTCCAGGCTTGCGGAAAATCCGGCTTCAGCTCCAAGGCACGGTCGTAACAGGCAATGGCTGCCTGCGGTTGACCCATCTGATCAAGGGTGGTGGCGCGGTTGTACCAGGCGATGGCATCCTGCGGCTGCTGCACCAGGGCCTGATCAAAAGGTTCCAGTTGAGCGGTTTGTTCAGCAGAAAGCTCAGCCGGTGGGGGTGGTACTACCGTTTCTGTTTCCGGCTTAGCCCGCTGACTGCGTTGCAATTGCCAGGCCCATACTGCGGCCCCCAGCAACAACCCTACCCCCAGCAGCAGCACGCCCAGGTCGGTCGGGGCAACCTCAAACGGCATCATCAGATCCTCACAGGGATTACAGCATCACCAAAAAAGGTAAGGGATCACTAACCCCGGCCGGCGAGATGAGTTCTATCCGCTTCTCACCCGGATAGGTGCTGGGATCAATCTCAAAGGTAACCGTCAGCTGTTCGGCAGTAGCTTGTACCGCGCCCCGGGCTTTTCCCAAGGGATCCCCAAAGCTGACCCGGATCCCCTTACCCGCCGGACTGACGCGAATCTCCGTCACCTGATCCAAATGGGATCCCTCCAGCGTACAGACGATCACATCCCCCACAAAGGCTTCTAGCGGCCAGCCCCGCCGCACTTCCGGTCTAGGCATCGTTCTTGTCCTACCTTATTCATGCTCAGTTCAACCCGCCCTGATTTCTCCAGCCCAAAGCTACCCTGGTGGCAGAGGGGTTCCTCATCTACGGGTGTAGCACCTTGCCACCCCCGTAGCGAAGACACAGTGGGAGGCAGAGTTACCGCAGCCGCCCGCAGCAGAACCTGTTGATCCGGACCCACACTCACCAACCGCGGCTGCTCCCCCAGACTATCCGCCACCGCAAACAGCACCCGCTCTTGGGCCTGGGGATCCCAATCCAGCAACTCTGCATAGCCCAGTACCGACGGCGGCTCCCAGATCTGCACCGCTGGGATCCCTTGTGCAGAGGCTGGCAAAGTCCAGATCACCGCCCGATCCCAACTTAAATCCGTTTGAAACCAACCCTCATACTCCCGCGCCAACAGGGAAGAACCCCGCCACCTCAAAGGCAGGATCATGGCAAAATCCAAAGGTTCCGACCGGTCGTATACCGAAGCTGCCGCCTGATAGAGCACCTGTAACGCCCCGGTGCGGGTATTTTCGACAAACAAAACACTGGTCAACCGCCCCATTCGGGGTGTAGCCACCATATCCAGGCGTGTGTACACCTGCCACTGCGGATCCGGGGCCGGCAGAGGATCGCTGCGCAGCAGACCCACCAAAGTGCATTGCCGCTGCTGGGCTTGCTCCTGCAGGCCGTAGATCCAATCCCAAGGAATGGCAACGGCTAAAGACTCCGTCCAAGGAGCACGAACAGCAGATAGGGAAGCAAAAGGAGCTGAGGAGGAAGCTGCCGGAGCTGCCCAAGCCACCCCTGCACCGGCGCAGAGCAGCAACAGCGCCAAAATGGAGCAGCGGAGCCGATTCTGTTGGGTTTGCTTGACCATCTGCCTACACCCCTGCTTCTGCCAACTGACAAGAACTTTGCCCTGCTGTCGCCTTCTTATGCCTGAAACACTCCCAGAGCCTTCTGGTTCTCAATTCCTCCACAGCCAGATCACAGCCTATCCCTCACCCCAGGCCTTGAAGCCATTTAATGTAGCATTGACTACTTATGCTCCTGTGGCTTACTTTTCCTGCACCAAGCGTAGCTGCACCGACTGGCCATGGGCAGGCAGCCCCTCCGCCTGGGTCAGGGCCTGAATCGCCTCCGCCACCTCCCGTAGCGCCATCGGGCCGTACTGGATTAGGCTGGAATGCTTCAGGAATGTCTCCACCCCCAAAGCCGAGGCGTAGCGAGCCGCCCCAGCCGTGGGCAAGGTATGGTTAGGGCCGGCCAGATAATCCCCCACCGCTTCCGGGGTGTGGTGCCCCAAGAAAATGGCCCCCGCATGACGAATCGAGTTCAGCAAAACCCAGGGATCCGCCACCTGTAGCTCCAGGTGCTCCGGGGCAAACAAGTTAGACAAAGCCGCAGCTGTCTGTAAATCCGGCACCAGGGCAATCAACCCATAATTGACCACCGCCTTTTCCACTATCAAGCGATTGGGATGGGCCTCCATTTGGGCCGTAACGGCCTGTTGTACCTGCTGGGCCAACTTAGCATCCGGGGTCAATAAAATCGCTGCGGCCAAGGGATCATGCTCCGCCTGGGCCAACAAATCCACTGCCAAATGGATCGGGTTAGCACTCCCATCGGCAATGATCAACACCTCCGAAGGCCCGGCCAAAGAATCAATGCCCACCGTGCCGTACACCTGCTTCTTGGCCAGAGTCACGTAGATGTTGCCGGGGCCGGTAATCACATCCACCTTGGGAATGGTCTCCGTACCGTAGGCCAATGCTCCAATTGCCTGCGCTCCCCCTACCCGGTAAATGGTTTGGATCCCGGCCTCTTGGGCCGCCACCAAAACTGCAGGGCTGATCCCTTTGCCTCCCGATCCATCAGATCCAGGGGGAGTCACCATGACAATCTCCGGCACACCGGCCACTTGGGCAGGAATGGCATTCATCAGCACCGTACTGGGATAGGCAGCCCGCCCACCGGGAATATACAGACCGGCTCGATCCACCGGGCGATACTGCTTACCCAAAACAATTTCTGGGGCCGGAAAACTTACCCAACTGCTAGGCACCCGCTGCCGGTGAAAGGCCTCGATACGCTGTTTAGCCAAGCGCAAAGCCGATAGCAATTGAGGGGATACAGCCTGATAAGCTGCCTCCAACTCCGCCCCTGATACCTTCAGCTCGGAAAGACTCAGCTCCACCCGGTCAAATTCCGCCGTGTACTGCAGCAGAGCCCGATCCCCTTGACGGCGTACCGCTTGTAGGATCTCCCGCACCGTTGCTTCACGGTGCATATTCTGGTCAGCCTGAGTGCGCTCCGAGATCCGTCTGAGCTCGGCTTCAGCCTCGATCATCTGGGTGACGATTCTCAGCATGGCAACTCCTTCGCGTGGCGTGCCCACAGGCTAACGAGGGATCCGGCGGCATCGCGGTAGCAAAACAGCTCTTCGCTGCATCTGGCAACAAAGGGAATCCCTAGGCAGGGATCCCTGGCGTGATCCGGGTTAGTCATGGTCATAGCTTAGCTTGTCTTTTCCCTGACCCAAAATCGGACAGAGGGAGGCTCTCTGTAAACGTTACAGGCGCAGCTCAGCGGATTTGATCAAGTTGCGAAAATCATGAATGACCGCTTCGCAGCGGTGGAAAAACGCCAGTACCCAGTCCCGCAGCACCTTCTGATGGGATTCGTCCAGTTCTTTGAGGGGGCCGTTGTAGCGAATTTGGGCACTGCGCTCAATCTCAAACTGATTCAACCATTCAGCATCCGCCCCCTGCTCTTCCACCACCTCCTGCCGAGCCGCCTTCCAATAGTTCACAATGACCGCTTTACCCAGGTAGCCCGTTGTAATCTGACAGAGCCGATTCAGAGATTGCACAAAAGTATCCATCTCTATGTGGGGGCCCGCAGCAGAAGCAGCAGCCTGGGTGGGCTTCTGGCCGGAGTTTTGAGCAGGGGGCGTTTCCCCCTGCCTGGCAAACAGGCGCAAAGTAGCCAAACCTTTCTGGGTATCCCGTTGTAAGTCGCTGCGCAAGCGTTTCACAGCCAAGCTGTAGGCCGGCATCACCAGCTCATCATTAACCGCCACCAGCAGAACCCATTCCGGGCCAAGGGGGTAGACAAACACCCGTTGCTCAGCAAACTGAAAATCAAAATAGTCAAACCCGGCGGGCATCGTTTCCAAAACCTGAAACAACCCCTCGGTCAGAGCCTGCTGCTGGCGGCTATCCAGCTCTTGAAAGGAGCGATAAAAGTAGGGACGACCGCTGCGGCTGAGGAGCGCCACCCCCATCACCCCTTGCATGGCCAAAAAGCTATCGAGCGTCTCTTTCTCCATGCCTAGCGCAAGCCCGATTGACAAAGACTACTCCCTCTATCCTGTCTCAGTTTGCTTGAGGGTGGATGAGCCTAACCAACCCTAGCGTTCTTTTCTGAACCCCCTGCCCCCGAGAAGACAACTCTCCGCCGGCCCCCGAACCCATCCCGAACCCATGAAGAGGGATGCGCCTGAATCCCGGCCCTTTATCATGGGAGAAGCCTTGCGGATTGCCCATGCCGGATCCCACCTTTGTCATCACCACCCCGATCTACTACGTCAACGCTGCCCCTCACATTGGCAGTGCTTACACCACTATGATTGCCGATGCCATTGCCCGTTACCAGCGCTTGCGGGGGAAAGATGTGCTCATGGTCACGGGAACCGATGAACACGGCCAGAAGATCCAGCGCACCGCTGAAGAACGCGGCGTTCCCCCTCAGCAGCACTGTGACGAATTCTCAGCTGAGTTTGTGAAGCTTTGGCAACTCCTCAACATCCGCTACGACCGCTTTATTCGCACCACGGATCCCCGCCACAAAGCCATAGTGCAGGAGTTTTTTCAGCGGGTCTGGGAGCAAGGAGATATCTTCATCGGGCGGCAACAGGGTTGGTACTGTGTCTCCTGTGAAGAATTCAAAGACGAAGCAGAGCTGCTTGAGGGAGGCTTCTGCCCCCTTCACCCCAACAAAAAAGCGGAATGGAAAGACGAAGAAAACTACTTCTTCCGCCTCTCCCGCTACCAACAACAACTGGAAACCCTCTATGCTAACCATCCTGAGTTCATTCAGCCCGAGAGCCGCCGTAACGAGGTGCTCAGCTTTGTGAAACAGGGGCTGCGGGATTTCTCCATCTCTCGCCCTAGCGTTTCCTGGGGCATCCCCTTCCCGACGGATCCCCAGCAAACCCTCTACGTCTGGTTTGATGCCCTGATTAACTACCTCAGTGCTGCTGTCGATCCTGCCGCTGAACCTACCCTAGCCAATGCCCTCCGCCGCTATTGGCCCGCCGACGTACACCTGGTCGGCAAAGATATTGTCCGCTTCCATGCCATTTACTGGCCGGCCATGCTCATGTCCGCCAGACTACCCCTCCCCAAACAGGTGTTCGGCCATGGGTTTCTCACCAAAGACGGCATGAAAATGGGCAAAAGCCTCGGCAATACCCTGGATCCTTTTGAGCTAACCCGGCAGTACGGCCCAGATGCAGTGCGCTACTATTTTTTAACGCAAATTGAGGTAGGTAAAGATGGTGATTTTAGTGAGAGCCGCTTTATCGATATCCTCAATGCTGATTTGGCCAATGATCTGGGTAACCTCCTCAATCGCACCCTGAATATGCTCAAAAAATACGGCGATTACCGCATTCCCGCCGTTAGGATCCCCGAGGCTCACCCCCTCAAGCTCTTGGCCCAAACCCTTACCCCCCTTGTGGCCGCAGCTTACGAGCAATTGGATCCTAGCCTAGCCGCCCAAAAAACCCTTAGCCTTGCCCAGGCCAGCAACAAATACCTGGATGAACAAGCCCCCTGGAGCCTACACAAGCAAGGAAAAAGCGAGCAGGTGGCCGAAATTCTCTATGCCGTCCTTGAAAGTGTCCGCTGGGTAGCCGTGCTCCTCTCCCCCATCGTTCCCGATCTCAGCCTCAAAATTTTGCAGCAACTGGGCTTTCAGCTCAGCGACATCACCCAACTGCGCTGGGATCCCGATGCCACCTGGGGACAACTTCCCCCCGCACAAGAACCACAACCCCCCACCCCTATCTTTCAAAAAATTCTCAAGCCAAGCCCCTCCTGACCCCTCCTCTCACCTCTGGTGCTCCCTAGCCTTCCCAACTTCCGGAAAAGGCTCCACCCCAATTTTCCCCTTGTCGGGAAGAAGGGGCTAGGGGATGAGAACGAACTTCCTTAGGATCCCCGTCAAAAATGGAGAGTAGGGAACTCGAATCCCTGGCCTCTGCGGTGCGATCGCAGCGCTCTACCAACTGAGCTAACTCCCCGTAGCTCCACTAGAATAGCGTAAATTAGCGTAAATCCGCAGCCAGGAGCTGCCCTGACCACGATTCCCCCCAAACAGCTCCCAACCCCTAATAAAAAGCCAGCCTCAAAGTAACCCCCTCAACACAGACGGATGCCGAGGGGGTACAGTCAGCCAGGAGCAGGGATGGATCCCAACCGGGAACGCCGATTCAGTAAAGCTCAGTAAAGCTCAGTAAAGCTCTTCTTCTTGGTGGGTGATGATGGTGCAATCCGAGGTTGGGTAGGCCACGCAGGTCAACACATAGCCCGCCTCGATCTGATCATCATCCAGGAAGGACTGATCGCTTTGATCCACAGTACCGCTGACCAGCTTGCCGGCACAGGTCGAACAGGCCCCAGCGCGGCAGGAATAGGGCAGCTCCAAGCCTTGCTCCTCGGCCACATCCAAAATGTACTCGTCATCCGGTACCTCGATGGTGGTGTTCAACCCTCGCTCTTCGTTGATCAGAGTGACCTTGTAGGTAGCCATCCTGGTTGTGTCTCCAGTGAAAAACATCCACTCCTCATCGTGCCACCCTTCTGCCCCGGATTAAGCACAATTCTGAGGGGAAATAGGCAAATCTTCCTGTTTTTTTTCGAAGCACCCCTGCACCCCCTGCCGAGCAACGGTTCTAGCCTGTGCCCGCTGAGCGAAAATCCCCACCCTGACCAAACCCCATGACCCTCAACCAGGCAACGGAGTGTCGAAACCAAACTGAGCTGCAGTGGATTGAGCAGCCTCTCCACCCTCAAAGCCAAGATCCGGCCTCAAGGGTCAAACTCCCCCAGATACCCCTATCCTCAGTGGAGCAATTTCTCCAAGACACCACCGATTGAGGGTGAAGAACAAGCAACCTCTGAACGCACCTGGATACAGAAACCGGATACAGAAACCGATTTCTCAGGCTTTTCTCTCCCACCCACCAGAAAAAACAGCCACACTTGTCAAACGGGGGCGATCTGCTTGTATGATTTACGAGGTGACCAGAGCAACCGCTGACACAAGCGCCTATGCGTCTCCCCATCGATTGGCTACCCTCTACAGCCTTTAGTTGCCTTAGAGAAGCTGATCGGGTAAGTTAAGGGAAGTGTTCAGCCGAACCCTACTTTTTGGTAAAGAGGAGAAAAAATGAACGGAAAATCTTATAAGTGGCTGATGAAGTCACTTGGCTCTCTGTCTCTTGCGTCTGCAGTGGTGCTGCTGCCGATGATTTTGGCTGGTTGCGGTGAAGATAGTTCTTCGAGCACCGTACCCCTGCCGCCTCCCCCACCCCCGGCTCCGCCGCCAGCTCCGCCAGCTCCGCCAGCTCCGCCCCCAACTCCGGCTCCTACGCCCACGCCGACAGGCAGCGTTATCTCCATTTCACCTGCCGACGGCACCACCAACGTTGCTACCACCACCTCTATCGTCATTCGCTTTAGTGAGCCGGTTCGGGAAGCACCTTTCACCAACGCTCTGCGCATTGAGTCCGTGGCGCCTCAGCAGGGTACTGTTCCCAGCCGTACACTCGAATTCAACAGCGATAGAACCCAGGTTACTGTTACCTTTGCTACTCCGCTGACCAACGATGCGGTTTACCGGGTTACCGTTAGAAGCGATGTACCGGATCTGTTTGCCTCGGGCCGCCGCCTAGCGGGAGACTTTGTTGCCACCTTTACGACCGGTAATGTGGCTGCTCCTGGTGGTCCGGTTTCTGTACTGCCCACCCAGTTGGCAGCGGTGACCCGCAATGGTCAGGTCTTCTCCAACCCGAATGTGATTCCGGTGGGCTTTGGTATCCGTCGTGCCGGTGTAGCCGAAAACCTGCCTGTGGGTGTCTACACCGACTACCGTGCGGTGTTGTCCTTCCCGATTCCTGCCTCTATCCCGTCCAACGCAGTGGTGCAAACTGCCCGGCTGACTCTGGTGCAGCTGCCCTCCAACGATAGTGCCACCATCTCAGGCTTTGGGGATGTTGGCCGTGGTTTCTTCTTCCTGGATCCAACGCCGCACAATGTTCCTGCCAACAACGTGGTCTTCCAGGAAGTGACCCTAGGCTCTGCCAACAATGTCATCTCTAACGATTTCTTTGCGCCGGCTTCCACTCCCAGCTTCATTGCCTTGAGCATTAACGGCAACGTCTTGGGTGGAGATGTCTCTGCCGGTCCTCGGACTGCGGATGTAGTGCAGGGTGTACAGCGGGCGGTCTCTGGCAGCCGCTTCTACCAGGTGCGTCTACAATGCGCCCGGGAAGTTTGGAATAACCAAGCGACAGCTGCTTTCCCAACTGCTTTCCCAACTGTGGTTGTATCTGCTTCACAATCCGTTAGCGGTACAGGAGCAGCTACGGTGCTGGGTACTGTTGCTAATGTTGCCTTTGCCGTGACTGGATCGGCGGCGGCCATTGGTAACACCACTTATCAAGTTAATACCACTAACCCAGCTACTGTTACTGTTACCATCCTGGGTCCTTCGGCGAATGTTACTGCCAGCTTTGCAGTGGGCACTGAGACTTTCAGTGCAGTTATGCCAACGACTGCTACAACAGTTACCCAGTCTCTCTTCAACCTTGCTGGTCTGGGTATTGGTGCTAGCTTCTCCATTACAGGTCCTTCCGCTCCTGCAGCAAATGCTAGTGCCTCAGCTACACTTCAAGCTGGCCCGGTTAATCTCACCCTGGTCACTCCCAATCAGACCTTTAGCTACACTGCTAACCTGACTGCGTCCCAGGTTCTCACCAGCTCTGCTGCCGGTACTCCTGCTAATTCTGCTGGTCTGGAGATTAGCCAAGGTGGCAACGGTACCTGCCGTGCTGAGTTTGACAAGGAGCCTGCCACCGGCACCGGTACTCAGCCGATCACCACGGCGCGTGGGCCACGTCTAGACATTACCTTCACCATCCCTCGCTAAGAGGCTGCTTCAGGAAGGTAGTGCTACTTTCTCTATGGGCGGGTTCTGAGCTATCAGGCCCGCTTTTTCTTTTGGCTTACTTATACAGCCGGGATCCTGACAAGGCAGAGTCAGTTTGGGGATACCTCCCGGTATAATGAGGCTCTAGAGGTTTTTGGGGACCTGTGACAGCCGATACTCTTGGAGCAATTTTGCAAGCAGCAACCCGGTGGCATCAAGCCGGGGAGTGGCAGCAGGCGGAGGCTGCCTACCGTCAGCTGGTTAGCCTACAGCCGCAGCACCCTGAGGCGCTGCACCTTTTAGGTGTTCTCTACTACCAAACCGGCCGTTTCCAGGAAGCGTTGACGGCCATTTCTGAGGCTATCCAACTCAATCCACAGCAGCCGGCTTTCCACAGCAACCTAGGCGCGGTCTATCAAGCGCTCGGTCAGCAGCAGGAGGCAATTGCTCACTATACCCAGGCGGTGGCGCTGCAACCGGATTATTTCCAAGCTTTGTTTAACCTGGGCTTTTGTTACCTTCAGCTGGGTCAACCTGAGCCAGCAGAGCATTATTACCGGCAAGCCCTTGCCCTTCATCCTCAGGATACGCAGATTCTCAGTGATCTGGCTCATATCTATGCCCAGCGGGGGTGGACCTCAACCGCAGTGGAGCACCTGGAGCAGGCTCTGCAACTGGAGTTTACCTGGGAGCGGGCCTGCCGGCTGGCGGAGCTTTATCGGGAAGCGAGGCAATTGGAGGCGGCCATTGCTCTCTATCGGCAGTTGCTGAGCAGCAACCCCGGGCCGGCAGAGGCCGCCACTCTCTACAACGGCCTGGGCCTGACCCTAGCCGAGCAAGGCAAGCCAGAAGAGGCTGTAGCTGCCTTTCGGGAGGCGGTGGCCCTCAACCCCCAGCTGGTGGAAGCCCATGTTAACTTGGGTACTGCCCTCCTGGAGCAAGAACAGGTGACGGCGGCCATAGAAGCCTACCAAACTGCTTTGGCCCTGCAACCGGATCGCCCCCGCACCTATTTCAATTTGGCCACGGCCTTCCACCGGTTAAACCAGGTTGACCGTGCCCTTGATTACTACCACGTGGCCATTGGTTTACACCCTAGCTATGCCGAGGCTCACTACGGTCTGGCAAGGTTCCTAGCAGATCGGACGCTGCGCAAAACCTTTCCTGCCGGTGCTCAGGATGCCATGTCCCATCTGATGCGAGCGCTGGGCTGGCGCAAAGACTATGCCGAGGCCTACTTTCAGCTGGGCTGCCTGTTGCTGGATCAGCTGCAGTTTAAGCAAGCTATCTCTCTGTTCGAGGCGGCCCTGGAGCACAAGCCAGACTATGCCTTGGCCTACAACAACATGGGCCTGGCCTACCGCTACCTGAGGGAACCAGAAAAGGAGGAAATACAGTATCGTCAGGCGCTGGTGCATGATCCCCAGCTTGGAGAAGCTTACAGTAACTTGGGCCTGATGCTGCAAGCTCAGCGTCGCCATGCGGAAGCAGTACCGGTTTTGCAGGAGGCCATCCGCCTCAAGCCAGACTTTGTAGAAGCGCACCAGGCACTGGGTTCGGCTTACAAAGAGTTAAACCGCCTGGCCGAGTCCCTAGAGTGTTTTCAGAAGGCTCTGGAGATTAAACCGGAGGATCCGGCTACCCATGCCGGCATGGCCGGTACATTCCTGCAGCAGTGCCGGCATGAGGAGGCCATTCAGGCTTACCGCAAATCGGCCAAGCTGGCACCGGGAGTGATTGCCTTCCATGGCAACATCCTCATGGGCCTGCACTATGCCCCTGATTTTGACCCAGAGGAAACTTACCGCGAACACAAAAAATGGGGGGATGCCTACCAAGCTTCGGTGGCCCAGTACCGCCGCCCCTACCACCGCGACCGGGAGATGAACCGCCGCCTCAACATTGGCTATATCTCCGGTGACTTTAAGTTGCACTCGGTTAGCCTATTTTTTGAGCATGTGTATAACCACCACGATCACGAAAAGTTTAAGATCCACTGCTACTCGAATGGGCCAATCAGCGATGTCGTGACGGAGCGGATGCGGGAGAAAGCCGATGTTTGGCGGGATATTTCCAAGGTCTATTCGGATGTGGATGTCGCTGCTTTAGTCCACGAAGATAAAATTGATATTCTTGTGGATCTGGCCGGGCATACTGCCTACAACCGCCTGGGTGTTTTGGCCCTCAAGCCCGCTCCCATTCAAGTTACCTACTTGGGCTATCCAGACACCACAGGCCTCAGTTTGGTGGATTATCGCATCACGGATGCCTATGCCGATCCACCTGGAAAGACGGAGCAGTACCACACCGAAAAGCTGATCCGGCTACCCAAGAGCTTCCTCTGCTACAACCCGATTGATGCTTTTCCGCCGGTTTCGGAGCTACCAGCCCTCGGTAGTGGTGTGGTTACTTTTGGCTGCTGCAACAACCCCACCAAAATTACCCCCAATGTTGTGGAGGTGTGGTCGCAAATCCTGAAAAGACTACCCCAGTCACGGCTGCTCCTTAAAAATGCACGTTACACCGACAGTAGCGTTTGCGAGATCTTTTGGAGCCGCTTTGAGAAATACGGTGTGGAGCGGGAGCAAGTATTGCTGGTAGGGGAGCAGCAAGGCATACTGGAGCACTTCCAGATTTACAGCCAAATCGATATTGGCCTAGATCCTTTCCCCTACAACGGCACCACCACCACCTGTGAAACCCTGTGGGGAGGGGTACCGGTGGTGGTTTTGGCAGGGAACGCCCATGTTTGCCGCGTTGGGGTTTCTATCCTGACCAATGTAGGGCTGCCGGAGCTGATCGGCCAAACCCCCGAGGAGTACATAGAAATAGCTGTGCGCCTGGCTCAGGATCTCCCCCGTCTGCGGGAGCTGCGCCACAATCTCCGCTCCCTGATGCAGGAATCGCCGCTGCGGGATGCCAAAACCCATGCTCGTGCCCTGGAGCGGGCCTACCGGCAAATGTGGAAAAACCTGGTCCTCAGCGGTTACTAGGCTCAACTTGCCGATGGGAATCTCTGTTGGAGCTGGTTTCAGCTTTAATCTGGGGGGCCACCTGCTCAAATACTTGCCATACCTTCTGGGCTACAGCTGCCCAGCTCAGTTCCTTGGCCTGCTCCATGCCCTTGGCAATCAGGGGGGAACGCACCGGGTAGCTCTGGATACGCTGCAAAGCTTCCGCTAACTGCCCAACCGAGCCTTCGCAGAGCAAAAAGGCAGCCTCAGAGTCCTGCCTAGACTCGGAGTTCAACGGCTCCTCTCGATAGCTAATCACTGGGCAACCGCAGGCCATCGCCTCCAGAGGGCTGGTTTTGCGAAAGGTGGAATGGGTAACCAGCGCCAAGGCCGAAGAGTAGGCACAGGCCAGCTCCGGGTTATTCAGGCTCAGGTAGCGGATCCCTTTGGCTTGGGGCAGCTGCCACTTGGCCGGATCCACCGCCAGAGAGCTAGGGAAGGCAAATACCAACTCCGTGCGGGAGAGCTTCTCCCCTTGCAAGAGTTCCCACGCTTGGCTCAGGGCTTGAATACCCCGGTAATCTGCCAGATCCTCAGACAGAGCGGCCAAGAAAAAGGGACGAGTTAACTCATACTTACGGCGAAACTCTGCTATGGCCTCTGGTGCAGCCGGCTTGGCCCACCCCTCTATGGCCGGGTAGATCAGGGAGATATTCTCTCTAGAAATGCCAGGATAAAAGACTCGAAACTCAGACAGAACTTGATCAGAGAAACAGATGTAATGGGAAGCATTAAGAATGGCATTTTTCTTCTCAATATACTCAGATTCAAATTGACTGCCTACTTTTTCTGCCTCTAAGTCGTAGAGCAAGACAAGAGAGGGGGTTGTCAGCACCGTTGTATATCCGGTTGAAATAAACAGATCTGCCTTCAGCTGATCACAGGCAGATTGCAACCCTGCCCGATCATTCTCAGCATTCTGGAAAGAAAAAAGAGGTATCTCCGAGAAAAAAGTACCTGGGGGCATCCAGGCTTGCCCACGAGTCAAAACAACAAACTCAGTTGCCCTCTTGGCAGCAACCCATTCTGCGATCAGATTCAGCCACAACTGTGACTGATCCATCTCCTGAGAACGAAAATACCCCTCCACTTGCCAGATCACACCATCAATTACAATCATGAGAAACTCTCCTTACGCGCCTAGGGCAGCAAACATCTTGGCTAAATAAAAATCCTTGAAGCGCGTTTGCATCAGCTGATCGTGAACACCCAGAATAAAGGCAGTTAGGTCGTAGGATAAAAACACTTCGTGCAGAATAACGGCCATAGCCAAGCGCTGCCGCGGTGTAAGACGATCCAGGTGCATAAAGTTCTTAACATACACGTAATCACACCAAAGCACCTGAGTGTAAGGACGGTAAGAGCGAGCAGAAAAAGGTTTGAGACAGGCACCAAAATTGGAGGTCATGCCATGGAGCCAAAAGCCATGCTCGCGGAGGGCCATATCCACATCACTGAAAAGAGGTTGATTCTTGTAAAGCGGGATATACTCCACCTCCGTCTGGATAACCGTCACATTTTTGAGGGTTTGGGTGCCACCCTGAACCACATTCAGCTCTGCCCCCTGAACATCCATTTTCAGAAAATCAACTTCCCCCAGTTCAGGAATATCATCCAGGCGAGTGGTCTGCACTTCCTCAACTTGCTTCACTTGACAGACTTCCGAGAGCCCTTCAAAGTGCTTTAGGATCCCTTCATCAGGTTCGTACAAGGAGGAAGTGTAGCCAGCATTTGTTAGGTAAAACTTTCTTGGGGAGCCATCACCGATAAAGTAAGGGAAGTAGGTTTCCCTAACTCGATCCGCACGGGGAGCCTCTGCTAGAGCCTTGGCATTTAACTTTTCGCATTCTTCCTTTTGTGGCTCAAAGCCAATGACTTGAGCATGCCCATCTTTAACAAGTTTATCAAAGTTATTTGGACCCAAAAACATAGCCCCAACATCAACAATTCTGATCAAGGGCATATCTTTGCCAAGAATTTCGCTGATAGGGAAAGACATTATCTCAACTCCAAAATGATGACAACAATAAAGGGCTCACAGCAGACCGGCCTCCTGCAAAGCAGAAAACCGTTTTGGATGCACAGCAACTAAGTTTAATGTAGTGGGGGCCTGCACAGAAGCTTGAACCGGAGTCAGATCTCTAAGAATCGAGTTGTATACATAAATAAGGTAGCCCAGCTCAGTGAGAATACTTGCCGATTCTAGCCCTGTAACTTGACCGGCATGTTGATTCTCAAATAAAACAACAGGAGCACAAGCCTCAAGCATTTTTCTCCCTCCTTTCAAGACTGGAACCTCTGCTCCTTCAGCATCGACTTTCAGCAAGTCGATAGGCGGCTCTCCTTCTGATATCCACAGGCTATCCAAACTGATTTGCTTAACAGGCTTGGTTTCCTCCAGAACTGAAGTTGGATCAGTAACGATGCGGTTGAATACACTGGCGCTTTCCTCAACCAGGTATACCTCACCAACTTTTTCTCCGACAGCTGCGGTGATTGCCTGTACAGAGCTTTGCAAATGGTTTTCGCTGATGGTAGCCTGGAGACACTCTACGCACCCAGGGGTTGGTTCAATAGCATACACTTTACCCGCATCACCGACACAGCGAGCAAATACGAAGGTGTACACACCAACGTTTGCCCCAACATCAATAACGTTCATCCCTGGCTTGAGAATCTGCTGGCACAGCTCAATTTCAGCCTCAAACCAGCGATTCTGAGTCAGTAAGACAAAGGTCACAATACTGCTAAGGCTAGGCTCAAGTGTCAGCCTAAAACCTTGATACCGGATCCCTATCTTTGGCTTTTCTTCCGAAGCAGCAGAGGTTGCTTTTTCGTCTTCCGGTTGAGCTTCTGAGGTCTCCGGGGCTGGCTTTTCTTTGGGAATGTAACGCTCCAAGGCCAGTTGCAGACATTGGATGGCTCGCTCCTGCTGATCAGGGTAGCGGCTGGCAATCTTTTGCAGCAAGAAGGGACCTTCCGGCTGTGCCTGACCCACTGCATTCATGGCAATCACCAGTTGCGCTTCCAGATCCTCAGGATCAATGGCTGCTGCCAGACGCCAATAGGGCAAGGGTTCAGGTCGGTAGGAAACGCCGCTATGCTCGGCTAGCCAACGGGCTAGGGTGTGGAGAAACCTTTCCCGGCTATCTAGCGTTGAGCCAGCAGCCAGGCTTGCCTTTTTCAATCTGGAGCGCTTGCTTTTGGCTGGGGTGGGGTTGCCGTCGGCCAAAGGCTGAGAAAATCGAGGCGGATCCCAGGCCAGCTTCAGTTCGGAGTGGGCTTGAGAGTCTGACAACCCAAGGGTGGGATCCTCAAGGTAACGCTTGGTGAGCAACTGAGATAAAAGGCTTTTTCCCTCTTGCAGAGCTGTGTGGAAGCTTCCCAGCGCCAGCAAAGCATGAAGCCGGTTAAATTGACAGGGGAGATGATTGGGATCCAGATCCAACCCTTGTCGCCAAGCGGCAAGTGCCAGTGCCCAAGCGGCGCGACGCTCACGGGAGCTTTTGGCCCGTAAGGCTCGCAGGTGATGGGATAGACCAAGGGCGTTACATTCGTCGGGAGTGGTACACATTCCCATAGGATCGCACTTGCTAAAAGGGCTGGCCTATCATACCACCTTGGCTGTGTCCTTTAGAGGCTGAAGCTAAGTCAAGCGGCTGCACAGTTGATTGGTCAGTGGCTAAGACAGCTTGGGGAAAAAGTCTGATAGGTTAGGAAACAGTGGTTAAAGTTGCGAGGGATCCTCATGGTGCGTCGCCTCCCTGTCTGGATTGCTGTGGTTGCTTTGTGTGGAGGGGTAGCCTGTACTCAGGCAGCACCTGTGCAGCCACCTGAGCA
>CALFBB010000026.1 GCA_937944885.1 uncultured cyanobacterium
GTTTCTTGTTTAGGCTCTCTCGAATGCCTGTCAAGTTCTCAAAAGCAAGGGCGGCTCCGATGTTTCTAGCATCCTCAACCAATCCCCTGCTGATGTTGTGGTTCAACCAAGTAGCCTATCTCCCTTCTCTGCCAGAGAGCCTGCGAAGCAACTTCCGGCTGCTTCTGCTGCGTTTGCTTTGAACACTGGCGTACTCGACTGAACCTGTCTCGGACTTTTTGGATGGTTTCACCACTCCAAGACCGTCCGTTACTAGCGGTGGCAATGTTTCTTCTGCCCAAATCAGCTCCAATCACCTTGGGAGTTTTGCCAGTTGGTGGAGTATCCAATTCAACAGCAATGTTGATGTAGTAATCCCCCTTCTTGGCTTTAGACAGAGTCGCACTGGTGGGAGTTTGGCCTCTCAACAATACAATTTGATAGCCACAATTTGATAGCCACCGATTTTCAAGTTGAACCAGACTCTTCCAGACATCAGTGTCACCCCCACCGCCTGTTTAGACTCCCGGTACTCAAAAGTACGGGCATCCAAACTCAAGCTGGTTGGGCGAAATTTGTGAATTTGTTTGACCGCTTTGGCATTGCTGATCACCCGGCGAATAGCTTGGCAGACATGATTTGCTTCCAAGCCAGTTGCCGCTCTCACTGCTTTGTAAGTCAACTGATGCCGCTTGGTTGTGTTCCAGCATTTTTCTCGTTTGGCGGCATCCAGAATCTGATTATAGGCATCAGCAAATCCCTTGAGAGTGCGCTCAATTTCTTGGCTCAGCTCTACTGGGACTATCAGCTTGCAAGGTACAGATAGAGTCTGGCTTGTGGGTTGATTTTAACTCATCCAAACTTTGTTTGTTGTAAACTTACATGAAGGCAGGCTTTCCTCCCGACACTGACATTCAATGCGGGTCTCTAGCCCGAAAAAAGATGATCTTGAGACTAAAGCCGCAGCGGAGAACGACTAAAAACGAGACCAAGCCCCTAGCCATTCCCGGAGAGTTTCCCACCATCCACTCACCTGTGCATCGGTCAAGGCCGGGGTCACATTTTCCTCTGGGAGGGGGGCCTGTCTGGGATCCACCGCGTAAACCCGAATGGGGTGTGCATTGGGGGAGGGCTTCAGCGAATGAACCTGCACATGCGCAAGGTGTTCCCTTAGAGCTTGATACACGGGTGCCGATATCAACAGCTGCGAATTGAGCTCTACATTGGCCGACTCCAACCAAGTAGCAACATTCACCGATCGGCCAAAGGCAGAGACCCGCTCAGGATCTTGAGGATCCACAGGCAGCAAAATGGTTGGCCCATAGTGGATCCCAAGGGTAAGGCTCACTTGTGGATAAGAAAGTTCCCGCAATGTGGTGTTCAGATCCGCCACCGACCGCAGCAGAGCTAACCCGGTTTGTACAGCTTGTCGTGCTGCTTGCTCAGGGTTTTTCAGACCAAAAAGAGCTAAGCTCTTGAAGCCATTGTGGCTGGTTAATACCCCCCGATACCGCTGTATAAGCGTGCCCATTTGAGTAAAATAGCGGCCCAAAGTATAGACAATATCGTAGGGGAAATGATCTTCATCAAAGGTGGACGTTCCCCGTAGAGAAGCACTGAGAATAGCAGCAGGAACCTGCTTACCGATCGAATGGGCCCGCAACTGGTGTTGAGCTACCTCCAGATCTTCGCTATCGACCACCAACCGCTGGATAGCGACATCCCCGGTAATACGAGTTTGACAAGCAAGCCGAATATGAACAGGCAGATCCAACCGTTCTGCCAACTTTTTCTCGGCAGGGGTCATGCTACGGCAATGTTCGCTGCCTTGCAAAATCATGATCCGACAGGTGGAGCAGGCGGCATTGCCGCCGCAAGCATGGGCATGACGTACCCCTGCTGCCAGCAAGTTTTCCAAAACTGTGTAAAAAGGATTGGCCTCGAAGGTAAGGTTGTCAGGGGAAGAGGTGATCCGCATGTCGATAACCCACAGATCCGATCAAGGTATCCGGGATCGATACGAAGCTACCCTCGGTTTGGATGCCTTTTACTCAAACTGGGTGCTACAGCTCAAATGATCTCAAATGATAAAGTACAGAAGAGCCTTCTGTGCGAGCGGTTTTTATGCCTCAGTCTCAGCCAAAAGAGTCCCCTATCCGCAAGCTTTTTAAGCTATTGGTGTTGGTGATCGGCCCCCTCATTCTACTAAGTTTCTCTTTTGGCCCCCTGTTGCAAGCTTTTGGGCCATCTAGCTCGCCGGATACCAGCCTAATCACAGAGCAGCTGCGAGCAGAAGCCGATGGCTATCGAGCAGTACTGGAACGGGAGCCGGATAACCGCATTGCTCTAGAAGGATTGATCAACACCCAGCTGCAACTCAATGAGCCGCAGGGAGCCATCGAACCGCTCAAGAAGCTGCTGGAATTGGAGCCACAAGATCGGGGACTGCGGGCTTTCTTGTCCCAAATTCAGCAGGAAACCGGGGATCTAGAAGGGGCACTGGCACAACTCCAGATTCTCTACGAGCAAGACCCACAAGATAGCCAGGTGGTGCAGGAGCTAACCGGTGTTCAAATGAGCTTGGGTCGCCATGCCGAGGCCGTTGCCCTGTTGGAGAAGTACCTAGAATCAGCCCCGGAAGATAACGACGTGCGTCTGCGTTTGGCCTTTATCTACGCCCGTACCAACCAAACCGAGAAAGCAATAGCGCTCTACGATCAAATGATCGCAGCGGATCCGAGCGATTTTGCGCCTGTGTTGGGTAAAGCCATGGCCCTCAGTGCTGCGGAAGATGAAACCCTACGAGCACAAGCACCGCAGCTCTTTGAGCAAGCAGCCCGCCTAGCCCCACCCCAAGTTCGGGAGCAGATCGAGCGGGAAGCGGCACTTTACGCCCAGTTGAACCAACCGCAAGCTGTTGAGAGCCCTACGGATGGTGTGGAACCGCAATTCACACCGACTCCATGAGGGGTGTGGGTAGCATAATAAGAAGGTTGCCCCTACTTTTTAGACGTTGGCAGTTAGACGTTTTGGATAGCCGTTTGGATAGAGGTGAAAGCCAGATATACTATTTATTTCCTCTGGTATAGTGAGGGAACCATTGTGAATCCAACTGCAACGATCTCTTAGCTCTCTCCAAGCCCCCTGGTTGCAATTCAGTGTCCACCTGGCCCTTTACCTATCGTTTTCAACCGCCCAGACAAGCTGGCTTGGGACCTGCACCGCTGCTGGTCATGTTGCATGGGATCGGCAGCCATGAGGAAGACTTAATCCAGCTAGCTCCCTACTTAGATCCCCGCTTGGCCGTGGTGAGCCTGAGGGCGCCGCTCCCCTTGCCCATGGGTGGGTTTGCCTGGTTTGAGATGACCTGGACAGAGGCAGGGCCGCTGGCAAATATCCCGCAAGCTCGTACCAGCCGGCAGCTGCTCAGTTCCTTTCTGGATCGAGTGGTGCAAGCAGGGATTGGGAATGTGGCTTGCGATCCGGCTCAGGTCTATTTGCTGGGGTTTAGTCAGGGGGCAATCATGAGTCTCTACCTAGCCCTGACCGAGCCAGAAAAACTGGCCGGGGTTGTGGCCATGAGTGGGTGCTTGCCAACAGAGGTAGTGGCTGAAGCCGCACCCCCAGAATCTCTACAGAAGCTTTCCATCCTAGCTGTGCATGGGATCCAGGATACTGTTTTACCCATCCACCATGGCCGCGAGATTCGCGATTATTTTAGCCGCTTACCGCTGCGGTTTACCTACCGCGAATACGACATGGGCCATGAAGTTTCTCCCCAAAGCCTCTGGGATATTCAGGCTTGGTTACAGAATGCCCTCGATAAAGACTCCCCTAAGAATAGATAATCCTAGCCTATGGGTAGTGAGACACCGATTCACCGACGAGAGAAGAAGTTGCTGCCATCCTGTCCCTAGGAGTTCCCAAACCAGCTCAGCCTCCACCCTTGTTCCCAGGGTCAAATCACCATCAGATCATCCAATTCACTGTAGTCGGGCAGGGTAGTATCAATCGGCTGTCCCTGCCGCAGCACCAGCCGGTCATGCTGAGGGCGGGAAAGCAGCTCGTCAAAACCACGTCCCTTGAACAAGACCAAGTCTGCCGGTAACCCCACGCCAATCTGGCCGCGATTCGGTAGGCCCATCACACGGGCTGGCGTCGTGGTTATCGCTTGGGGCCAATCTCCATAGGGAGTATCCAGGTGCAGAATGCGGGTTGCCTCCCGGAACACCTCCAAGGCATCGTGATCCCCAAAGCCGTAAAAGGGATCCCGGCAGTTATCACTGGCCAGCATCACCGGCACCCCTAGCGCCTTCAGCTCTTGGAGCAGGGTCACCCCCCGCCAACGGGGTGTACGGCCGGGATGACGATCCTGCAAATACAAATTGCACAGGGGCAAGCTGACTACAGCAATTCCTGCTGCTCGTACCATGGCCATGGTTTTGTTAGCTACCTGCGGCGGTTGCACCGCTAAGCTGCAGCAATGGCCACATACCACTTGATTGGGAAACTGGCTGCGTAGAGCGGCTGCTGCCACATGCTGCAGAGTGATTGCCGTCGGATCAGCAGTTTCGTCGGTGTGGAAGTCTAGATCTAGATCTCGCTCTTTGGCCAGGGTAAACACCCTATCCAATTGCCGATCCAACTCCGGCCCCATCGCGGTGACACCACCCAGAATGCCACCTACCTCGGCAACTTTATCCGCCAACTTTTCCCCTTCTGGGGTAAGGAAAAATTCCAGGTCTAGCAGTGTAACCGCCTGCAGCTCCAGCTTACCTGCCCATTCTCGTTTTAGCTGCGCAAAGACATCTAGGTTGGCAATGGTTTTAGGATCAGTACAATCCATATGGGTGCGTACCGCCTGGGATCCATGGACATAGCTACAGCGCAGGCCAAAGTTGAAACGGCGGTAGACATCCTCCCGAAACTGCTCCGGGGTGTAGATCTGTCCCATCCTTGCCCAATCTTTACTGGCAGCCTGAGCAGCAGCGGCAAAGGTGCCATTGGGGTTGCGGGTGCGGGGCCACACATGCCCCTTATCCAGGTGGGTGTGGATATCCACAAAGCAGGGCCAAACCTGTCCGCGCCTCAGATCCACACTTGGGATCCCTTCTGGGCCAAGACTGCCGACAGGCTGGAGCTGGGTAACTACCCCAGCACGAATCTCCAAATCCAGCAAAACCAGGTTATCTGGGTTGGGAGTAGCCCCAGGTACCGGATCTTTAAGTACCGAGAGGGGAATTTGGGCATTGAGTAGCCGGTAGTGATCAACACAGGGGATTTGCATGATGAGCCACAAAAAAGTAACTCCTGATTTCAGGAGGATCCCCATCTGCCAGAATGCCTCGAAGGTTCTGACCCAGAATTATCAGACCCTGCTTCCCTAACCGGATCCCATCTTTAGGTAGCGATTATCGAGTGATTACCGTATTCGTTGTCATTGCAGAACCCCCATCAGGAACAACCCAGGGGCCACAGTCTCAGTGGGTTGAGAAGTACCAACAGAGAAACCCCTCAAATATGCACAGCAGCGCTCATCCCTAAGCAAACTGACCCACCACTTGCATGGCAAAGCTAAGCAAAATAAAGGCCAGCCAAGGGGAAAAATCCAAACCACCAATCGGAGGGATAATGCCGCGAAACAGGTTCAAATAAGGATCCGTCAGTTGGCTCAGCACCGACAAAATTGGATTGGACCAGTTTAGTTGGGGAAACCAGCTCAACAAAATGCGAATAATCAACAACGCATTGTAGATAACAATAAACTGGTAAATGGAGCGAAACAGCAACGACCCAGCAGTGGTGTAGACCAACCCAAAGGAAAGACTATCCATCAAAGGAGAGAAAAAGTAGCTGAGCATCATGGTTGAAAAGCACAATCAGTGAATAGAAGCGGGCATTAGGTCAGCCTCGGGCAGCCTACGCACTAGACCAACACCATTTCTAGTTTGGCATGGAGCGAGCAAAAACTGAGCAACAGAGGAACAGGGATCCCTTTTCACTCCTTTTTTATCTTCTCCTGGGCGGCTGAGGTTACATCCCTAACCATCAACTGGGCACGGGTAGCTTGAATCGCCTCATTCAACTCCGCGATCTTAGCTTCTAGGGTCCGTCGGGCCTGGGTAATCCGTTCTGCTTCCGTCTCCCAGGTTTTCCAGTCGGTGGAACTAGTAGTTGAAGAAGCACTGATATCCGGTCGCCCCGTGGTCCTTGGGATAGCTTGAGTACCATTCAGTCGTTCGAAATCCCGTCTTTGCCGATCTCCCTTGCCCATTTTCGGGGCCAGTACAAACCCGATCACCCCGCCTAGGATCCCGCCCAGCACGGCTCCCGTCACCACACCCGCAATAAAATCACCCTGTTGATCTGCCACGCTTTCGTCCGAGTCCATCGCTTAGGCTTGTATTCTTCCGTTCTACCTTTTTTACCCCCTTCCTGCCAGCAAATCTAGCCAGGGCTGTGGCAGTTGCCAACGACTGAGCCGTTGCAGCTGGGCTTGCACCTGTTCCCTTAGTTCGGCAAAGGTATGGTGTAACTCAGGAGTGGGCAAGGATTTCAGAGTGGCTTGCCAGAGTTGACCAAGGGAAATTTCGGGGCTGAGCAAGTGCCACAGGCGCTGTAGCTCCTCAAGGTGAATGCGGTCATCCTCCGTCAGAGAAAGCACCAGTTGTCGGCGTAGGGTGCGAGCCTCGTCCGACATCAAGTAGCGCAAGCCCATCTGGGCTGTCGGCAGCAAATCTAACCCCCCATCGCTACGGGCAACTTGGATCAGGTTTTCTAGGCGGTTCCAGCGGAACTTGCCATCTTTAATCAACACCTGCAATAGCCGTTCCCGAATGCGAGGAGATTCATCTGTCAGGAGGCGCTTAGCCACATAGGGATAGGCCACCCCCACAATGCGAAACTGTGGATAAAGACTGAGGGCCACCCCTTCTTGGGTGACCAAAGAGCGGATCACCAAAGCAAAATGCGGCGGCACCTGAAATGGATAGCGGTACATCAAATCCGAGAACTGATCGGTGACGGTTTTGAAGTTAAAATTGACCACCTCCTGCGCAAGCACATCCGCCAGCACCGTTTCCAAAGCTGGGATCAGCTGTTGCCGGTCAACATCGGGCTGCAAAAAGCCCAGATGAATAAAATCCTCAATCAGGGCGTTGTAGTCCCGATCCACCAGATGTACCAGCGCATCCACCAGGCATTCCTTCATCTCCTGCGTGAGCTGATCCATCATGCCGAAATCGATATAGGCCATGCGACCATCAGTGAGGGCAAACAAGTTGCCGGGATGAGGATCAGCATGGAAGAAGCCGTACTCCAGCAGTTGCTTCAGGGCCGAGACCACACCAATGCGCACCAGTTGCTTGACCTCTAGATTGGCAGCTCGAATGCGCTCCACATCCGTTAGCTTAATGCCGTCAATCCACTCCAGTGTCAGCACCCGGCGGGTCGTGTAAGCCCAAAAAATTCGAGGGACATACACATCCGGATCCCCACGAAAGTAGGCGGCAAAGCGTTCACAGTTTTGCCCTTCATGCAGGTAGTCAATCTCTTCGTAGAGCTTGCGGCCAAACTCATCCACCACCGCCGTTAGGGTATTGCCCAAGTTTAGAGGCAACCAGGGCCCCAGCCAGGTAGAAGCCCAACGGATCAGGTACAGATCCAAACTCAGCTGCTCCCGCAAATGGGGGCGTTGCACCTTAACGGCTACCCACTCGCCACTGTGCAATTGGGCTTTGTAAACTTGGCCCAAACTGGCAGCAGCCACCGGCTCAGGAGAAATCTGAGCGTAGATCTCAGCAATCGGACGACCCAATTCCGACTCAATGCGGGCAAAGGCCTCTGAGGAGGGAAAACTGGGCAGTTGATCCTGTAACTGGGTCAGCTCTTCTAGGTAATCTTTGCGCACCAGATCCGGTCGCGTGGAGAGGGCCTGTCCCACCTTAATGAAGGTGGGTCCCAAATCGGTAAGTAACTTCCGCAGTTGCACCGAGCGCCGGGCTACATTGCGATCCGTATGCCCACAGAGCTGATCCCAGCGTAAGCAAAGCACAAACCACAAGAAAGGCCAAAAGATAGCCAGGCTACGGGCAATCACCTGAGGTAGCCGCCAACGGTAATAACGGGAGATGTACTCAGGATCGTAGACTTCTAGCGAAGCAATAGAGGGTGTCTGGGCAGGCACGCTTGAATTAGCTCACAACACTATCAAGACAGCTTACCTATCGTAATCTTAGTTTGGGAGCGCCGGGAGCGGCTCAACCCAGCCCTGCTCAATCACTGGGTTTAAATCACTGTGTTGTCGGGAATGATGGAATCTTTGATGATGGTTACAATGCCATTGCTGATCCAAATCCCTTCTTCTTCCCGTTCTGCTTCTGTGACATGGTCTTTGTTGAGAATGCGTACATTGCGGCCAATGCGAGCATTTTTGTCCACAATTGCGTTGATGATATGAGAGTTGGCCCCGATGCCCACCGGTGGGATCCCTTCGTTGAGCTTGGCTTGCCGCTCTTCTGCTGACTCATAGTAATCTGCCCCCATCACCAGGGTGTTTTCCACAATCGTATTGGCCTCTAAACGACTGCGAATGCCGATAATTGAGTTGCGAATCTGAGCATTTTTGATAATGCAGCCATCGGCAATCATGGAATCCACAATGTGGGAATCGAGGATCTTATTGGGGGGCAAAAAGCGCGGGCGCGTGTAGATAGGCATCTTGCTGTTGAAGAAGCTAAAGGGAGGGTTAGGCTGCTTCACCAGCGCCAGGTTAGCCCGATAGAAGGCCTCGATGGTACCGATATCTTCCCAGTAGTCATTGAAGAGGTAGGCTTGTACATGGTACTTGCCGATGGCGGCGGGCAACACCTCTTTGCCGAAATCGGTGTGCTCCTTCACCTGCAGCATTTCGACTAGGGCTTCCCGCTTAAACACGTAAATGCCCATTGAGGCAATGTAAGGCTTGACTTGAGCTTCCTCAGGGCTAAGACCCAAGGCTTGGGTATCCACTTGGCAGGCTTTCAGTAGCTCGCCCTTTGGCTTTTCTTTAAAATCAACAACGCGGCCGTTTTCACCGATCTTGAGTAGACCAAAGCTCGAGGCAACCCTTTCCTCACAGGGCAGCACCGCCAGTGTCACATCTGCCCCCGTTTGCCGGTGATGTTCGATAAAGGGGCGATAGTCCATGCAGTAGAGGTGATCCCCGGAGAGAATCAAGTATTCCCGCGGCTTCCAAGACTCCATGAGCCAGAGATATTGCCGCACAGCATCGGCTGTACCCTGAAACCACTCTGGGTTGTCTGGGGTTTGCTGGGCGGCCAAAATATCCACAAAACCACCGCTAAAGGGGGAAAAGCGGTAGGTGTTAACAATGTGACGATTTAAGGAGGCAGAGTTGAACTGGGTGAGAACGTAGATCTTCTCAATCTCCGAGTTGATGCAGTTGCTGACCGGAATGTCAATTAGGCGATACTTACCGGCTAAGGGTACAGCGGGTTTGGCACGGCGTTTGGTAAGGGGGTAAAGACGGGTGCCACGCCCGCCTCCCAAGATAATCGCCAATACCTCGCGCATGGTTTTCCTCCAGCTTACGGCCAGGCTACAACCACTAGCATAGACTGCTGTGGGGCCACCTGAACGGTCATCCTGAGGAGTTCCTGGAATAGGAGAAGATTCTGAAGAAGAACAAGCAGCATAGAGAGGGCTGATGGCACGGATCTTGGCATTCACCAATAACAAGGGGGGGACCGGCAAGTCCACCCTTTGTGTACATGCAGCCCAACTAACGGCGCAGCAGGGGGAACGGGTGTTGTTGATCGATCTCACCTCCCAGGGGACTGCCAGCAGTTTGTACTTGGAGGAAGCCGGATCTCTGCCTGAGTCGGAAACGGTTTGGGCCAGCCTGCACCCCCACCACCAAAGGCCTTTGCTAGAGGTTATCTACACCAGTGATAAGGGTGTGGATGTTGTGCCCGCCCACAGCAATATGGCCGAGGTAGCAGCTCGGCTTGCTACTGCTGGCTCTGAGGGCTGCTACCTGTTGCAACAGCAGCTTAGCCCTTTGCTGACGGACTACGATTTTATTTTTCTGGATACGCCAGGGGAGCTGAATGCTCTCACGGCCAATGCTCTGCAGGTGGCTGAGCGAATCATTATTCCGACGCGGCTGAATCGAGCCGATTTTTCCTGCACAGAAGTAACATTACGCTATATCAATGCTCTCAAGGGCCAGCTCACCCAGGCTCGCACTGTCTTAACCATGCTGGATGATCGCTATTTGCCGGGAGGAATTTGGGCGGGATCCCATACGGGTCAGTTGTATGTGCAAGCACAACAGATTTTCGCGGATGTGCTTTCACCCGTTACTATTCCAGATAGCAGTGATTTGCGCACCGCTTTCGACCATGGCCTGACGGTGGTGGAGTATCGGCCTGGATCAGCAGTGTGTCGGCGGTTGCTGCAGTTTGTTGAGTATGAGGTGCTCTTGTGAGCGGATCTGACCGTAGCCTGTTTCCTTCTTCGGGAGGCTCTTCCCGCCGCTCCGGCGGACCGCGCCGCAAGGTCAGCGCTAAAACCGAGTCAGAATCTATCCCGACAGGCGAGGAGCCGACGACAATGTCCTCAGCAGAAGAAGTGGAAGCCTTGAAAAGCCAACTGGCAGAAAGTCAGCAACATTTGCAGGAGTGCCAAGCCAGGATCGCGGAGCTGCAGAGTCAGTTGCAACAGGTGAGTACCCATCGGGATGAGCTGCAAAAAGCCCTGGCCCAGTTGCAAGCCCTCGCCGATGAACGGGCCAAAACCATCCAAGAGTTGCAGAGCCGCAAGGAACAGCTAAAGCCTCAGCCTCAGGCTCCCCTAGCCCATACGGCAAAGAAGATCATGAACCGACCCATTTTTGACAATGTGTCGGCCACGGATGAGAAGATGCCTCCTTACCTGTTGGATTGATGGTGGAGTGCTTATAGGTGAGGCTTTCTGCACCGGATCTATACCAGGGATCCCTGGGGGCGCTAATCTAGATTGAACGCGGAATTAAACACGTCTTGGGTTCAGCTTCGATTCACAAGGGTTTCGTTTGTGCTGGATCCCTGTCCAGCTCTGACAGGACCTTCTGTTGTGCCTTGCTTCGCCGTTCACATCCCTAGCGTCTCATGAGCCAATCTCAGTTCCCCGTCTCTGTTTGGGATGCCATTCCCCCCCATGGCGGCACCCTCATCAACCGCATTGCCCCTGCCGAGCAGGTGGAGGAGCTGCGCTCCAAAGCTGAACATTGTCCCACCCTCTACCTGAGTGAGCGGTCGCAATCGGATCTGGAGATGATCGCCATTGGGGGGTTTAGCCCTCTAACAGGGTTTATGGGTCAGGCGGATTATCAGGCGGTGCTGGAAACGATGCACTTGGCCAATGGCTTGGCCTGGTCCTTGCCGATCACGTTGCCGGTTTCGCCGCAGGTGGCAGCCGATCTCAAGGAGGGACAAGTCCTGGCTTTGGCTGCTGAAACAGGTCAGGTTATCGGTTTGATGGAGCTGACGGAGAAGTTTACCTACGACAAAACCCGCGAAGCCCAGCAGGTTTACCGTACCACGGACGACAAGCATCCGGGAGTGAAGGTGCTCTACGAGCAGGGATCCGTCTACTTGGCCGGCCCGGTGACCCTTCTGCAACGGGCTCCCCATCCGCTTTTCCCGGCTTACCAGATTGACCCGGCCCAGTCCCGTCAGCTCTTTCGAGAGCGGGGCTGGAAAACCATTGTTGGCTTTCAAACCCGTAACCCCATCCACCGTGCCCATGAGTACATCCAAAAGTGTGCTCTGGAGATTGTGGATGGGTTGTTTTTGCATCCACTGGTGGGAGCCACCAAAAGTGATGATATTCCTGCCGATGTGCGCATGCGCTGCTATGAGGTGCTGATTGAAAAGTACTACCCCCGGGAGCGGGTGATTTTGGCGATTAATCCGTCGGCCATGCGCTATGCCGGCCCCCGGGAGGCAATTTTCCACGCTCTGATTCGCAAGAACTACGGCTGTACCCATTTCATTGTGGGTCGCGATCACGCCGGGGTGGGAGATTACTACGGTACCTACGATGCCCAGCACATTTTTGACGAGTTTGAGCCGGGGGAGCTGGGTATTGTTCCCCTCAAGTTTGAGCATGCCTTCTACTGCACCGTTACAGGCACCATGGCCACGGCTAAGACCAGCCCCAGCCAACCCCACCAACGGATCCACCTTTCGGGAACCAAGGTGCGGGAAATGTTGCGACGGGGTGAGGTCCCCCCACCGGAGTTTTCTCGGCCAGAAGTAGCCCAACTGTTGGTAGAAGCCATGCAAGAGCAGGGATAAGGGCTATTTGTTGGGGATCCCTGTGACCAAAGTGACCAAAGGCCTGAGTTGGATCAGCAAAAAGGGCCTGGAACAGTCCAGACCCTACTGATAATTCGGAGGATCGCCCTCTGGTTTTAGGCAGGTTCCGCCAGATCAAGGGTTAGATTGCGGTCGAAGAAGCCCCAAGGTATGAGCTTAAAGCCGGTTCGATGCACCGGTATCACCGGCCAATCCTCCGGGCGAGGCACATGGGAGGAAATACCAAACTAGGACATCTTCCCCTTCCAGAGATTGGTCATCGCTGATCCATCCGGGTAACTCTTCTCCCGGCTGGCTGTGGTTGGGATAAAGACCGGCAGCAGACAGTTCACCGGGTTTGTAGGGGGTGACCCACTCCCCCACATTGGCTTGGATCCCTTAGCTGTAGAAAATACAGCCCTCTCGTCAACCAGTACTATCTCCTGAAAATACGAAGTGTAAACCCCATAGATCCTGTGGTAACTTTATGTTTATACTTAGAAAATAATTAGAAAATAATAATTTATAATTTATTGCACTGTGAGCAAAACTTGCTCACCATTCCATTGTCCAAGACTATGTCCATGGCTCAGACTTCAGGAGTACCACCATCCCTAGCTCAATTCTTAGAATTGGAGCCTCTTCTGGTCAGCTCCAGCAGCTCTGTTGCTGATGTTATTTCCCTGTTTGTTCAGAGAAATTCCCCCTTTCGCTACGCTTTAATAAAAGATATAGGCTCAGAGCAGTTGTTGGGTATCTTTACAGCTGGCGATGCTCTGCGCCAGGTTGCCAGAGGGCAGAAGGGATCCACCTTGGCAGAGGTGATGACGACGCCTGTTGTCACTTTTTCTGTCGGTGACTACCAGGATCCCCTGACGCTGCTTCGCTTTATGCAGGATCACCAGGTGAGCCATTTGCCTATTGTGGATGAGAGGGGATCCCTACTGGGGGTTGTCAATCGAGAAGATCTCTATCTCAAACTGCTGCAAAACCGACAAGTTCAGCCTTCTTCTGTACAAAATGCGGTTGATCGAGCATTGTTCAATTCGGATCAACTGCAGCAGGAAATTCTAGAAAAAGAACTGCGCACTGCTTTGAATTTTCGCCTCAGTATTGAACGTTCTATTCCCCTGGGCATCGCTGCTGCTGACTTGAGCGGCAAACAGATCTACGTCAACGAGACCTTTGCTGAGATGGTGGGTTGGCCGAAAGAAGAGCTGATCGGACGGGATCCCCCCTATCCCTATTGGCCGCCGGAAGAGGTGGAGAGCATCTCTGCTGCCTTTACCCAAGGGCTGAAGCAAGGGCGACCTTTAGAGGGATGGGAACTGACCTTTATGCGCCGCAACGGAGAACGCTTCCCGGTGCGCATTTTGGATGCCCCCTGGCGAGATGCAGACGGCAACCTGATTGGCATGATTGCCAGTGTGCAGGACATCACCGCTGAGAAAGAAAGCCTATTACAACAGCAAAGGCTCGAACAGTCTTTAAAACAACAGGAAGATCTATTTCAAAAGCTCTTCAATCTATCTGGGAACGGTATGGCTATTGCCAATGCGGCAGGGCAGATCGTGAGGGTGAATGATAGCTTTTGCCAGCTTACGGGCTATACCCACTCCGAGTTGCTCGGCAAGCATTATGAGGAAATTACGCATCCAGAGGATCTGCTCCAAGAAAGAACCTACGTGCAAGAAATTGTATCGGGGCAGCGTCAAGGCTACAGGATGGAGAAGCGCTACATCCGCAAAACCGGTGAGAGTGTCTGGGTGGATCTGTCGAGTTTTATTGTCGATATCCCTGAGCAGGGAATCTTCGGGATTGCATTGGTTACCGACATCAGCCAACAGAAGCAAGTACAGGAACAGCTACAGCATCAATTGCAGCAAACCCAACTGCTCAGGCACATTACCCAGGGGATCCGTCACTCTCTGGATGTAGAAAGCATCCTCAACTTTACGGTGCAGGAAGTTCGCTGGTTGCTGAATGTGGATCGGGTGGTGCTCTACCGCTTTTTCCCCAATTGGGCGGGAGAAATTGTGGCAGAATCCGTAAGCCAACCCCAGTTGAGTCTGTTGGGTCAGGTGATTGAAGACCCCTGCTTCATGAAGGATTGGCACCACACCTATCAGCAGGGCCGCATCTCGGCCATCCCAGACATTCACACCGCACCCATTCAACCCTGTCATCGGGATCTACTGGCCGGTTTGCAGGTACGCGCCAACTTGGTTGTTCCCATTCTGCAAGGGGATCACCTCTGGGGCCTGTTGATTGCTCACCACTGTACAGCACCGAGACATTGGGATCCCTGGATGCCCGAATCTCTGAAGCAATTGGCCGATCAACTGGGCTTGGCGCTACAACAGGCGGACCTCTTTGAACGTCTACAAGCTACCAACACCCAGCTGCGCTACCAAGTGGAGGTGCGCAATGCCGAGCTGCACCAGCTGGTGAGCTACGAACAACTGTTGCGCCTGATCAGCGATGAGGTACGCTCTAGCCTCGATGAAAAAGAGATTTTGGCCACCGTTGTCCGGGAATTGAGCGGGTTTCTCCAGTTGGGCGCCTGTGGGGTTGCTCTGGTCGAGCCCACAACTTGTACTTATACTCTGGCTTATGAACAGGTCAGCTCCCTACCGGAGGTAGGTAAGGATATTGCCCTGCCTTTGGAGCCTCAGCTTCTCCATCAACTGGAGCAAGGCCAAACCCTCCATTTCAGCTTTCATCATCCGCTGCGCGGCTGGTGTACGATCATCGCCTGCCCGTTACTGATAGAACTTGAGCAACCTGGCACCGATGCTTCCACCTCTGAGCTTGCAGCCAGAACCACCCCTTCACTGTTGGGTTTTCTCGAGTTAATCCGCCTTCCCCAAGAAGGGTTCACCCCTGCTGAGATCCGTTTTGCTGAGCAAGTAGCCATCCAATGCAGCATTGCCATTCGTCAAGCCCGCCTTTACCAAACCATTCAGCAGCAGCTGCAGCAGTTGCAAACCCTAAACCAGTTAAAGGATGAATTCCTACACATGGTCTCCCACGAGCTGCGTACTCCTCTGACGAGCATGAAAATGGCCCTGAAAATGCTGGAGATAACTAGCATCAATGAGCAACAGAGCCGCTACTTCAACATCCTTAAGCAGGAGTGGCAAAAAGAGCTGGATCTGGTCAACGATCTACTGGACTTGCAACGGCTGGAGTCGGGGCATCACACCCTTGAGCTGACCTGTGTGGTTCTTCAGGAATGGCTGCAGCAGCTTTTAGAGCCCTTCCTGTTACGCTTTCAAGAGCGTCAACTCAAGTTCAGTGCCCAGCTTTCTCCCCAACCGGTTACCCTGACTACCGATGCCGGCCTGCTCACCCGTATTCTCAGTGAATTGCTGAACAATGCGGTGAAGTATACGCCCAGTGGTGAACAGATTCACCTTTTGGTCTCCACCTCTGGATCCCACCTGTGCCTACAGGTCATCAATACTGGTGCCCAGATTCCAGCTGAGCATCTACCCCACATCTTGGAGAAGTTTCATCGAGTTCCCCAGCTGGATCAGACCCAACAGGGAGGTACCGGATTGGGATTATCCCTGGTCAAAAAGGCCGTGGAGGTGTTGCGGGGCCAGCTGCGGGTGGAAAGCCGAGACAACCGCACTCTTTTTGAGGTTTGCTTACCGGATCTAGCGGCAGAGGGAAACTCCCCAAAATCCCTGTAAGAACCCGGCAACCCATAGCAACGGTTAAAGCAGTATCAATACCCTGCACAGCCACTCTATAGGCCCAAGCTTCACTCGCAACCTCGTCTTGCCTCATCCTCCCGGGCGGCTAGATCAGAAGTTGATGCTAGGAGGCTATCACTCCAAGTAAGCACTCAACTCCTCCTCTAAAGTAGGCAGCTCCACTTCCCCTTGCTCCAGTTCTTGCAAATCTTGCAGTTGATTACGCAGGCGGGCAATCCGTTCCTGTAAATATTCTTTAATTCCTTGGGCACCTAAGTTGACACAGCTCCGGCAGGCTTCCCCATAGACTTGGCCGCGATCGTTGTAGACCACCGCCACCAGGACTTGATGCCCCCGTCTCTGGATCGGGTTAGCCCATCCGCCGCAGATGATGCAAGGTACTCGGCCGTTGCCACCGTAAATGCTGCGTTCCCAAACGATCCTCACGCTCAGCCTCAATCGGTACTTTTCGCTCACCAGCATATGAACCAAGGCCAAGCGTCTGCCACCCTATCTTTGCCAAAAGCAAAACTGAGGAGCCAGATCCCACCCCTTAGCTACCGGATGAGGAACGATCCATGGTGCGGTAAGTGAGGCTGGCAGCTACTTCCAGGGCTTTGGCAGCATCCCGAAAATAAAACCCCAGTTCTTCGTCCCTTTCGGTGCGATTGGGTTTGTTGAACTTAGCCTTGTACTGCACATTGCAATACATGGCCAACCCGACTAGGACTTCCGACAGGCCATGTTGGTTGATCAAATTCTCTACGTCGGTGAGCAGGCTCTTGATCAGGGCATCGGCGACAGGTTCTGGCAGGCTATCCAGATTCATCAGGTTTCCTCATGACAACAGAACAACAGATGAGTAAGACAGAGATTCAGTAAGACATCAGTAAGACAGATAAGTAGGAACGAAAGTACAGCTCCTCGCCTAGGGATCCTTAAGAATTGATTCTCTTTCATCTTGGCCGGGTTCGGACCCTGTTGTACTGGTTCGTACCGGCCTGTTGCTTATCTCCTGCGCCAGTACCGTAGCCAACCCAATAAACCCGGATAGTGAATAAAGGGCTCACGGGCCGATTGCTCCAGATGACGAGCGTGATCTTGGGATCCCGGGTGGCGCAGCCGATTCAAACGGATCAAATAGGCGTAGCGTAGCATGCGTTCCCGCAGTTGGGCAGGGGATGCGGCAAAACACTGGGGACAGAGGGGGCCGAGATCCAAGTAGGCATCGTTAAACAAATGGGGAACCTGTTTCTTGGCCTGAAAGCGTTGCCCACAGGTTGCACAGTGACAGAGTGCTGTTGGAGGATGCAGCCGTTGCCAGCGGATGTTCATTGCCAACTCCTGGTAACCTCAGGACAACAGGCCCCCACTTAATTTGCGAATGGCAGAGCTAGCCACATCGCTGTAACGCAGCTCTCCTGCCAAGATTTGCCCCATGCGACGGGTGGCACCCGGTCGTTTTACCCCTACTTTGTAGCCTAAGGCTGGAAACCGATAGAACAGCGACGCAATTCGCTTGGCCCAGCGCATTTCCGAGCCCCATTCCTGTTGCACCTGGGCAGAATAGTTGGCCAACGCATCCCCCTTGCCGCCCAAGGCAGAGTCGATGGCTCGGGCCGCCCACAGACCGGTGAGCAAAGAGGGGCGGATCCCTTCGGCTGTGAAAGGATCCACCACACAAGCGGCATCCCCGGCCAAGAGAGCATTTTGCGTGTGCAGGGGCTGATCTTCATCCCAAAGGCAAATCGGATGACCAAACTGCTTGACAGAGTTTAGGTCCACCCCAAAGGTGCGGGCATAGTCTGCTGCAATCTGGCGTAGGTTTTGCTTTTCTCCACCCCGAAAAGTACCAGCCCCAATCGAGTAGCCATCCGCCTTGGGAAAGTTCCAGATGTAGCCATTACTTACAGCCCCAAAGTCAAAATGGGCAGCTGCTGTCTGGGGCTGGGCCACCGGTACTTCTACTTCCAGGGCAGCGGCCAAGCGTCGTTGTCGTTCCCGAAAGCCCAACCACCTGGCCATAGAACCTTTCGCCCCATCCGCTCCAATCAGGTAGCGCCCCCAAACGGGGCCAGAGGTAGTCATCACCTGCCAGCGGTCAGTTTGCCATTCCAGGCCCAAGGCGGCAGATCCAGCTTGGAGAACTGCCCCCTGCTTCTGCGCCTGCTGGATTAGGTAATGGTCGAAGATGTCCCGCCGCACCATCCAAACGGGCTCCTTGAGATCTAAATCGGCCACCACCGGATCCCCGCTGCGCCAGGTATAGCGAATTTGCCGGATCTTGAGGGAGATGGCCGGGCCAAAGTCAAAATCAAACCAAGCCGCCACCATGGGAGACACCCCACCCCCACAGGGCTTGTAACGGGGCAGAGGATCCTTTTCCAGAACCAGCACCGAGCGCCCCGCCTTGGCCAGATGATAAGCGGCGGATCCCCCGGCAGGACCGGCACCGACAATGACGCAGTCGTAAACTTGTGACATGGCTTCCAAAATGAACCCTTCCCCTGTGGGGTTCTGTGCATCGGCTCCTAGACTATCCCATTCAACCAGGATCCCAGGTAGGGCAAGGGATCCTTTATCTCCGCACCTTTTGCCAAAAGGAGGTAGGGAACAAAGCTGGGGATCCCTGCTAGCGAAGAGGAGCTTGTAAGCGATAATGGGTGCGGCGTTTGCACGAATGGCTCAGCGATGCGCATCTCCCTGAAGTGGCTGCGAGAACTGGTGAACTTTGAGCTCTCACCAGAAGAGTTAGGCGAAGCCCTCACCCTGGTGGGATTTGAGGTGGAAGAGATTGAAGATCGCCGCACGTGGGCCGATGGGGTTGTGCTGGGCAAGATTCTCAAAGCCGAACCTCACCCCAATGCTGACAAACTGCAAGTTTGCCAAGTGGATCTGGGAGCCGAGCAACCTTCTACCATTGTCTGTGGAGCTGCCAATGCCCGCGCCGGCATCCTGGTTGCCGTTGCCACTCCCGGTACCCATTTGCCTGCCCTTAACCTCACCATCGAACAAGCCGAAAAGCGCGGTGTTGTTTCTGCCGGCATGATTTGCTCTTTGGCGGAGCTAGGGCTGGAGAAGACTTCAGAAGGGATCCACGAATTTCCGGCGGATCTGGATCTGCACACTTTCCCTTTGGGCTCCGATGTACGGCCTTTGCTGGGTTTGGATGATGTGATTTTGGATCTCACCTCAACCGCTAATCGCGCCGATGCCCTGAGTATGGTAGGCATTGCCCGGGAAGTGGCTGCTATTACGCGCAATCCTCTGCACCTGCCTGGGATCCCAGAGCTGCAGGCCAAACCCATCCCCGGCCTTACCCTGGAGATTGCCGATGCCAACGCCTGCCCTGCCTACAGTGGTGTGTTGATCGAAGGGGTCAAAGTGGGTTCTTCCCCCAATTGGCTGAAGCACCGTCTGGCTGCCGCCGGTATCCGCTCCATCAATAATGTAGTCGATATTACCAATTTAATTCTCCTGGAGTGGGGACAGCCACTACACGCCTTTGATTGGGATCGTCTCCTCAAGGTCATGGACAAGCCAAAGCAACCCACCATTGGGGTGCGCTTTGCCCGAGCCGGGGAAACCCTAAAAACCCTGGATGGTCAAACCCGCACTTTGCGCCCCGAAAGCCATCTGATTACCGCTGCCGACCAAGCGGTAGCCCTAGCAGGGGTGATGGGCGGGGAAGAAACCGAAGTTAACCCAGAAACCACCTCCATTTTTCTAGAAGCAGCTCTTTTCGACCCGGTGGTGACACGGCGCTCCGCCCGTTCTCAGTCTTTGCGCACCGAGGCTTCTGCCCGTTATGAGCGGGGGGTCAATTTTGCCGGCCTGGATCAGGCCCGGGATCGGGCGGTGCAGTTGATCCTGGAATTGGCCGGAGGAAAAGTTGTGGGTCTTACCACTTTTGACCAACGTCCCTCTTTGGAGCGCACCCTAGAGCTGCGGTTATCCCGGTTGATCGATGTGTTGGGGGATGATGTCCGGGCGGCGGATGTGGAGGAGATCTTGCCGGCTTTGGGTTTTCAGCTCTCCCCCTGTGTCCCGGCCCCAGAACCTAGCGCAAAACCTGGCTTTCCCGAAACCGAAACGGCAAGGGTAGCCCGCTGTGTTTGGCAGGTCAAGGTTCCTCCCTATCGTCTGCGGGATATTGAGCGAGAGATTGACTTAATCGAAGAGTTTGCCCGTCTCTACGGCTATGACCGCTTCTCGGAGACCCTCCCCTCCGAGCCTCAGGTGGGATCCCTGTCGGTGCGGGAATCTCTGACCCGCCAGGTTCGGGAGGTTTTCCGAGGTATTGGTCTGACGGAGCTGTATCACATCTCCCTGTGCCCGGCAGAGGATAGCCGCTTGGTTACCATTACCAATCCTCTTTCACCGGAATACTCGGCACTGCGATCTGCCCTTTTACCCGGCTTGGTGGAAGCCTTTCGCTTCAACTGGGATCAGGGCAATGGCCCCCTGCAAGGGTTTGAAATTGGTCGCGTCTTTGCCCGTGCCCTTTCCCCCAGCCCCCACCCTTACCGAGAAGCTGAGCACATCGGTGGCATCATGGGTGACGATGTCCATTCCAAAACCCGTTGGCGGCAACAACCGCTGGATTGGTTTGCGGCCAAAGGACTGTTGGTGTCCGCCCTAGAACGGTTGGGATTCAACCCGGAGTTTCGCCTGGACCCAGCTGACCAGCAATCTCCACAGCTGCATCCCGGTCGTCAAGCTAGCCTTTGGATTGGGGGAACCCGGATTGGCCAGTTTGGACAGTTGCACCCTCGCCTCTGCCAAGATAAGGGGTTGCCGGAGCAGGTGTACGGATTTGAGTTGCAGCTGGATCCCTTGCTGGAAGGCATGGAGAAGCGCGGGATTGTACAATTTGTCCCTTTTTCCACCTTTCCGGCCTCGGATCGGGACATTGCCTTCTTTGCTCCCTTGGAGCTGACAGTAGCCGAGTTGGAGCAAGCCATTCGCCAAGCTGCCGGGGAGCTGCTGCAGTCGGTGCACCTGTTTGATGAGTACCGTGGCCAGGGAGTACCTGAAGGTCAGCGCAGCCTGGCTTTCCACTTGGTATACCGTGCTCCTGATCGCACCCTCACCGATGCGGAGGTGGAAGCAGCCCAAAGCCGGGTGAGAAGCCAGTTGGAAAAACAATTCCAGGTCACCTTGCGCAGCTAATGTCTCTTTGACTTTCTCCCTGGGCCTTTCGATCATCCGGCTTTGCTAAAACGATAGGGGATAAGTCTGTAAACAACCGACAGCCAATGAAACCTACCCGTTGATCTTGCCGTTGGGCAAAAAAGGCTTGAAGACGCAAGGTTTGCCATGCCTGTTCAACAAATAAAAAAATAAGATGAGAGGATCCGCTCCACTCCTCTGCCTAAGTTTCTCCTGGCCTGAAGCCATTATCCAACCACAACAAGAGAAACTTCCCCTGTGGAGTGGCCTAACAGCAGAGTAAAGAAAGCACCTGGCTAGAAGCGCCCACGAAAGGATTCGAACCTCCGACACCTGGGACCGGAACCCAGTGCTCTAGTCCACTGAGCTACGTGGGCAAGGCAACTTTAGTTCCTATCGTATCAATTTGCTTGCAGCTCTGCCAAGTGCACAAAACTACGGCGGTGCTGGGGGGTCAGCCCCAATTTTTGCAAAGCCTGTCGGTGTTCGCGTGTGCCGTAACCGACGTTGGTTTGCCAACCGTAGCCAGGGTACTGTTGATCCCAGCTCTGCATCAGGGTATCCCGCCAGACCTTGGCCACAATCGAAGCCGCTGCAATAGATAAGCTAATTTGATCCCCCTTCACCAGGGCCGTTTGCTGGGATCCCAATTCCGCTAGCGGTAATCCATCCAGCAAAATGTGCTCCACCGGACCCAGCTGGGCCAGCGCCCGTTGCATGGCCAGCACCGTTGCCCGGCGAATGTTGAGTTGGTCAATTTCAGCTGCAGAGGCACTGCCGATGGTTACGGCTAGGGCTACTTGTTGAATCTGCTCCGCCAATCGAGTGCGTTGCTGCGGACGTAGCTGTTTGCAATCCCGCACCCCTGCCAGCTCTGCCGGATCCATTCCCACCGGCAAAATCACCGCCGCTGCAACCACCGGCCCTGCCAGGGATCCCCGCCCCACTTCATCCACGCCTGCCACCCGCTGGATCCCTTGTTGCCAAAGGGATCCCTCCCAAACCAAACTGGGCTGTACCTGCTTTCCCATACCCGACAGGGAGTAACCGACAGACTCAGGATGACAGGCCAGGCCCACAGCAAGATTCTGGGGTAAACAATAACGGACGGTCCTGAATTGACCCAACGGATTGACCCCCGAAGGTGAGCGCGGACCCAGAAAACCTAACTGCTGCGGGAGCGGCGGCGCCTTGAGGCTGCCGGAGATTGCTGAGCCGGGTTCAGCAGCAGCTCTTCCGGCTCTGGGGTAAGGGACTCGGCAGCCGACGGCAGGGGAATCTGCTCTTCCTGGGCCAAGTTGGCCTGAAAAGCACCACCTAGATCCTGAGGTTCTGGTTCAACCTCAGCATCCACTTGGGCCTCAGATCGGAGTGAATCCACAAGCGATGGTTCATGGCCTTCCAAGGCCGTATTTTCCAAAACTGAACCCTGCGAGGCTGTAGCCACACCCGGTAGAGCTACCGTGACCACTGTATCTTGACCCGGAGGGGGTGGCTGATCAAGAAGCAACAGCGGTGATAGGCCCAATTCTGAATACACCCGTTGCTGCAAAGGCGTCATTTCAACCGTGATGGTTTGCCGTGCCACAGCAGGCCGACTTTCTTCCATTCGCATTGGGGAGAGGTAATCTTTACGGGGGCTGTGGGCTTCTCCCTCTTCTGGGCGGCCAGAGCGACGGGCATCTCTGCGTTTTTGACCCACTCGTGAGCCAATACCTGTCATTTCTGGCGGCAAATCCTCCCCAAAAGCTTTTGCAGCCGAGAGGGCATCTGCTTCACTGTCCACCTGCCGGGGATCCCCCCCCTCTTGACGCTTGCGCCCTGCTTCTGCAGGAGACTCCTCCTCCAGCTGCGCCGGGATGGAAAAAAGGGAAAAGGGATCCAGTGGCGGTTTCTGGCCTCCTTGCCCCAGGCCCGACCGAGATCGCCGCAGAGGAGTAGGGGTACGACTAGACACCCCATCATTTCCCACCCGCAAACGCACCCGCTGGGAATCACCATCTCGTGGGGTGTAGCCTTGCTCATCCCCATGAGCGTCCTCCCCCTCGTCGGGCAGCGTTACGACAAGACCGTTTTCTACCGTCAGTAGGCGACCGGGCTCAACCCCCGGCAGTCGCGCCAGGATCCCTAAGCCCTCACAAGTGGGACAGGGATGACCAAAAATCTCGTAGAGGCTTTGTCCCTGGCGTTTGCGAGTCAGCTCCACCAAACCCAACTCCGAGAGTTGGACCACCTGCGGACGAGCCTTGTCACTGGACAGGGCCTTGTTAAAGTGCTCCAAGACCTGCAACTGGTCACGGCGGGAATCCATATCGATGAAATCCACCACGATCACCCCGGCAATATTACGCAATCTCAGTTGGCGGGCAATCTCGGTGGCCGCTTCACAGTTGGTCCACAGCACCGTCTCGCGGGAGGTGGCCGATTGGGTAAAGGAGCCGGAGTTGACATCGATCACCGTCAGGGCCTCTGTAGGCTCGATGATGATGTAGCCACCGGAAGGCAGATCCACCCGGGGGCGCAGTGCCTGACGAATGACGGCATTGACCCGGAAGTATTCCAAAATCGGGGTGGGTTCACGGTGGGCATCCACAAAGACCCCGGCAGGCATTTGGCCCTGGTTCCAACTTTGTAAGTAGGTGCGCACCCGCTTGGCCCCTGCCGGAGAATCGGTCACAATACGGTTCACATCTTCCGAATAAACATCCCGCAAAACCCGTTGAATAAAGTCATCATCCCGGTTGAGGAGCCCCGGCCCACGTGCCGACTGATACTGTTGCTGAATGTCTTCCCAGAGCTTTTTCAATTGCTCTAGGTCGTCAATCATGGCCTCTTCAGACACTCCCTCTGCCTCAGTGCGCACCAGCAGACCCATTTGGGGCGGTTTGATCAAAATGGCCAGGGATTTGAGGCGGTTGCGTTCTTCTCGATCCTCAATGCGGCGGGACAGGTGCACCCCCTTGCCGTAGGGGCGTAACACCAAATACCGACCCGGAAAGGCCAGATCTCCGGTCAGGCGCGGCCCTTTGTTGCCGGTGGGCTCCTTCATCACCTGCACCAAGACCTTCTGCTGGGGCACAACCAGCTCCGTAATGGAGGCATGGCTGCGCTTGAGACGCAACGGACCTAGGTCGGTAACGTGAATAAAACCGTTGCGCTCGGAAGGGCCGATATTGACAAAGGCAGCATCGATGCTGGGCAGGACGTTCTCAATAATTCCCAGATAAACGTCCCCCACTTGGTGAGCACCACTGGCGACGATCAGCTCTTGAACTTGATCTTCAGCAAAGACGGCTGCAACTCGGTGTTGCTCGGCAATCACAATCTGCCTAGGCATCAACAAGCCTCCCTGCGCCAGGAGTAGAGTATGCCGGCTCCATCCACAGGGAAGGAGGCTGACCTACTGATTGCCAGGATCCAGCGCGGATCCACTAACCAAAACCTAGTGAACATGGGGTTATCCATTGCTTGAACTGATGCTTGAACTAGCTTTATCAGGGTTAGCCCGTAAGTCTTTTCGGGGCTCGGGTGGGTAAGGATAAAGGAGGGAAAATACCCCTAGCAAAAACGGCTGCTCACATTCCTGTTTGAATATGGCTGCGGTCGCGACAGTGGGCTGGAGGCTTTTCTAGCCCCAACTTTAGCCAAGGCTCTGTTGCCAATCCCCCGGTGCAACCTCAATGGATTACAGAACAGGGAGGATACCAGAAGCACCCTGATGGAAAACCAAGGGGTGAGCTATCCCCTCCACTATCCACCACATTGCGCGTGTTCGCGTTCTCTGGGCATTGAGCTAAGACTGTTTCCATTCCAGGAGCCGGTTCAACTCTCTACCCGCTGCTCACCTCGCCTTTGGTGAGGATAGGCCAACGAGCTTCACAGCAGCAGAAGCCGACGATGCAAAAATTATAGCGCTTGTGAGATCCCTCAGCCTACAACCCTGTCGGCACAGTGGGGAACAACGGCAGGGGGTCAAGAGCCGGATTGATGATCTGTAAGCAGCAAGCATAACCGTTCCACCGCTACTAGCTCCCAAGTAGGCAAGCCCAAGTTTTCAGCCATTTGCACCAGATGGACAGGCCGTAGGTAAGCGCCATCGTTGCGACAACTGCCTCGATAGAAGAGGCAGGCAGATCCATCTGAGTCTTGGCCCTGGAATTCCAAGCAGTAAAGTAAAGCACGGGCATTGAAGGTGTAAGGTTTGCCGGATTTGGAGCGTCTCTCAATCCAAATTTCTGGGCTATCCAGGATTTGGTTGACCCAATCTACCCAGTTGGGATCACTATCCTCAGCTCTAACGGTGAGTTGATACTCGGCTGCATAAACCGCCTCAGTAGCAGAGGGATCGCAGCGGTTGATCTCTTGGATGGTGTGGATGGGGATTTCGGCAGGCAGTTGCTCCGTGAGGCGGGCCCGCAGCTCCTCGGGGCTAAAGGGCAGCTGCTCCCCAAACAAGTAACGGGGCAGCAGTTCCAGATCCAAAATTTCGCCGCATCCCACATGACCGATCGGTAGAGCATTGGCATTGGAAAGGCGCGGCATCGGATGGTAGCCACCACTGAAGGCTAGGGGCAGCCCCGCCCGCCGACAGGCCCTTTCCCAAAGGCGCATCAGATCCAGATGTCCCAGCCAGCGCAGATCACCGGTCTTGCCATAGGTGATGCGAAAGCGTTGGGCTGCCTGTTCCGGCTCAAGGGGATCGGGGGTGGGAGTAGGTTTACTTTGCAGCGGTGGAATAGGGGCAGGCGGGAGAACAATGTTGTGGCCAAAACCAGGGCCACAGATGCCACAGGCGGAGCACCCCTCAAAGGAGCAGTCTTCTACGGTGATGGCTTCTAGGGCGCGGCGGTAATCTTTTTGTAACCATTTTTTGTCGATGCCGGTGTCGATGTGATCCCAAGGCAGGGGATCCTCCAGGTCAAACTCATGGACGGGCAGATGAGCGTTGGGAAGATCCGCAGCCGCTGTGCCCTCAGCTCCGGTGGCTTCCCGATAGGCTCTCACCCAGGCAGCATAGGCAGCCTCAATGTTTTCCCACCAGGCATCCATGCCGGCGCCGGCCCGCCAGGCCCGCTCAATCATCTGGCCCAGGGAGCGATCCCCCTTGCCAATGAGATCCTCTAAGATGCTAAAGCGAATGTCGGTGAAGTGGGCTTTCACCCCCCGCAGGTGCCGCAACTCTTGCTTTAGCAATTCTTGCTTGCGCTGAATATCAGCGTAGTCCACCCGGTGCCACTGAAAGGGGGTGTGGGGCTTGGGAGTAAAGTTGGAAAGGGTTAGGGTAAATTGCACCTTGGCCCGACCGACGGCGGCGCATTCCCGTTGTAGCATGCGCACTGTGCGGGCAATCCCAAGCACATCCTCATCGGTTTCTCCGGGTAGCCCAATCATAAAGTAAAGCTTAATTTTGTCCCACCCTTCCTGGGCAGCAGTGCGAATGCCGCGAATCAGATCGGCATCGGTCAGCCCCTTATTGATAATGTCTCGCAGGCGCTGGGTGCCGGCTTCGGGGGCAAAGGTCAGGCCAGAACGGCGGGATCCCTTCATAATGGCGGCAATTTGGGCATCAAAGCGATCCACCCGCTGGCTAGGAAGAGAAAGGGCAATCTGGTCTTTGAGGAGACGGTTGTGCAGCTCTGCCCCCACCGCCGGCAGGGAAAGATAGTCGGAGCAACTGAGAGAAGAGAGGGAAAACTCGTTGTAGCCGGTTTTGCGCAAGCCCTGTACCACAGCCTCCACCACCTGCTCTGGATCCACATCCCGCGCCGGACGGGTGAGCATCCCCGGTTGGCAGAAGCGACAGCCCCGCGTACAGCCCCGCCGCACCTCCATCACCAGTCGGTCGTGCACCGTCTCCACATAGGGCACCAACCCCACCGAATACTCTGGTTGGGGCATTGCTACCCGCCGGCGAATGCGAGTGGGGATCCCGGCAACAACAGGCCTGGGGGGAATCCCGGCATAAAACTGCGGCACATACACCCCTGCCACCTGGGCCAGATCCAGCAACACCTCTTGGCGAGACTTGGGCAGAGATTGGGCCAGCACCCTGCCGATTTCCGGCAGCACCTCCTCCCCATCCCCAAATACAAAAAAGTCAAAGAAATCGGCAAAGGGCTCGGGATTGGAGGTAGCGGTTGGCCCGCCGGCAAAGATCAGGGGGCAAGCCGACACGGGCAAGGATTGGCGCTCCCACCAGTGAAGCGGGATCTCGGCCAGATCTAGCATCTCCAGGATGTTGGTGCCTCCCAACTCGTAGGCCAGACTGAAGCCGATGATGTGAAACTGCCGCAAAGGGCGGCGGGATTCCACCGCAAACAACGGGATCCCCAGTTGGCGCATGCGGGCAATCAGATCCGGGCCAGGTAGATAGGTACGGTCACACAGCTGATCCGGTTGGGCGTTGAGGATGTTGTAAAGGATAATGTGGCCCAAGTTGGAGGCTCCCACCTCGTATAACTCCGGGTAGCTGAGAACCCAGCGCACCTGGGCCGAGTCCCAAGGCCGATGGACGGCCCCAAATTCCTTGCCCAGGTAACGAGCAGGTCGCTGAATTTCAGGGGTGAGCAGACGATCCAGATCAATCGGACTGGAGCAAAGAGGGGTAAGAGTATGCATGGGGAATCCCAAGTGAAGAGAAAAACAGCAACTGGGTTAACCTGATCCGACTTTAACCTTTGCCAGGAGGGCAGTTCCTCAAGGGTAAGTCAAGGGACATTGGGTCGGATCCCTTCTAGGGCAATGATCTCCTGGATAACAGAGCGGACAATAGGAGCAGCGGTGGTGGAGCCAAAAGCATCTTCCCCACGAGGCTCATCCAGTACCGCCAGAATGACATAGTTAGGGCGGAGGGCCGGAAAATAACCCACAAAGCTGGTGATGCGCTGACCCGATAAATACCCGCCCTGTGGGGAGGCCTTTTGGGCAGTACCGGTTTTGCCGCCGATCTCATACCCCTCAATCTTGGCCGATTGCCCCGTGCCAAAGTCCACCACATCCCGCATCTGGATGCGCACAGCTAAGGTGGCTTGCTCCGAGAGAACCCGCACCGGTTGGGGCTGCGGGGATCCCCAGACCAAGGTATCAGTGTCTTTCTCCACCAAGCCGCGCACCACATGGGGCTGCACCTTCCAGCCGCCATTGGCAATGATGCAGTGTAAACTGGCCAACTGCAGAGGCGTCAGAGCAAAGCCTTGGCCAAAGGCCGTGGTGGCCCGTTCCACCGGCACCGTAACAAACTGCCGCAGCGGCTTCAGGCGGCTGGCCGGTTCAAAGGGCAAATCCACACCGCTACGTTCATTCAGCCCTAGCCGCACCAAGGCGTTGTAGTACTGCCGTGGATCCAGCTTGCGCATCAGGTGCACCATCCCGACGTTGCTGGATTGTCTGAGAATATCACCCACGCTCATCCAGCCATGGGCACCCCGCTGGTTGTAGTCGTAATTTTGGATTGGCCACTGACCCACAAGGATCCGCCCCTCGTCATACACCCGTTCATCCGGCCGAAAGGCACCGGCATTCAACCCAATGGCAATGTTGATAGGTTTGAAGGTGGAACCCGGCTCGTAGAGATCCGTAACTGCCCAGTTGCGAAACAGCGCCGGATCAAACTCGAAATAGCGGTTAGGATCGTAGGTAGGCTCGGTCACCAAAGCCAGGATCTCCCCTGTCTGCGGCTGCAGAACAATTACGGTACCCCGTAGAGCCTGAAATCGCTGCAGTTGCGTTTTCAGAGCAGCGCGAGCAGCCCGTTGCAGACGCATATCCAGAGTCAGCTGCAACACCGTCTCTCCGACTTGAAACAAGCCCTCCGGCACTTCCGCCGCCAAGAGCTGGCCGTAGCCATCGCGGGGAATTGTTACCGGTTGAACATGTCGCTCCACTAACCCCTGTTGGGAATACTCCAATCCCGCTTGGCCTTGGTGATCCAGATCCACATAGCCCACCACCTCAGCAGCCATTTCCTTTTGAGGATAAATGCGTTGCCGTTCGCTCACCAACTCCAGTCCATCCAGAAAGAGCGCCTGAATTTGATCCGCCACCTCCTGCGAAACCCAGCGCTCCAGCCGCACAGTGTGATTGACCGATAGCTGTGCTGCCAGTTGCTCTGCCGGACGACGCAACACAGGAGCAAGAGCAGCTGCAATATCCTCAGGGGTGCGCCGGCCAAAAAGACGCGGGTGGGCCCAGAGAGTGTAGACAGGGCGATCCACCGCCAGCAGCTCCGCCTGCTGCTTAGCAAGGGAGTGGCGATCCACAATTGAGCGGCGAGGGATGAAAGGCCGTAACTGGGCCCGCTGTTGGGCCTGGGCCCGCTCCTGCAACATCGGTCCCTGGCGGTGTTGTAGGTAGACCAAGCGGGCTCCTGTGAGGAACAGGGCAAGCACCAACACCAAACCGGTCATCCAAGTGCGAAAGGCCAGCTGCCCAACCGTCGGTAACTGGTCGCCGAGGATCCACCCCAGCCATAGCCCCAGTTCCTCAGCAAAGTTTTGCCCCTGGGCAGTGCGGCGGCGACGTGGGATCCTGACCAATCCTGTATCCCCAGTGGAGAACCCTCGGCCATCACCTAGAGCAGGCCGACGCAAACGGGAGGACGTGCGCTTCAAGGCCAACCGAGATACCCCACCCCTAGACCTGCTCTCCCACATGATCGCCGCATCCATACTATCGCTAGTGTAGGCCGGAAGTCCTTCAGTGGGGATCCGAAAATAGACAGGGTGGCTACGCTTGCAATGAATGTTTGAATGGGCTCTTTTGACCGTCTATCTTGGTCAAAGTCCCCAGCTAGTGTAAAAAATTGGTTATCAGCCACATCACCCCAAAGGTAATTCCCACCAACAAGGCTCCCGGTGCATCCCCACCGGTGAGCGGGATAACAATGCCGTAAGCCAGCAGCAACCCCAAGCTCAAGCCTGCCAAGGCTAAGAGAAAGGAGCGAATAAAGCGCCGCTCTTTACGGTAGAGAAAATAAATAGAAACCATCAGCCCCAGTGCCAGCTGTAGTGAGGGATACTCATCAGAGGTGAAAATTACCCAGGCAATCAACCCCCCCAGAATGGCAGTGGTGGGCAAGAGGGTGTCAGCCAGGGTAGGAGTATCCAGCCAACGGTGAATCCAGCTGGAGGTTTTGCCAGCAGGTGGGGGCACACTCAGATCCGGTGCAGGGGTAGGAGTAGCCCGTTGCTCAGCGTAGCGAATCCGATCGGGAACGGCAATTTTGCCCTCTTTGCGCAGGCGCAGCCGCTGCATCAAGATGGCGTCGTAAGCTTGCTCCACCCGCTCCTGCTGCTGTTCATCCGCACCCAAGCTGGCCAGCAACCGCTCCCGTGCCGACTGAATCTCCTCGAAGGAGGCTTCTTCGCTGATTCCCAGTACTTGATACGGACTCATCTCAGCCATGATGACCAGCCCCGTGACTCTTCAATACCTTAACCAAACCCAGCCCACAAGGCACTAGATCCCCGACCTAGACCAGAACCCGCAAGTACCGGCTGGGGTCTCAGGGACTCTCCTCCTAGGCCGGAAAGAATTAGTCTGCGCAGACACCCGGCTGCATACTCTACAGCAGCCGCAGTGGTGGTCCTACCAAGGCTAAGGCGAATGGATCCCAAGGCTTCTGCTTCAGAGTAACCCATAGCCAAGAGAATGCGGCTGGGGATCCACTGCCCGCTGCTACAGGCGGATCCGGCGCTAATGCCGATTCCCAGCTGGCTCATGGCTGCAACCAACCCATGGCCCGGGATCCTCTCGGTGCAATAGCTGAGATGATGGGGCAGGCGTTGCTCCAGATCCTGCGGCCCGGTCAGGATTAATCCAGGCACCTCCTGCAATGCCCGATGCAACTGCTGCTGCAGCCTGCGTAACCGCGCCGTTTCCGACCGCAATTCTGCTGCTGCCAAAACTGCTGCCACCCCCAAGCCAACAATCCCGGGGATCCCTTGGGTGCCGGAGCGCAAGCGTCGTTCTTGTCCACCCCCGCGCAGGAGCGGATGCAACACCACTCCCGATCGCAGGTAGAGAGCACCGACCCCCTGGGGCCCATAGAGCTTATGCCCAGATAGAGAGAGCATATCCACCGGCAATTGGGAAAGATCCAACGGGATTCGCCCCACCGTCTGCACAGCATCACTGTGGAACAGGACCCCGGCTTGGCGACAAATGTGGCCTAGCTCAGCAATCGGTTGCAGGGATCCCACCTCATTTTGGCCGTGCAGAATCGAGACCAAGACGGTATTGGGCTGCAAGGCCTTTTTGAGCTGCTCGGGATCCACCTGTCCAAAGCGGTTGACAGACAGCCGGGTTACCTGCCAACCTTGAGCTTCCAACTGGCGGGCAGCATTTTCCACCGAAGCATGTTCAACGCTGGAAATAATGAGATGTTGCGGCCTGCTCCAGCCTTGGGCAACCCCAAACAGAGCTAGATTATTGGACTCGGTGCCGCCAGAGGTAAACAGCAACGCTTCCGGTTCACAGTTAAGGAGATCCGCCAGCTGCTGCCGTGCCCGTTCCATGGCCATTGCCGCTCGCTCTCCCCAGCCGTGCAAACTAGAGGGATTACCCCAGTGCTCTTCCATTGCCCTCTGCATCGCCTCCATCACCTCCGGTCGAGGTGGGGTGGTGGCGCTGTGGTCAAAGTAGAGAGTGGGATCCAGATGCGACATGTGCGACATAAAAGGCCCACCGCCAAGGACTCGATTTTTTCATCTTAATGCCCTTCAGCCGCCGGTTACAGGAAGGATTGCCGTTAGCCAGTTTGGCTGCTCTCCAAAAGGGCAGCAGACAACCTACCCAGCTCAGGGGCATGCCTGCTGCCTCTCCCTTGAAGAAAAACCAGCCCCCTACCGCCCAAACAGCTAGAGGCTGGTTCACCAGTTGATTCGCAGCCAGTTGATTCGCAGGTTGAACTGTCGCTTCCTAGAGGTGGCCTCGACATGCCCCGCCGAGAATGCGCCAGGCCTAGCGAGGGGTTAAACGGCAACCGTCTTCTTCACCTGAGCGGACAAAGCACCAGAAGCATACTTGGCCGCCATCTCATCCAAAGTTACCACCGGTACCTTGGTGCCATGACCAGCACAGCCGAAGGCAATGTAGCGCTCGGCGCACACCTTTTGCATTTCCTTGATGGAAGGTTTGAGGAAATGCCGTGGGTCAAAGTTGCTGGGATCCTCAGCCAGGGCCCGCCGCACCGCAGCAGTAATAGCCAAGCGGTTATCGGTATCAATGTTAACTTTGCGCACCCCGTTTTTGATGCCCCGCTGAATCTCTTCTAGGGGCACGCCGTAAGTTTCGGGAATGGAACCACCAAACTCATTGATAATATCGATCAATTCTTTGGGCACGGAAGAAGAACCGTGCATCACCAAATGGGTGTTGGGCAGACGGCGGTGAATTTCGGCAATCCGGTCCATATCGAGAATATCGCCCGTGGGTTTGCGGGAGAACTTATAGGCACCATGGCTGGTACCAATGGCAACCGCCAAGGCATCCACCTGGGTTTGCTCGACAAAATCTACCGCTTGATCCGGGTCGGTGAGCAATTGATCATGGCTGAGCACCCCTTCGGCGCCATGGCCGTCTTCAGCTTCCCCTTGGCCGGTTTCCAAAGATCCCAAGCAGCCGAGTTCCCCTTCCACGCTCACGCCGATGGAGTGGGCTACTTTCACCACCTCAGCGGTGACGGCCACGTTGTACTCGTAGCTGGCGGGAGTTTTGGCATCCTCTTTCAAGGAGCCATCCATCATGACGCTGGTAAAGCCGTTGCGAATCGCGGAGTAGCAGGTGGCAGGGCTGTTGCCGTGGTCTTGGTGCATGGCCACAGGAATGTGGGGATAGGTTTCCACAGCCGCCAAGATCAGGTGGCGGAGGAAGTTCTCACCCGCATACTTACGTGCCCCCCGAGAGGCTTGCAGAATGACGGGGCTGTTGGTTTCGTGGGCTGCCTGCATGATCGATTGGATCTGCTCCATGTTGTTGACATTGAAAGCAGGAATGCCGTAGCCATTTTCCGCGGCATGATCCAGCAGCGTCCGCATTGCAACGAGAGCCATCGGTTACCTCCTGAGGTGCTGACCTAACACATGTATGTGAGATTTGCTTGCCCTTGATCTTAAGATACTTTTCACGTTTTGCGGGATAAACCTCTGTTGATCTGGGTGGCTTGTCTAAGGGCTCCTTGGCTGTCCTTGCAGGAAATGGCCGTGAGGCCCGCGTTCAGACGCAATCAGTACCCCGACCTGTCCAGATACAGTAGGGAAGGGAAAGGTGGCCCAGAACCTCAGTCAAACCTTGAGAAGCAGGGCCTGTTCCAAGCCCATGATTAGAACGTGCAAGTGACCCACAACAGTGTTTGCCAGGAGGAATCAGGAAGGTGCTTTGTGACAAGTGGCCCGTTTTCAAGCAGGCAGTCAAGCGAATGGGACAGTCCAGTTGGATGAGCTTGGGAATGGTCTCATGGGTGATGTTGGGCTTACAGCCGGTGGCTTGGGGGATCCCTGGGCAGTCGCCGGATCAAGCTGCTGCCTGGGTGCGGGATAACCCTGTTTTGCGGCCCCGCCCAGGTGAAACCCTGAATATCCATCGGGTCGAGCCGGATGGATCCCGGTTTACCTTCCTGGCCTCGGTGGCCCCGCCTGGGCGGATCATCAATCCCCTGAATCGGGAGAGGATTCGCTCGGAGCGGATGACCTTCTTTCGCCCCCAAGGTCTGACCCCGGAGGATTTGTTTCAAGCGATTCGGGATGTCTATGGGCCGGAAATTGCAGCGGATTTGGATCAGGCGGTGGAGGTGATCCGCTACCCTGCTCCGGAAGCCCTGGCGGGCAATCAAACCTTTACCTTGTCTCTGGCTATTCAGGGGGTGGTGCTGCGGGGTAACCAACTGGTGTATTGGCTAGAGCTGACCCAGAACCCCGATGGTCGTGTGCAACAGGGGCAAGTTTGGGTTTTTGAAGAAGAATGGTTGAGCAAAGTGGAAGGAGAGCTGGCCGAGCGCTATCCGCTGCAGGTGCTGACTCGTTGATCGACGGCGGGTATTTGGCGAGGCTAGGGCATACTGTCAGGCGGAGGACTTGGGCGGCGCGGCTTTGATGGGGCTCTTTTCCCTTTGCCTTTTTGGTAGTGCCTTTTGTCTGTTTTGGGGCCAGTTGCTGGTGGGCAAGTTGCTGCTGCCCGTTTGGGGGGGATCCCCGCTGGTGTGGAATACCTGCCTGGCCTTTTTTCAGGTGGTGCTGGGGTTGGGCTACCTGTGGGCGGATCGGGTGAAGCAGGGGTTTGCGCCAAGAGCCGGTGTGCTGATGCACGGGGCCTTACTGCTGGCGGGGTTGAGCCTGCTGCCTTTTCGCCTGGGCATTTCAGAGGGGATCCCGGTAGAGGTGCAGTCGCCGGTGCTGGCTTTGTGGGTTCAGCTCACCCTGGCGGTAGGGGGGCCAATGCTGGCCCTCTCGGCAACCACCCCTCTGCTGCAACACTGGTTTGCGCTGGGGGGCAGGGATCCTTCAAGGCGGGATCCGTACTTCCTCTATGTAGCCAGCAATGCCGGCAGTTTGGCCGGGCTGTTGGCCTATCCGTTGCTGCTGGAGCCTGGTTTACCCCTCACCGGGCAAGCTTGTCTGTGGAAAGTCGCCTATGGGCTGGTGTCCGGGCTGGTGCTCCTCTGTGGGGCTGAAGTGCTACTGGGCCGGCGGTTTTCTGGGGCAAAATCTGCCCAACAGAAAGATGTTCTGGTCGGGGAACAGCCAGATCCGCAAGAGGCTGGGTCTGAGGAGCAAGTCAACGGCCGAAAGACCGGACAGGAAAAGCTTTGCAGAAACAAGCAAGGGGATCCCTGGCGTTGGGCGGCCCTGGCTTTTGTGCCCTCAGGGCTGTTGGTGGCGGTTACAACCCTCTTGACTACCGATGTGGGGGCGGTGCCGTTGCTGTGGACAATTCCGCTGGCCATCTATTTGATCACCTTCATGCTGGCCTTTGCCGGCTTCTCTCTCGATGGAGCGGGAGCAGGGGTAGCGGCCTTCTTAGTCTGTGGGGCGGTGGGGGTACAGGCGCTGGGCTGGGTACAGCCGTGGCTCTTGCTGCTGCCACTTCATTTAACAGCCTTTGGGTTGGTCTGCTGGGGGTGTCATAGCGAGTTGGCCGAATCCCGTCCGCCAGCAGAGGAATTGACCCGCTTTTATCTGGGGCTGGCCTTTGGCGGAGGATTGGGGGGAGTGTTTGCCGGCCTCTTGGCGGCGCAGGTGTTTGAGAATTTGCTGGAATATCCGCTGCTGCTGGCGTTGTCCCTGTGGGTAATGGGGGTGCGGGGCGGACAGTTGGGGCTCTGGCTGGGACTGGGGTTGATCTTGCCTCTATTGATGCTGGGCTTTCGGTTGCAGGCAGGGTTGCCTGTCGGAGCCGCGGTAGGCCTGGGGCTGGGGCTGGCTTGGCTGTGGATAATGACCGGCAAACCCAGATGGAAAACGGCAACCACCTGGGCTGCTATGACCTGTGGCATAGCTTTGCTATCGGGGCAAGCTTGGCTTCAACCCGGCTTAGAGGTTATTCACAGTGAGCGCAATGCCTTGGGGTTAAGCCGGATTGTAGAGTACCACAACCCAGTCGGGTCCTTCCGCAGCCTCTTGCATGGCACCACGCTGCACGGCAGCCAAAATTTGGATCCCGAAAAAGCCGCTGAACCGCTCACCTATTTTTCCCGTTCCGGGCCAGTGGGACAGGTTTTTGCCCAGTTTCGCCACCAAATTAGGGATCCCCATCCCGAGATTGCGGTGTTGGGACTGGGGATCGGTAC